>NZ_JBEZFO010000011.1:0-225628 GCF_040649495.1 Micromonospora sp. NPDC048947
GGGGCGGCGTCGGGTGGGGGGCCGGGGGCGGCGTTGGGGGGGGCCCCCCCCCCCCCGGGGGGGGGGGCGCCCCCCCCCCCCGGGGGGGGCCCCCCCCCCCCCCCCCCCCGACGGGGTGGTGTGCGTCTTGGTCAGCCGCCGACTCGGGCCACGCCGACCGGGCAGCTCAGCCCGTTCGGGCCGTGGTTGCAGTACCCGTTCGGGTTCTTGGTCGGCGCCAGGTACTGCTGGTGGTAGTCCTCGGCGAAGTAGTAGCTGCCGAGCGGCGCGATCTCGGTGGTGATCTCACCCTTGCCGGCCCGCGTCACGATCGGCTGGAACGCGTCCCGGGACGACTCCGCGATGGTCCGCTGCTCGTCGGTGGTCGTGTAGATCGCCGAGCGGTACTGGGTGCCCACGTCGTTGCCCTGGCGCATGCCCTGGGTCGGGTCGTGGTTCTCCCAGAAGACCTTCAGCAGATCCTCATAATTGATCTTGCTGGGGTCGTACACCACCTGGACGACCTCGGCGTGCCCGGTCCGGCCGGAACACGTCTCCTCGTACGTCGGGTTCTTGGTGATGCCACCCGCGTAGCCGGCGGAGGTGGTGTAGACACCGGGCAGCGTCCAGAACAGCCGCTCGGCACCCCAGAAACAGCCCATGCCGAAGACCGCTACCTGAAGGCCCTCAGGGAACGGGCCCTTCAACGGGGTGCCCAGCACCTCGTGGCGGTCGGCGACCGGCATGGCGATCGAACGGCCCGGCAGGGCCTGGTCGGGCGAGACCATATCGGCGTTCATACGGCGCAAAAACACGGTGGGGATCTCCTCTCGTACCACTCCCAGCGTGTAACACCGGAGGGTCCACCTTCCTTACCCGCGTGACAGTCAGTCAGGCCCCGCCGGGGAGCGCAGCCGCGATCCGGTCCGCGTACGCCTGGGCCTCGGTGTCGTCGTCGTACCGCGTGCGCGGCCAGAAGAAGCCCCGCAACCCGTCGCCCTTGGTGCGAGGGACCACGTGGGTGTGCAGGTGGGGCACCGATTGGGACACCTTGTTGTTCATCGCCACGAACGTCCCACCGGCGCCGAGAGCGGTCTCTACCGCCACCGCGAGCCGCTGAACCATGGCGAAGTAGTCGGGCAGCAGGTCGGCCGGCAACTCCGCCAGGGTCACCAGGTGCACCCGGGGCACCACCAGGACATGGCCTTTGAACACCGGCCGGGTGTCCAGGAAGGCCACCCCGTCCGGGGTGTCGGCCACCCGGAACGCCGGCACCTCGCCCGTCACGATCCCGCAGAACACGCAACCGCTCATCGGCCCAGGCTATGCCGGCGCCTCGCGAGGCACGGCGCCCCCCGCACGTGAACCGACTGTGGTAATCATCTACGTGAATGAATGAACGCGGGGTGATCCCGGCCGTCGGCGTGCGCGTCGACGCTCCGAAAGGACCAAGCTTGCAGAACAGAAGAGGCCTCACCCTGGCGCTGGCGGCGCTGATCGCCGGGCTGCTCACCGGCGCGACCCCGGGCCACGCCCAGGCGGCCGCCGCGCCGACCGCCGTCGCACTGCCGCTGAACACGGTGGCCGACGTGGTGTCGGCCGGTGACCGGGTCTTCGTCAGCGGTGGCAGTTCCGCAACCGATGTCGTGGTGACCAGCGCGACAGGCACCGTGGTCGGCACGCTGTCGGGCCTGCCCGGCCCCACCGACCTGCTGCTCAGCGCCGACCGGCGGACCCTCTACGTGGCGCTGCCCACCGCCAACGCCATCGCCGCCTTCGACACCGGCTCGCTGATTGAGTCGGCCCGGTACGACACCGGCGCGGGCGAGTGCCCGTCGTCGCTGGCGTTGACCGGCCGGTACCTGTGGTTCGGCTACGGCTGTGACCAGTGGGGCGGCAACATCGGCCAGATCGACCTGGGACGCCAGCCGGCCCGGGTGACGACGGGGTTGGCCACCACTCAGGACTTCTATGGCGCTCCGCTGCTCGCCGCCGCCAGCCAGAACCGGTCGGTGCTGCTGGCCGGGCAGATGTCGTTGAGCCCGGCGTCGGTCTACGCGTACGCCATCGGAGCCGGGGGAACGCTGACCCTGCTGCGGGCGAGCGACTGGACGGCGATCGGCAGCAACCTGCGGGACATCGCCCTCGACCCGACCGGCACCACCGTCTACACCGCGGCCGGTGCCCCGTACGAGGTGCAGGCGTTCCCGTTCGCCGACATCACCACCCCCTCCGCGACCTTCCCCACCGGCGCCTACCCGGCCGCCGTCGAGCCGTCCCGCGACGGCACCAGGATCGCCGCCGCGGCGGACACGTCGTACCTGTTCGTCCATCGGCCGGACGGCACCGAGCTGACCCGCTTCGTGCTGGGAGGCGGTGAGCTGAGCCCGGGTGGGTTGGCCTGGTCGCCGAACGGTGCACGGCTCTACGCGCTCTCCTACGACTGGACCGGGAGAAACCCGGCCACCCTGCACGTCCTGCCCGTACCGGCCGACTGACCGGCCGTCGGCCCCTGGCTGGCACACGGGGCCGGGCCGGAAGGCCCGGCCCCCACCGGGAGCGCGGGTTCCGTTCCCGCCCTCGGGGCGGGGCACTAGCCTCACCAGAATGAGTCACGGCTTCGAGACGCTCGCCATCCACGCCGGTCAGGACCCCGAGGCCCGCACCGGCGCGGTGATCCCACCGATCTACCAGACCAGCACGTACGCCCAGGACGCCGTCGGCGCACCTCGTCTCGGCTACGAGTACAGCCGCTCCGGCAACCCGACCCGTGACGCGCTCCAGGAGTGCCTGGCGGCGCTGGAGGGCGGGCCGGTGGGGCTCGCCTTCGCCAGCGGCCTGGCAGCGGAGGACACCCTGCTGCGGGCCGTGTGTCAGCCCGGCGACCACGTGGTGATCCCGGACGACGCGTACGGCGGCACGTACCGGCTCTTCGCCCGGGTCGCCCAACGCTGGGGCCTGGAGTTCAGCCCGGCCAAGGTCTCCGACCCGGACGCGGTCCGGGCGGCGGTGCAGCCCGGCCGCACGAAGATCGTCTGGGTGGAGACGCCGACCAACCCGCTGCTCGGCATCGCCGACATCGCCGCCCTGGCCGCCGTGGCACATGACGCGGGCGCCCTGCTGGTGGTGGACAACACCTTCGCCTCGCCGTACCTGCAGCAGCCGATCGCCTTCGGCGCGGACGTCGTGGTGCACTCCACCACCAAGTACGTCGGCGGGCACTCCGACGTGGTCGGTGGCGCCCTCGTCGTCGCCGACGCCGGGCTCGGCGAGGAGTTGCGCTACCACCAGAACGCGATGGGCGCGATCAACGGTCCGTTCGACGCCTGGCTCACCCTGCGGGGCATCAAGACCCTCGGGGTACGCATGGACCGGCACTGCGACAACGCCGAGCGGCTCGCCGCGTACCTCGACGGTCACGCCAAGGTCGCCCAGGTGCTCTATCCGGGCCTGCCCTCGCACCCCGGTCACGAGGTGGCCGCCAAGCAGATGCGCAGGTTCGGCGGCATGATCTCGTTCCGCGCCGCCGGTGGTGAGGACCACGCCGTGGACATCTGCAACCGGGCCAAGCTCTTCGTGCTCGCCGAGTCGCTGGGTGGTGTGGAATCCCTGATCGAGCACCCGGGTCGGATGACACACGCAAGTGCTGCCGGCTCGCCGCTTGAAGTTCCCGGGGATCTCGTGCGACTGTCTGTCGGCATCGAGACGGTCGACGACCTACTCGCCGATCTGGAGCAGGCGCTGGGCTGACCGCTGGGGGAGGATGGCCGTGCAGGACATCATGGCGACCTGGGTCGGAGCGACCGCCAAGCAGATCGCCCGGGGCGTACGCCGAGGTGACGTCTCGGCGACCCAGGTCGTCGCCGACCACCTCGAGTACATCTCCCGAGCCGACAGTGAGCTGGCCGCGTTCCGCGCCGTTCGCGGCGGTGAGGCGATCACCGAGGCGGAGAAGGTCGACGAGCAGGAGGACCTGGCCAACCTGCCGCTGGCCGGGGTTCCGGTGGCGGTCAAGGAGAACACACCGGTCGCCGGTCTGCCCACCTGGAACGGGTCGGCCGCCGCCCGCACCGAGGTGGCGGAGGCCGACCACGAGGTGGTGCGTCGGCTGCGCGGCGCCGGCGCAGTGATCCTCGGCGTGACCCGGATGCCGGAGCTGGGGCTGTGGGCACTGACCGACGACGACAGCGGGGTCACCCGTAACCCCTGGGACAGCACGCGTACCCCCGGTGGGTCCTCCGGTGGTGCCGCCGCCGCTGTCGCCGCCGGGCTGGTGCCGATCGCGCACGCCAACGACGGTCTCGGCTCGATCCGGATTCCTGCGGCCTGCTGCGGACTCGTCGGGCTCAAGCCGGGCCGGGGCGTGGTCCCCTGCCAGCTCGGGGCGGACGACTGGTTCGGCCTCACCGAGCACGGCATGCTCACCAGCACTGTCGCCGACGCGGCGGTCGGCTTCTCGGTGCTCGCCGGCCGGCGTCCCGAGAAGCTGGTCCCCCCGCAGCGGCTGCGGGTGGGTGTCTCGCTGCGTTCGCCGGTGCGCGGTGTCGCACCGGACGCGCCAAACCGGGACGCGGTCGCCGCCGCCGGTCGGCTCCTCGCCGCCGCCGGGCACGACACCGTGCCGGCCGATCCGGTCTACCCGACCGCGCTCGGCCTGCAGGGCATCGCCACCTGGCTCGCCGCGGCCGCCACCGACGTCCGGGCCTCCGGTCTGGACCGGCGTGGGCTGCAACGGCGGACCCGGCGACACGTCGCGCTCGGCGAGTGGGCGCAGCGTCGCGGCTACGTGCGGGAGGCGGACCGGGCCGCCTGGCGGCAACGGTCCGTCGACTTCTTCACCGACCACTCGGTCGACCTGCTACTCACCCCGGCGCTGGCCAGCGCGCCACCGGAGGCGGCCCGCTGGTCGGAGCGGTCCTGGCGGGCGAACATGTCAGCCAACATCCGGTACGCCCCGTACGCCGCACCCTGGAACATCGCCGGCCTGCCGGCGGTCGTCGTGCCGGTCGGCCGCCGCCCGGACGGCCTGCCGGTCGCCGTGCAGCTGGTCGGTCCGCCCGGTTCGGAGCTGCTGTTGCTCGGTGTGGCCGGTCAGTTCGAGATGGCCGCCCCGTGGACGCGTCACGCCCCCGGCTACCCCCGGGTCGGCACGGAGTCGCCGGCCACCGCGTGACCGTCTCCCGCACGCCTCGCACCGGTGTCGCCGCAGGGTGCCACGGGGGCGAATGGCACGATCGGGGCATGACGGAACTGGTCGGTCTCGACGACGTGCGGGCCGCACGGGAGTTGCTCGCTGGCGTCACCCGCACCACCCCACTGGAGCCCTCCCGGCCGCTCAGCGCGGCACTGGGCGGGCCGACGTGGCTCAAGTGCGAGAACGTGCAGCGCGCCGGCTCGTACAAGGTGCGGGGCGCGTACGTGCGGATCTCCCGGTTGTCGGCGGCGGAGCGGGAGCGCGGCGTGGTAGCGGCGAGCGCTGGCAACCACGCGCAGGGCGTGGCACTCGCCGCCGGCCTGGTCGGCACGCACGCCACCGTCTTCATGCCCGTCAACGCGCCGCTGCCGAAGGTCGCCGCCACCAAGGGGTACGGCGCGCAGGTCGAGCTGGCCGGGAACACCGTCGACGAGTCGCTGGTCGCGGCGCACACGTACGCCGAGCGCACCGGCGCGGTGCTGATCCACCCGTTCGACCATCCCGATGTGATCGCCGGGCAGGGCACCGTGGCGCTGGAGATCCTCGAACAGTGCCCGGACGTGAAGACGATCATCACCGGGGTGGGTGGCGGCGGTCTGATCTCGGGCATGGCGGTGGCCGTGAAGGCGTTGCGCCCGGATGTCCGGATCATCGGCGTGCAGGCGGCCGGGGCGGCGGCGTTCCCGCCCTCGCTGGTGGCCGGGGAACCGGTCCGGCTGCCCATCTTCTCCACCATCGCCGACGGCATCGCGGTCGGCCGGCCGGGCGAAATCACCTTCAACCACGTGCGCAAGCTGGTCGACGAGATCGTCACGGTCTCCGAGGAGGACATCTCCCGGGCCCTGCTGATGCTGCTGGAGCGGGGCAAGCAGGTGGTCGAGCCGGCCGGGGCGGTCGGTGTGGCCGCGCTGCTGGCCGGCGTGGTCGAGGTGGAGACCCCCGTGGTCGCGGTGCTCTCCGGCGGCAACATCGACCCGCTGCTGATGCTGCGGGTGATCGAGCACGGGTTGGCCGCGGCGGGTCGCTACCTGCGGGTCACCGTCCGCTGTTCGGACCGGCCAGGGCAGCTCGCGTCGCTGCTCAGCCAGATCGCCGAGCACCGGGCCAACGTGGTGGACGTGGAGCACCAGCGGGCCAACCCGCACCTCAGCCTCGGCGAGGTGGAGGTGGCGCTGTCGGTGGAGACCCGGGGCGTCGAGCACTCGGACACCCTGATCAGCGCCCTACGGGCCAGTGGCTACCAGGTGGTCTTCGCGGCCGAGGCGTGACACCGGTGGGTGCCACGCCTCGGATGCGCGGTGTTTCGACAGCGGATGCCGGCGTCGGTCGAGCCGGCCGGCAGCGGGTGGCGCGACCGGCGAGAATCAGCCGGAGAACGGCTCGAAGCTGACCACTGTCACCTTGATGTCGGCGCCGCTGGGCGCCGTGTAGGTGCAGGTCTGCCCGGCTCGACCACCCAGGATCGCCTTGCCCAGCGCGGACTCGGGGCTGTAGACGGTCAGGTCCGTCGTGGCCGCGATCTCCCGGGAACCGAGCAGGAAGGTCTCGGTGTCGTTTGTGTCGTCGTCGAAGTAGATCGTCACCACCATGCCCGGCGACACCGCGTCGGCGGTCGGCGCCGCGCCGACCTTCGCGGTGCGCAGCAGCTCCTGCAGGTAGCGGATGCGACCCTCGGCCTTGCCCTGCTCCTCGCGGGCGGCGTGATAGCCGCCGTTCTCCTTGAGGTCGCCCTCCTCGCGCCGAGCGTTGATCTCGGCTGCGATCGCCGGACGGTTGGCGATGTGTTCGTCGAGCTCGGCCTGGAGGCGGTCGTACGCGTCCTGCGACAGCCAGGTGGCGGGCGCCTCGTTGCCAGTGGACACAGGCGTTCTCCTCAGTTGTGCGTGGCTGGCTGACAGGTGAACTACCAAGTTACCAGTGCGCTACGACACAGCGTGTCGGCCATCACCGCCGGTGTCCGGATCCGACACCGGCGGTAGGCGCCCCGTCAGCCCCGCTTCTGGTGCTGTTCGAGCAGCTCAGGACGGTGGTCGGCAGCTCAGGACCTCACCGATGAACGGCCGCGCGGTGGTGGCCAGGAGGTGCTGGGTCCTGACATGCCGATCCCCGGGATCGGCGGTCACGGTGACCTGTTCGCGGCCGACCTCGGCACCGGCGCGGTCCCGGGCGCGCACCAGGCAGACCGCTGATCCACCGGGCGGGACGGTGACCCGAAAGTCGAGAAGCACCTGCTTGTCCGTGATGTCGGTGTACGTGATCACCTGGGCGTCGTAGACCGGATCACCGTACTGCCGGTAGAGCCGGACCGAGATCACTGTCAGCGTCGCCACGAGCGCCAACAGCGCCAGCGCGGCCAGCAGCGTACGGCGGCGCTTTCCGCCCGGTGCCCGACGGCGGCCGTAGCGTCCGGCCGGGAATACCGGCGCGCCTGGTGAAATTGTGGCGTGCGTCTCGGTCACCGGCGGGTATCTCCTGGCGTTGTTGTCGGCGGCATCGGCAAGAATGACAGAGCCCCATCCTCCCACCCGGTCCAGCCGCAGGAATGGCAGGTCATGCCCGGCGCTGGTGGCCGGTGACAGGTGCGGTGAGGAAAGATCCCGGCAGGTCAGCCGGTCGAGCCCGGTCGGGTCCACCGTCCGGCACAGACGAGGAGCGCCGAAGTTGGCAGAGCAACTGCGTCTCATGGCCGTGCACGCGCACCCGGACGACGAGTCGAGCAAGGGCGCGGCGACGACGGCGAAATATGTCGCTCAGGGGGTGGACGTCCTGGTCGTGACGTGCACCGGTGGCGAGCGCGGGAGCGTGCTCAACCCCAAGCTCGACCGACCCGACGTGTGGGCCAACATCGGCGAGATCCGGCGTGCCGAGATGGACGCCGCGCGGGCGATCCTCGGCGTCGACCAGGCATGGCTGGGCTTCGTCGACTCGGGTCTGCCCGAGGGCGATCCGCTGCCGCCGCTGCCCGAGGGCTGTTTCGCCCTCCAGGACGTCGAGGTCGCCGCGGGCCCGCTGGTGCGGTTGATGCGCGAGTTCCGTCCGCACGTGGTGACCACGTACGACGAGGAGGGTGGCTACCCGCACCCGGACCACATCATGTGCCACAAGGTGAGCGTGGCCGCGTTCGAGGCCGCCGGTGACCCGGAGCGCTACCCGGAGCTGGGCGCGCCCTGGCAGCCGCTGAAGCTCTACTACGACATCGGCTTCTCCAAGGGCAAGATCATGGCTTTGCACGAGGGCATGCTGGCCGCCGGTCTGGAGTCGCCCTACGAGGATTGGCTCAAGCGTTGGGAGGACCGCCCCGACAAGGGCCCGCGGATCACCACCCGGGTCGAGTGCGCCGAATACTTCTCGGTCCGCGATGACGCGCTGCGCGCCCACGCCACCCAGGTCGACCCGGACGGCTTCTGGTTCCACGTGCCGATGGAGCTGCAGAAGCGCGCCTGGCCGACCGAGGATTACGAGCTGGCCCGCTCGATGGTCGACAGCCCGCTGCCCGAGTCCGATCTCTTCGCCGGGGTGCGGGAGACGGCGCACGCGCGCTGATTCCCGGCGGCGCTACCCTGGTTACCAACCGCACATCGGAGGAACGCCATGCTGACCGCTGCCCAGGTGCTCGCGGAGAACAACTTCGGGGACACCCGCACGGGTGGTCTGGCCGGGCCGATGGGCCTCTTCCTCATCCTGCTGCTGGCCACCGCGACCATCCTGCTGATCCGCAACATGAACGCTCGGCTGCGCCGTCTGCCGGACCGTTTCCCCCAGCAGTCCGGGCCGACCGACCCGACCAGGGCCGATGCGACAGTCGTCGATCCGACAGACGGGACCGGTGGGCGTGATTCATCCACGCCCGCTCCCAACGGGCACCAGCAGCACCTGAACGGGTAGTCCGCGCATGAATCACGCCGAACCGGGTGGTCGCCCCCTGTTGCGACCACCCGGTTTGGCTTAGCCTTCCGCCGGGGGGACCAAAAGTCTCCGAGCCGTGTGCGGGAGGGGGCGCCGATGACCAGCACAGCACCGGCCGCCCACCGCGACGTCGGTCGGTCGGCTGACGGGGGAGGTCGATGACCTCCGGTCCGGCCGACGACCCGTTCGATCGGCTCGGGGTGCGTGGCACACCGGGCCGGCTGCTCGTGCTCACCGCCGCCGTCACGCTGACCGCCCTGGCCGCCGCCGCGGTCGGGTTGACCCTCCCGGTCCGGTTGCCGGCCGACGACCCCCTCGGCGGTCCGGCCCGCTTCGGCATCGCCGTCGCCGTCCTGGCCCTCGCCCAGCTCGCCCGGCTGCGATTCCGCTCGGCCGCCGGCATGGTCAGCATCACCTGGGGCGAGGCCGCCCTGATCGTCTGCCTCTACCTGACTCCAGCCGGCTGGCTCCCGTCCGCCACGCTGCTCGGCACCGGGCTGGCCTGGACGTTGCTGTCACTGCACAACGACCGCCGTCCGGCCCTGGAGATCGTCCGGATCGCCGCGTCGCTGGCCGCCGCGTCGGCACTTGCCGTCTCCGTGACCACCGCGCTCGGGCGGCCACTGCTCTCGCCACCCACCCCCATCCTGGCGCTGGCCGTGATCGCCGGTTCGGTGACGTACCTCCTGGTGACCGCCTGGCTCGGTGGCGTGACGCTGGGCCTGCGGCACGGGCTGCCGATCGGGCCGCCGCTGCTCGCCGCGCTGCGCGGCAAGCTGTTGATGTTCGTCGGCAACGTGGCGGTCGGCCTCGTGGTGGTCGCCCTGCTGGAACTCGACCCGCGCTGGTTGCTGTTGCTGCCACCACTGCTGTGGCTGTTGCAGCAGACCTACCGTTACCGGCTGCGCTCCGATCAGGAGCGCCGCACCTGGCGTGCCTTCGCGGAGGCCACCGCGGCCCTCAACCAGCTCGACGAGCGGGGCGTGGCCAGCGCGGCGGTCACCGGGGCGCTGACGCTGTTCAACGCCGAGTTGGTGGACGTCGACGTGGCCCGGGCCGACGGCCGGTGGCACCGCTACCGGGGCGACGCCGGCGGTCAGCTTGTCGACCGGGAGACCGGCCCACCGGACCAGTCGGAGCCGGACGAGCACGAGCTGAGCCGGGCACTGTCGGTCGGTGCCACGCCGGTCGGCCGGCTGCGGGTGCGGTTCCCCCGCTCGGCCCCGCCCACGGCCCGCGAACATGACGCGGTGGCCGCGTTCGGCGATGCCCTCGCCGCCGCGCTGCACGACGCCGCGACCCACCACGAGCTGCGGCTGGTGACCGCCCGTTCGTCGTACGAGGCGGTGCACGACCCGCTCACCGGGCTCGCCAACCGGGCGGCGATGCTGAGCAAGGGCGACCAGTCGCTGCGACAGCTCAGCCACGACCACCCGGTGGCACTGCTGCTGCTGGACATCAACCAGTTCAAGGAAGTCAACGACACCCTCGGCCACGCGGCCGGTGACCAGTTGCTGCGACTGACCGCGAACCGACTCAACGCGCTGGTCCGCGCTGGTGACCTGCTCGGTCGACTCGGTGGTGACGAGTTCGCCCTGCTGCTCACGGCGGTGCCGGTGCTCGGCGACCGGGCCGCCCCGATGGCCCACGCGTTGCGGCAGGCCCGCGAGATCGCCGAACGGTTGGCCGCACCGACCGAGGTGGCCGGCGTACGGATGTCCATCGAGGTCTCGGTCGGGGTGGTGGTGGCCGCCGCGGGCACCGCGGACCTGACCGAGCTGCTGCGTCGGGCCGACATCGCGATGTACCAGGCCAAGGAGGGCGGCGGCAACGTCGCCGCGTACGACGGCGCACGCGACGCGGCCAGCACCGACCAGCTCGCCCTGCTGGCCGAGCTGCGGGAGGCGTTGAAGGTCGACGATCAGCTGGTGCTGGCGTTGCAGCCGGCGGTCGACCTGGCCACCGGTGCGCCCACCGGGGTGGAGGCGCTGATCCGTTGGCAGCACCCCCGGCGTGGGTGGCTGAACCCGGCCGACTTCATCCGCCCGGTGGAAAACAGCGAGCAGCTCGGCACCTTCACCCGCTACGTGCTCGACAAGGCGCTCAGCGTGGCCGCCAGTTGGGCCCGGGAGGGGTTGGACGTCCCGATCTCGGTCAACCTCTCGGCGCGCAGCCTGCTCGACCCCCGGTTGCCGGCGGAGATCGCCGAGGCGTTGCGCCGCCACCAGGTGCCGCCGCACCGGCTCGTTCTGGAGATCACCGAGACGGTGGTGATGAGCGAGCTGGAGGTCATCGACGAGGTGTTGGCGACGCTCCGGTCGATGGGCGTGCAACTCGCTGTCGACGACTTCGGCACCGGCTTCTCGTCGCTGACCTTCCTCACCCGGATCGCCGTGGACGAGTTGAAGGTGGACCGTTCCTTCGTCATCCGGATGGCCGACTCGCCGGAGGCCGCCGCGATCGTCCGGACGACCGTCGGCCTGGCCCACGAGTTGGGGCTGCGGGTGGTCGCCGAAGGGGTGGAGACCGCCGAGCAGCGAATGGCCCTGGCCGAGTTGGGTTGCACCTCCGCGCAGGGCTACCACTTCTTCAAGCCCATGCCGGCGGACAAGATCGGCGCGGTGCTGGGGTCGCTGCGCGACTCGGCGGAGTCGAA
This sequence comes from Micromonospora sp. NPDC048947, assembly GCF_040649495.1. Classification (NCBI taxonomy): domain Bacteria; kingdom Bacillati; phylum Actinomycetota; class Actinomycetes; order Micromonosporales; family Micromonosporaceae; genus Micromonospora; species Micromonospora sp. NPDC048947. The sequence continues at coordinate 11,736 of NZ_JBEZFO010000011.1, forward strand.
CGTGTTCCGGCTCCGCGCCGACGGCGCTTCCTGACCGTCCGGGTGGAGCCCGCGCGGTCCGCGCCGGGGCTGGCTATGGTCGTCAGGTGAATCGACTCGCCGACGCCACCAGTCCGTACCTGCTGCAGCACGCCGACAACCCGGTCGACTGGTGGCCGTGGTCGGACGAGGCGTTCGCCGAGGCGAAGCGGCGGGACGTTCCGGTGCTCATCTCGGTGGGCTACGCGGCCTGCCACTGGTGCCACGTCATGGCGCACGAGTCGTTCGAGAATGAGCAGGTCGGTGCCCTGATGAACGACAACTTCGTGTCGATCAAGGTGGATCGTGAGGAACGTCCGGACGTGGACGCGATCTACATGACCGCCACCCAGGCGATGACCGGCCAGGGTGGTTGGCCGATGACTGTCTTCGCCACCCCGGACGGCACCCCGTTCTTCTGCGGCACCTACTTCCCGCAACCCAACTTCGTCCAGTTGCTCCAGTCGGTCGCCACCGCCTGGCGGGAGCAGCGCGAGGCGGTGCTGGGCCAGGGCGCCGCGGTGGTCGAGGCGATCGGCGGCGCGCAGGCCGTGGGCGGCCCCACCGCGCCGCTGGACGCCCCGCTGCTCGACGCGGCGGCCGCAACGCTGGCCAGCGAGTACGACCGCACCAACGGCGGTTTCGGCGGCGCCCCGAAGTTTCCGCCGCACATGAACCTGCTCTTCCTGCTGCGTCACCACCAGCGCACCGGCGACCCGGGCAGCCTGGAGATCACCCGGCACACCGCCGAGGCGATGGCCCGGGGCGGCATCTACGACCAGCTCGCGGGCGGCTTCGCCCGCTATTCGGTCGACGCGCACTGGACGGTGCCGCACTTCGAGAAGATGCTCTACGACAACGCGCTGCTGCTGCGGGTCTACACCCAGCTGTGGCGACTCACCGGTGACCCGCTGGCCCGCCGGGTGGCCCGGGACACCGCCCGGTTCCTCGCCGACGAGCTGCACCGCCCGGGGCAGGGGTTCGCGTCCGCCCTGGACGCCGACACCGAGGGCGTCGAGGGGCTCACCTACGCCTGGACGCCCGCCCAGCTCGTGGAGGCGTTGGGCGAGGAGGACGGCCGGTTCGCCGCCGACCTGTTCACAGTCACCGACCAGGGCACCTTTGAGCACGGCATGAGCGTGCTCAAGCTCGCCCGGGACGTGGACGACGCCGCGCCCGAGGTGCGTGCCCGCTGGCAGCAGGTGGTCGGGCGGCTCCTCGCCGCCCGGGACACCCGCCCCCAGCCGGCCCTCGACGACAAGGTGGTGGCCGCCTGGAACGGCCTGGCGATCACCGCCATCGCCGAGTTCCAGCAGGTCGCCGCCGTGTACGCGTCCCCGCAGGACGAGGACGCCAACCTGATGGACGGCGTCACCATCGTCGCCGACGGGGCGATGCGCCAGGCCGCCGAGCACCTGGCCACCGTGCACCTGGTGGACGGCCGGCTGCGCCGGGTCTCCCGGGACGGCAAGGTCGGCGAGCCGGCCGGCGTCCTGGAGGACTACGGCTGCGTCGCCGAGGCATTCTGCGCGCTGCACCAGCTCACCGGCGAGGGCCGCTGGCTCACAGTGGCCGGCGAGCTGCTGGACACCGCCCTCGCGCACTTCGCCGCGCCCGGTGGCGCCTTCTACGACACCGCCGACGACGCGGAGCGGCTCGTCGCACGGCCGGCCGACCCCACCGACAACGCCACCCCGTCCGGCCGGTCGGCGATGATCGCCGGGCTGGTGGCGTACTCGGCGCTGACCGGGGAGACGCGCTACCGGGAGGCCGCCGAGGTGGCCCTCGGCACTGTCGCGCCCATCGTCGGCAGGCACCCCCGGTTCGCCGGGTACGCGGCCACTGTCGGGGAGGCGTTGCTCTCCGGGCCGTACGAGATCGCAGTGGTCACCGACGACCCGGCCGGCGACCCCCTGGTGGCCGCCGCCCGCCGGCACGCGCCGCCCGGAGCGGTGGTCGTCGCCGGGCGTCCGGACCAGCCGGGTGTGCCGCTGCTCGCCGACCGTCCGCTGGTCGAGGGGCGGTCCGCCGCGTACGTCTGCCGGGGTTTCGTCTGCCAGCGGCCGGTCACCTCGGTCGAGGAGCTGGTAGCCGAGCTGGGCTGAGCGCACGGCCACGCCCGGTAGTCGCCAGCGTCGCCCGCCGGGTGGCCCCGCCACCGCTTCCGAGGCGGGTCGCCAGCCCTCCCGGTGGGCCCGTCGGCGGCCCGGATAGGCTGGCCGCGCTATGGATTCCCGTACCGGTCTGCCAGTTGTCGGCATGGTGGGTGGCGGCCAGTTGGCCCGGATGACCCACCAGGCCGCGATCGCCCTCGGCCAGTCACTGCGTGTGCTCGCGACCGCCCCCGACGACGGCGCGGCGCTGGTCGCCGCCGACGTCCAGTACGGCGACCACACCGACCTGGCCGCGCTGCGCACCTTCGCCAAGGGCTGCGACGTCGTCACCTTCGACCACGAGCACGTGCCCTCCGAGCACATCCGCACGCTGGCTGCGGAAGGGGTGCCCCTCTACCCGCCGGCGGACGCGCTGCTGCACGCCCAGGACAAGCAGGTCATGCGGGAACGCCTGACCGAGCTGGGCGCTCCCAACCCGGCCTGGCGGCCGGTCGGGGAGCCCGCCGACCTCGTCGGCTTCGGCGAGCAGGTCGGCTGGCCGGTGGTGCTCAAGGCGGCCCGTGGTGGGTACGACGGCCGGGGCGTCTGGATGGTCGACGACGCCGCCCAGGCCACCGAGTTGGCGACCACGCTGCTCGCCGGCGGCACCCGGCTGATCGTCGAGGAGCGGGTGCCGCTGCGGCGAGAGCTGGCGGTGCAGGTGGCCCGTTCGCCGTTCGGTCAGGTGGCCGCGTACCCGGTGGTCGAGACCGTGCAGCGCGACGGCATCAACGTGGAGGTGCTGGCCCCGGCACCCGGCCTGGACGAGGAGTTGGCGGTCTCCGCGCAGCAGCTCGCCATCGACCTGGCCACCGCGCTCGGAGTGATCGGCCTGCTGGCCGTGGAGTTGTTCGAGGTGCGCGACGACGCCGGCCGGCCCGCGATCGTGGTCAACGAGCTGGCGATGCGTCCGCACAACTCCGGGCACTGGACCATCGAGGGCGCCCGGACCTCGCAGTTCGAGCAGCACCTGCGGGCCGTGCTGGACTACCCGATGGGCGACACCGCGCTGACCGCCCCGGTGGTGGTGTCGGCGAACGTGCTCGGCGGCGAGCCGGGCGGAATGTCGATCGACGAGCGGTTGCACCACCTCTTCGCCGCCGAGCCGGGTGCCAAGGTGCACCTGTACGGCAAGCAGGTGCGACCCGGCCGCAAGATCGGGCACGTCACGGTGCTCGGTGACGACCTGGACGACCTGCGGGCGCGGGCCGCCCGGGCCGCGCGTTGGCTGCGCGAGGGCCACGAGTGAGCCACGGTTTCCGGAACGACGAGAGGGCCGCAGTGAGCACGGTTGGCTTGATCATGGGCAGCGACTCGGACTGGCCGACAATGCGGGCCGCCGCCGAGGTGTTGGACGACTTCGGCGTGGCGTACGAGGTTCGGGTGATCTCGGCGCACCGGACTCCGGTCGCGATGATCGAGTACGGGCGCGACGCCGCCGACCGGGGTCTCAAGGTGATCATCGCAGGAGCTGGGGGTGCCGCCGCGCTGCCCGGCATGGTGGCCTCGGTGACGCCGCTGCCGGTGATCGGTGTGCCGGTGCCACTGAAGCACCTCGACGGCATGGACTCGCTGCTGTCCATCGTGCAGATGCCGGCCGGGATCCCGGTCGCCACCGTGTCGATCGGCAACGCCCGCAACGCCGGCCTGCTCGCCGTACGGATCCTCGGTGCCGCCGACGAGGGCCTGCGCGCCAAGATGGCGACCTACCAGCAGGACCTGGAGAAGCTGGTGGCAACAAAGGAAGCCGCCCTGCAAGCCACCCTGCACTAACCCCCCGGCCCCGCCCTGCACCCCGCGATCTTGCGCTTTCGGTCGTTGTTCTGCGGCTTTCACGCCTTATGTCGCAACAGAAAGTGCAAGATCGCGCGAAGCCAACCGGTGAACCCGGCCCACCCCCGCGCCAGCCTTGCGCGAACCCGACCTCGACGGGTCGATCATGGAGTTGTGGTGCCCGGAGAGAGGGCACTTAGGGATTTTGTCCCCCACCACAACTCCATGATCGACGCGAGCGGGGGCGCGAGCGCGAGCGGGAGCGCAGCGGTCGGGGCGGTCGGCCCACTCCGCCCACGATCTTGCGCTTTCGGTCGTTGTTCTGCGGCTTTCGCGCCTTATGCCGCGACAGGAAGTGCAAGATCGCGGGGCGGCAGCGCGAGCCGCGCCCGTACACACGGCGCACTCGCCCACGCCGCAGGGACCCTCCGACCTACCTCATGCCGCGTAGGGCTGTCTGTAGGCGTTCCTGGGCGCGGCGGCGGCGTTCGTTGCTCGCGCCGAGCACCAGCAGCAGGATGCCCACCGGGATCAGTGCCAGCCACGGGCCCAGGCTGAACAGGGCGTGGATCGCCGTGATCGCGGTGACCGACGCGCCGACGATCACCGGGGCCTGCTGCCGACTGGACGAGCCGAAGATCAGCACCGCGACAGCGCCGAGCAGCAGCAGCATCTGCCGCACCGTGCTGGACTCGGTGGCCAGCACGATCGCCAGCGTCGGCACGAAGGCCGCGACCAGCGCCGGCCCGTACGCCACCCAACTGCTCATGTCAGGTCGGTGGCGCAGTTCCAGGACTCCGACGAGGAGGGCCAACACGGCGAACGGCAGCGTGTACGCCTCGGGCAACGCCACGTCGGCGACGCGCATCAGGATCCACCACGCGGTGATCTCACAGACCACCACCGACCAGAACAGGATCCGACGTTCCACCGGCCGGCGACCGGGTCGGGTCGCCGCCACCCCGAGGACAGCGCCCCAGGCGGCCAGCAGGGCGGCGATGTGGCGGGGCGAGTCGAAGGCGAGGGCCAACGCGATCAGCGCGGCAGCGTACCCGGTCCACTCCACAGTGGATGCTTCCCGTTGCGCCTCGGGGCGGCGCAGCCGGGGCAGTGTCGCGGCGAGCACCTGTAGGACCGCGCCGACGGCGAGCACCCCGAACGCCGACCAGACCGCCGCCAGCCCGGCGACCAGGCCGGCGGTGAGCACGAAGAGCTGCGCCATGAGTGAGGCGAAGAGCCAGCCGAGGATGCGTGCCCGCTGGGTGGTGCCGAACAGCGCAGCCACAGCGCCCACCCCGACCGCGCTACCGAGGGTGAACAGTGTCATCTGCCGGTCGGCCAGGCTGCCGGCGAGCCCGGCGCTGCCACCGGCCAGACCGATGGCGAACACCAGCACCCGGGCCAGCCGCAGCGAGCGGGCACGCTCGACCAGCGGCGGCGGTGGGGTCAGTGCGAGACCGAGCATCGCGATGGTGAAGACGGAGAGCGCGGCGACGGTGCTGGCGGGCCAGCCCTGGCCCAGCGCGATGGGTGCGATCAGCAGCGTGACGGCCGCCCCGGGCAGCACCACCGGCACGGCCCGGGAACGCCGCCCGCCGCTGAACCCGGTGGCGGCCAGCGCGGCGGTCGCGGTGAGCAGCAACGCCGTCAGCACGTGGGTCGGGTTGACCACGTCCGGTGGTGGGGTTTGCAGCTCCGGCGGCGGGCCCTGCCAGATCCGGGTCAGTGTGCGGTGCGGCTCTACCAGGGCGGTGAGCAGCGCTGGTGCGATCGAGGCGAGCGCCAGGGCGGTCGGCAACGCTGCCGCGGCCAACGCGCCAGCGGCCGGGTTGACCCGCCACCGCCGACTCTCCGCGTCGTCCGGCAACCGCCGTAGGGCGCCGTCGAGCCGTACCGCCCAGCGCCGGACCGGCTGGGCCGCGCCGGTGGGCGGCACTGTGGCCGCGCGGATCAGCTCGGCCAGTACGCCGAGCAGGGCGGCGGCGGCCGCGTAGACGCCGGCGGCGAGGCCGGTGGGGATGGCGGCTAGGGCGCTGATGGTGGCCCCGCCGACCACCGCCACGCTGACCCAGGGCAGATATTGCGGCACCAGCCGGCGGACCGCGGCCACGGCGGCCAGACCGAGGCTGGTAGCGGCCAGCGCGGCGGTCAGCACCACCTGCGCCGAGTGTTCGAACTCGGCGGAGAGCGCCGCCACCGCACCGGGGAGGGCCAGCAGGGCGGCACCGATCGCCGCGCCGCCGATCTGCGCCAGGTGCGGCGGCATCCCCTCGGTGTCGATGTCGACGACCTGTGGACCGGCGAGGACGCGGGCCAGCGTGGCCACCACCACGCCGATCAGCGCGATGCTGCCCAGCGCCAGGGCCGTGGTCCACGGGCGGACCAGTCCGGCTCCGGCGGCGTGCAGCGCGACGACCCCGGCCACTGTGGCCCGGGACAGCCCGGCGCGCGCCTCCTCCGTTGCCACCGCGGCCATGCCGAACACTGTGGCGACCATTCCGCCGACGAGTACCGGCGACCACCAGGCCAGATCGAATGCGGCCGGTGCGCCGATCGTGGCGAGCACCACCGCCACACCGGACACGTCCCAGCGCCACGGCGGCGGGAGCAGGATGCCGGCGGCGAGGGCCAGCAGCGCCAGCGCGACCGGCGCCTGCCAGGTGGCACCGCCGACGGGGGCGGCCGGCCAGTCGCTCAGGTCACCCCTCCAGATCGCTCCGGGGGTGGCCAGCACGCCGACCCCACCGCGCACCGCCGACCAGCCGGCGAGGACGCCGATCAGGACGCCGCCGACGGTGAGGCCGAGGATCGGACCGCGTCGCCACTCCTCCGGCATGCTGCGGGCGCCCACGGCGACCACCAGAAGCAGGGCGGCGGCCACCGCCAGTTGCCCGCCCGGGGCGAGCACCGCGCCGATCCGTACCAGCGTGGCGATCAGGGCGGTGGTGACCGCTGCGGCGGCCAGGTCGGAGCCGTCGAGGGTGAGGTCGGCTCGACGGCCGGCGTCGATGGAGGGGGCCAGGAAGAGCAGCACCGCCGCGACCAGCAGGAGCGCGCCCACCCAGGCGTCGGCGACTGTCGCGCCGGGCGCCCCGAACGCCGCGGCGGTGACCATCAGCGCGCCCAGCCCGGTGCCGAGCGACAGCGGAGCGGGAATGTGGCGCTGGGAGACCTGCACGACTGCCGCGTAGCCCAGTGTCACGCAGACCGCCAGGAAGCTGGCCGCCAGGATCGGGACGGTCACCTCGCGCAGGCTCGCCGGGGTGGGGGTCGGGTCGCTCGGCATGGTCGCGGCCACGAACGCCGCCACCGCCCCGGGCAGCGCGAACGCGGCGCCACCGGCGGCCCAGGCGGTGACCGTGTCGGAGGCAGCCGAGGCGATCCTGATCCGGGGCGCCAGCGTGACCAGCGTGCCGGCCACGAACAGGGTGATCAGGACCGCGGCGGTGAGGGTGGGGCTGACCAGGCTGGCACCCGCGCCGAACAGGCCGACCACGGCCGCCCCGATGGCGTGCGCCACAGCGGCTCGGTCGGTGCGGGCGGAGAGCCCGATGACCCCGATGCCGATCGCGGTGATCACCATTGGCCAGGGTGCTGCCGCCCAGCCGAGGCCGAACGAGGCCGGGACGGCGAGCGCGGTCAGCGCCGCTCCCGCGACAGCGAACTCCCGGCGGATCTCGGTGGGCAGGGCCAGCACCGCCGCGATGGTGAGCAGGAACGCGGCACCCGCGAGCTGCCAGGTCGTCGGCCCGACGGCGGCGGCCAACTCGCCGGGGTACCGGCTGAGGTCGGGGTTCCAGGCGGGCAGTGCCGCCCGGACCGGTGCCACCCCGGCGCGTAGCGCGCCGCCGGCGACCACCAGGCCACTGACGGTCAGCGCCACCGCGGAGGCCAACTGTGGGCCACGCCGGGCCGCCTCCGGGACCGCGCGCACCGCCAGCCCGGTCACCGTGATGACCGCCGCGATCAGCAGCAGCGCCCGGCCGGGGAGGGCCACCGAGGCGATCCGGCTGAGCGAACCGATCACCGCCAGGGTGACGATGCCGGCCGCGACGTCCGGCAGCGGCGGGCGACGCAGCACCAACGCGCCGGCCAGCCCGATCATGGCGGCCAGCAGCAGCACCACCCCGGCGCCGGCCGCCGTCGGCACGGTCTGCGCCCGCAGCAGGGCGGTGACCGCGTACGCCAGCGAGACGGCGACAGCCACTGCGTGCAGCAACCAGGTCAGCTCACGCAGGCCGGGCACCGGGCGGGCCGGCTGGGGGTCGGCGGAGCCGCCGCTGGCGTCGATCAGCTCGGCGGCCTCCTCCGGGTCGCCCTCCGGCCGGCTCTCGGCGTCGCGTTGGCGGGGCGCGGCCGGCGTGCCCGGCGCTGGCAGGTCCTGCCGGACGGGGCGTTCGACAGTCACGCCGGAGCGGGCCAGGCCGAGGTTGACGAGGGCGACAAGGGCCAGCACCAGGGCCCAGCCGCCCGGGCCGGTGATCTGGTCGTACGCCAGCAGAGGCAGCACCGGCTGGGCGGCGAGCACAGTGGCGAAGCGGGGCGCTCGTAGACCGGTCCAACCGGCGTACCCGAATGCGACGGCGGCGGTGACTGCGAAGATCACCCCGGCGAAGACAGTGCCGGAGCCGCCGCCGCCGCCGATCCGGTCCACCGCCCAGAGGGCGTTGCCGGCGAGCGGCACCAGCAGCAGACCGACAGCGGCGATGGTCTCGGCGGTCGAGGTGAGCCCGCGCCGGGCCAGTGCCGGTGGGGCGAGCAGCATCAGCACTGTGGCCAGGAGCAGGATGCCGAGCCGGGCCAGCGCGTCCATCGAGCTGGTGGCCACCGCGGCGAAGACCACGGCGGCCACGCCGAGCAGCAGCGCGCCAAGCCCGAGTGGAATGTTCTGCACCTCGCGCGAGGACGCCTCCGGCGGGTGCTCCGGGTCGTCCACGTCCAGCCAGGCGGCTGGTGGGGGCGGCGGCGGATCCTCCGGGGCGGTCGGAGTGCCCTGGCGGGGCACCCGGGGTGGCGCTCCCATGGTGGCCGTCGGTGGCCGTCGGCCGGGGCGGCGGCGCAGCACCCGGCGTGGCCGGGTGGCCTGCTTGAGCCGCTCCTCGCCGGCGTGCGCGAGGATGTCCCGTTGGAAGAGCGCGGCCTGCATCTTCGCGGCGATCTGGCGCTGCTCGCGGGCGATGGCGGCGTCGCGCGCCTTCATCTCCGCTATCGAACGCTCAATGTCGGCCAGGTGCTCGACCCACTGTGGTTGATCTGCCCCACAGTGGGGGCATCGGACAGCCGGCTTGATCTCCCGGCCGCACGAGGAGCATTGAAAGGTCGCCACGACACCCCTCCACCCGCACTGTGGACTCCCACTGTCGCAGCATGCCCAAAGCTGGCGCGGATTTCGACTCTTGTCGGCGGGTCCGGGGCAAACAACGACACCGGCCGGCCACCGAGATGCTCGATTGCCGGCCGGTGATGCGTCGGTTGGGTCAGGGGCGACCCATGCCCCGGTACTCCCAGCCCGCCTGGGCCCACAGTGCCGGGTCGAGGCAGTTGCGGCCGTCGACGACCTTGCGACCCTTCACCAACTCGCCGAGGGCGACCGGATCAGCGTTGCGGAAGTCGGCCCACTCGGTGAGGACGCAGACCAGGTCGGCCTCGTTGACCGCCTCGTTGATGCTGCTCTCGTAGGTCAACTCGGGGACCGCGCGGCGGGCGTTCTCGGTGCCCTGCGGGTCGTACACGTGCACGTCGGCGCCGGCCTTGTGCAGCAGCGCGGCGACGGCGAGCGCCGGGGCGTCGCGGACGTCGTCGGTGTTGGGCTTGAAGGTGGCACCGAGCACGGCGATCCGGGTGCCGGAGAAGTCCGGGCCGGCCGGGCCGGAGCGGCGGCCGAGCAGGTCCGCGGCGAGCTGGAGCACCCGGGTACGCCGACGCAGGTTGATCAGGTCGACCTCGTGCAGGAAGCGCAGCGCCTCGCCGGCACCCAGCTCCTGGGCGCGGGCCTGGAAGGCCCGGATGTCCTTGGGCAGGCAGGCGCCTCCGAAGCCGAGGCCGGCCTGGAGGAACCGGTTGCCGATGCGCGGGTCGTAGCCGATCGCGCGGGCCAGTTGGGTGACGTCGCCACCGGACGCCTCGCAGACCTCGGCCATCGCGTTGATGAAGGAGATCTTGGTGGCCAGGAAGGCGTTCGCGGCGACCTTGACCAGCTCGGCGGTGGAGAAGTCGGTAACCACGAGGGGTACCTCGCGGTCCTCGGTGGCGGCCAGGTCGAACACGCCCTTGTGTGCGGCGTAGAGCATGCCGTTGGCCCACTCGCTCTTGACGCCGACCACGATCCGGTTGGGCCGCAGGACGTCGTCGACGGCGAAGCCCTCCTGGAGGAACTCGGGGCTCCACGCCACCTCGACGTTCAGGTCGTCCGGCGTGTGCTTGCCGACGAGCTGCTCGACCCACTCGGCGGTGCCGACCGGCACGGTGGACTTGCCGACGATCAACGCCTTGCGGGTCAGGTGCTGCGCGAGGCTGGTGACCGACGCCTCGACGTACGACAGGTCGGCGCCCATGCCGTCGGCCCGCTGCGGGGTGCCCACGCAGATGAAGTGCACGTCACCGAACTCGGCGGTCTCGGCGATGTCGGTGCTGAACCGGAGGCGGCCGGCGGCGAGGTTGCGTCGGAGCAGCTCGTCCAGGCCCGGCTCGTGGATCGGCACCTGACCGGCGTTCAGCATCGCGATCTTGTCGGCGTCGACGTCGAACCCGAGAACCTCGTAGCCCAGTTCGGCGTAGCAGATGGCGTACGTCGCACCGAGGTAACCAGTCCCAAGGAACGTCACCCGCGGCCGGGGTGCGCCCGAGGGCGGGGTCACCGCGGCGATGGCGGGGGTCGGCTGGATGGTGGGGTAGGGGATCGTCACGCCTGTCTTCTCCGCTCGCGCTGGCGTCGCGTCGTCGCGTCGCATTCTGCTGCGGCGCCTGGGCGGGGCACCGGAGGGTGGCTCACTGTCTCAATCTCCATCATCGCTGAGCGCGTTAGGTGCACCGTCCTGCCCATACCTACGCGCCGGTAACATCACCTGAACTGCAGTCGCTAGTCTTCAGTCTGCGCGGTCGGCGGTCAGGAGTCGTCACAGACTGCGCATGATAGTGGTGAAGGGGAGGGTCGAGATGGCCGCAGGGGAGTCGTTCGACGTCTACCGGTTGCCCGAGGAGCACCAGGCGATCCGGGAAGCCGTGCGAGAGGTCTGCGCCGCGAAGGTGGCGCCGCACGCCGCGGAGGCCGACGAGACGGGGGAGTTCCCCAAGGCGTCCTACGACGCGCTCCGAGCGGCCGACTTCCACGCACCGCACATCCCCGAGGAGTACGGGGGCGCGGGCGCGGACGCGCTGGCCACCGCCATCGTCATCGAGGAGGTGGCCCGCGCCTGCGCGTCCTCCTCGCTGATCCCGGCGGTGAACAAACTCGGCACGATGCCGCTGTTGTTGTCCGGTTCCGCCGATCTCAAGACTCGCTACCTGACGCCGGTCGCGGCCGGTGACGCGATGTTCTCGTACTGCCTCTCCGAGCCGGAGGCGGGCAGCGACGCGGTGTCCATGACCACCAGGGCGGTGCGTGACGGGGATCACTGGGTGCTCAACGGTGTGAAGCGCTGGATCACCAACGCAGGGGTGTCCGAGTTCTACACGGTCTTCGCCGTCACCGACCCGTCCGCCCGGTCCCGGGGCATCTCGGCCTTCGTGGTCGAGAAGTCCGATGCCGGGGTGAGCTTCGGCGCGCCGGAGAAGAAGCTCGGCATCAAGGGCTCGCCCACCCGCGAGGTCTACCTCGACAACGTGCGGATCCCGGCCGACCGGATGATCGGCGCGGAGGGCACCGGCTTCGCGACAGCGATGAAGACCCTGGACCACACCCGGGTCACCATCGCCGCGCAGGCCGTCGGGATCGCGCAGGGCGCGCTCGACTACGCCAAGGGGTACGTGGCGGAGCGTCGCCAGTTCGGCAAGGCGGTCGCCGAGTTCCAGGGGATCCAGTTCATGCTGGCCGACATGGGCATGAAGCTCGAGGCGGCCCGGCAGCTCACGTACGCGGCCGCCGGCAAGTCGGAGCGTGGCGACGCGGATCTCACCTACTTCGGCGCGGCGGCGAAGTGCTTCGCCTCCGACGCCGCCATGGAGATCACCACCGACGCTGTGCAGTTGCTCGGCGGCTACGGCTACACGCGGGACTACCCGGTCGAGCGGATGATGCGGGACGCCAAGATCACCCAGATCTACGAGGGCACCAACCAGGTCCAGCGGATCGTCATGGCCCGGCAACTGCTCGCCGACGTCGTCTAGGTCGGGTTCCGGTGCTCCGGGATCCCGGAGCACCGGAACGCCCGTCACCGGTTGGGGGCCGTCTCGCTCACCGGCCGCACGGGGCAACCCCGCAGGGCGTACGCCAGCAGACCCGTCACCGCCAGGATGGCCGCGCACGCGGTGGCGCTGGTGGTCCCGGCGGGTTGGATCAGCCAGCCGACAACCTGCATCTTCAGATCCTGGCTGGGCCCCATCATCGGCAGCACCGCGATGAGGGTCCAGATCAGTGGGGCGATCCAGGCCAGGGCGGCACCCAGCACCGTGGCGCCGAGCGCGGTGAGCCCGAGCAGCCCCGCAGTGTTGCGCAGCACGAGGGAGAACGGTTCGTAGCGCGTGTCGGTGATCATGCTGAGGGACAGCAGCCCGGTGATCGCGGCGGCGGCGAGCAGCAGGTGCCCGGCACGGCGTACCGGCCAATTGACCGCCATCGTGTGGTCCAGGGCGTCGTCGGCGCCGTTGAGGGTGGTGCCGACAGCGACCACCGCCAGCATGATGACGAGGCTGGCCGTCCTTGCGCTGATCGTCGTGGAGTCGGTGTAGGCCAGCGACAGGGCCCAGGTCAGCGCGATCAACGAGGTCGCGGTGGTCAGGGCGACGGGCACCCGGCGGGAGCGCAGGTGAAGCTGAAGCCACCTCACTGCTGATCTCCCGGCAGGATCGCCACCAGCTCGTCGTCCCGGCAGGCCAGCACACTCTCGCGTACCGCCGCCATCCGACGTCGTTGCTCGACCTCCGGCAGGCTCACCAGCGACTGGTACGCGCTCTTCAGCAGCGTCATCTCCTCTGGTGCCCATCCGGTCTGCGGGGCCGGCGGTCGACCGGTCAGCCAGGCGGCGGCGACCATCCGGGCCCGGTACACGTCGCCCCGAATCGACTGGTCGCCGCACTCCTGCTGCCAGGCGGCCTCCAGCAGGGACGGCAGGAAGTAGTCGCCGGACAGGTCGGCGCGGCCGACGCGGTCGATGGTGGGGGTGTCGAAGACGATCGTGTCGGCGGAGTGCCGGGCCGGCAGGGCATCCAGGTCCGGCTGCCCCCAGTAGGTGACCTGTTGGGTCTCCACCGCCCGGACCGGTGCGTTGGGCAGCTTCGCCGCCATCATGTCGAGTGCCTGGCGGGCGGGGCCGACGACGGCGGGCAGCAGCCCGGCGTGTGCCCGCGTCACGCAGACCTGCGGGCCGTCGTTGTCGCAGACCAGCTCGATGGCGACCGGGTCGACGACAGCCGCCCCGCGGATTCCGCCGACGGGCAGGAGCGGCAGCGCTACCGCGACGCCGAGCAGCGCCGGCAGCACTGCGAACGCGATCGCGCGGCGCCGCACCGCGCCGAGCAGCAGCAGGCCGGTCGCGGCGAGGGACACCAGCCACAGCGCCTGGAGCAGGCTGACCCGCGTCGCGATCGTCTGGAAGTCGTCCAGGCCGGTGATCGCCGGCACGAGTAGCACGGCCGCCGGCTCCGGGGGGAGTTGCGTGAGGCCCGGGCCCGTGGCTGGCGACGTGGCCAACTCCGGCACCAGCCCCACCAGGACGAAGCCGACCACGGCGAGGACCGGCGCGGTGATCACCCGGGGTACGGCTCGGCCGGCGGCCATGCCCAGCCAACCAGCGGCGATCAGCGCCGGAATGCCGACCGCGACGACGACGATCGTCGCGCTCGGGAAGTAGTTCGACGTCGGCACCACCCATCCGGCCGCGATGAGGAAGGCCAGGAGGTACGCGGTCACCACCGAGACCGCGAGAGCGCCGGCGGTCGGGGCGACGCGCTGCCACCGAGGACGCACGGTGCTGGCGAACAGCTCGTTGACGCGGTGGCGCGCGTCGCGCCGGCCCATCCACGCCCCGCCGGCCAGCGCGAGCGGCAGCAGCACCATCAGCAGCGACCGGGCCATCACCGCCAGCTGCATCCAGCGCCCCGCGAAGAACTGGGTGGACGTCAGCAGCAACGCCGCGCCGCTCACCAGTATCAACAGGGCGGTGCCCAGCGCCGCCGAGCGGCGCAGTTCGATGCGGAGGATGCGTCCCGTCATGCCGACACCCGCTCACGGTAGGCGCGCAGCACCGACGAGTAGCCACGTTCGGCGGCGCTGTCACCGGCGTCGCCGGCCCCGCCCTGCTCGGTCAACTGGCCCGTGGTGCCCTGCCACACCAACCGGCCCTCACTGATCAGCACCACGTCGGAGCAGGCCACCGCGACGTCCTCGACCAGGTGGGTGGAGACGAGTACGCAGCTGTCCAGGCCGATCTCCCGCAGCAGCTCGCGGAAGTCGAGGCGCTGCTCCGGGTCCAGGCCGACAGTCGGCTCGTCGAGCAGCAGCACCGCCGGGTCGTTGACGATCGCCTGGGCGATGCCGGCGCGGCGCAGCATCCCGCCGGACAGTGTCTTCATCCGGGAGTCGGCGCGGTCCGTCAGGCCCACCCGTTCGACGGCCCGCTGGACCGCGCCAGGGATGACAGCCTTCGGCATCTCCTTGAGCCAGGCGATGTACTCGACGAACTCCCGGACCGTGAAGCGCGGGTAGAAGCCGAAGTGCTGCGGCAGGTAGCCCAGGCCGCGGCGTACCTGGCGGAGGTCGGCGTTGCCGGTGACCTCGCCGCCGAGCAGGGTCAGCCGCCCACCGGCCGGCTTCAGCACGGTGGCCAGGGCTCGCATCAACGTCGTCTTGCCGGCGCCGTTGGGGCCGAGCAGTCCGTGCACACCGGTGCCCAACCTCAGGTCGAGCTGGTCGACGGCGAGGTGCCGGCCGGCCCGGACCTGCAACTTCTCGGCGTGCACCGCCCACGCGTAGGTGGACGGGGCGGTCTCGGCCACGCTGACCGTACGCATCATGATCTCTCCATTCGGCAGTGGCTCGATCTCGTCATCGGTGCAGAAGGTTCTGGTGCGGTTCGTGCGGCCGTCGCCAGGCTCGAACGAGTACGACGGCCGTCAGCGCCACTGTGGCGAGCGCCCACCCCGGCAGGCTGCCGCCGCTGAGGACCGTCGGAAGTCGCCCGTCGGCGAGGCTCGGCACGACCACACCGGTGGACCAGACGACGGTCAACGCGAGTGCGGCGCGGTCAACCCCCACCACGGTGCCCAGCGCCAACGCGCCGGCGGTGAACCCCAGGGCGGGCAGCAACCAGAGGCCGGGGGAGTGACCGGTGACCCAGCCCGCCACCGCCAGTACCGGTATGACCGTCGACAGCACCGCCAACGTGCGGCGCATCAGCAGCGGCAGGCCGGTGCGGGGCATCGTGGCCGTCAGTTCCCAGGCCGGGTCGAGGCGCCGGCTCCAGACCGCGGCCACCGGCAGCAGCGGCGCCACCGGCGCGATCAGCAGCACCAGCGACGGCAGGCTGTTGAACGTCCACTCGAACAGGACCGCGGCCAGCATCAACCCGGTGGCGGTGACCAGCCAGGGCAGCACCCGGGCGGCGAGCCCGGTGCGCAGCAGCCGGCGACGGGGCACCGGGGGCGGGCCGGTGGCGATTCCGGTGGCGATGCCGTCGGCCACCCGGTCCAGCAGGTCCCGGGTGCCCGGGTCGACGGCGTCCGTGAGCACCGCTCGGCAGGCGGCGCAGGTCTCCAGGTGCGCCTCGACCGCCCAGATGGTGGTGTCGTCGACACCGGCAGCACCGGAGGCGTACTGGGAGATCAGGGTGGGCGTCGGGTGAGTGGTCATGACAGCGCCTCCCGGAGGGCGATTCGGGCCCGTCGGGCCCGGGTCTTCACGGTCCCCTCCGGCATGCCGAGCAGCAGAGCGGTCTCCCGCGCGGTCAACCCGTCGAGGACCATCGAACGCAGCACCTGACGGAGTTCCGCCGGCAACTCGTGTAGGGCACGCTCCAGGTTGGCGTCCATCCCGCCGGCCAGCGCCTCGTCCTCGGCCGCCGGGGCCACCGTCTCGAAGGTCTGCACCGTCGGGACCCGCTCCCGTCGGGCCCGGTGGCGGAACGCGTCGATCAGCCGGTGCGCGGCGATCGTCCACAGCCAGCCCACAGCGCTGCCGGAGGTGGAGGACTGAGCCTGGCTGCCGGCCGACCGCCAGACCGCCAGGTACGTCTCCTGCAACACCTCGGCCACCACGTCCTCGTCGGCGCAGCGTCGACGCAGTCGCGCTGTCAACCACGGGGCGGTACGCCGGTACAGCGCGTCGAACGCGCGCCGGTCCCCCCGAGCGACGCGGCGAAGGAGTTCACCCTCGTCGAGCCCGTCCAGACTTCGTCTCACATCAGGCAAGACGACGCGTACCCCGACCCCGGTTCTGATCCTGCTGTGACCCCGGTCACATTCGGATCGGGTGGGCGGGGCGGGGTGACTCCCCACACACCGGGAACGTCACCCGCCACTGAGGTGTTGCCGAGCGAGAGGATCACCCTCGGATCATCGCCCCACCCGGCCGCCCCCGCCACGACCCTGCCTCGTCACATCAACGCTGCCCACCGTCGGGCATCCCACACCGTGCCGCCACGTCCACGCGGTCGCGGTGACGCCCCGCGCCGCCGCTGGTGACGACGCGCCCCGCAGAGAGATCGAGATGATGAAGCAGTTGGTGGAGAAGACCGGACGCGATTCCGCCGTCGCGCAAGAAGTGCTGCCCGGCGACCTGATGACCAACCGTCAGCGGGCACAACTCGTCCTCGTGCTGGGCGCGTTGATCGCGATCGGGCCGTTGACCATCGACATGTACCTGCCCGCGCTACCCGCCATCACGGCGGGCCTGGAGACCACCGAGACCGCTGTGCAGTTGACGCTGACCGGCACGCTGGTCGGCCTCGCGCTGGGCCAACTGCTGATCGGGCCGCTCTCCGACGTGGTCGGGCGGCGGGTGCCGCTGCTGGCCGGGCTGGCCGCGCACATCGTGGCGTCCGTGCTGTGCGTCTTCGCGCCCAACATCGGTGTGCTCGGCGGGCTGCGCGTACTCCAGGGGCTCGGCGTCGCCGCCGCCACAGTGGTCGCGACGGCAGTGGTCCGCGACCTGTTCAGCGGGGCCTCCTTCGCCCGGATCTTCTCCCGGCTGATGCTCGTCATGGGCCTGGCGCCCATCCTCGCGCCGACGCTGGGCAGCGCCCTGCTGAGCTGGACTGACTGGCGGGGCGTCTTCGCGGCGCTGGCGGTGCTGGGCGCGCTGCTGATCGTCGTGGCCGCTCTCCGGCTCCCGGAGACCCTTCCGGTGGCGCGTCGGCGGCACGGCGGGGTACGCGCCACACTGCGCGACTACCGGGGGTTGGTCAACGACCGGGCGTTCGTCGGCCTGGTGCTGGTCGCCGGGCTGGCGATGGCGGCCCTGTTCGCGTACGTCTCGGGTTCGTCGTTCGTGCTCCAGCAGGAGTACGGCCTCGACGAGCAGCAGTTCGGCATCGCCTTCGGGGCCGGCGCGGTGGGCCTGATCGGTGCCACCCAGTTCAACGTTCGGCTGCTGCGCCGCTACACCCCGCAGCAGATTCTGGTCAGCGCCCTGATCGCCGGAACGGCGGCCGGCCTGCTGCTGATCATGTTCGCGGCGACCGGCGTCGGCGGCCTGGGCACGCTGCTCGCGTCACTGTGGCTGGTCCTGGCCGCCGCCGGCCTGGCCCTGCCGAACGCGCCGGCGCTGGCCATGAGCCGGCACAGCGAGGCCGCTGGCACCGCTGCGGCGCTGCTCGGCGCGGTGCAGTTCGGCATCGGCGCGGTGTCGGCGCCACTGGCCGGTCTGTTCGGCACCGGGAGCGTACCGATGGCGATCGTCATAGCGGGTGGCATGGCCGCCGCGTTGATCGTCATGCTCCTCGTGGTTCCCCGTGCCAGCCTCGGCAGCGTCGACCCGGATCTGGCGGTCGCGCTGCACTAGCCCGGAAGAGCGGTCGCGCTGCACCAGCCAAAAGAGCGGTCGCGCTGCACCAGCCCGGAAGAGACGAAAGGGGCGGGCCGGTTCACCGGCCCGCCCCGACGATCAGCGGATCTCGGTGGTGTCCTCGGGGCGCGGTTGGCCGCGCGGTGGGGCGGACCAGGGTGATTCGCCACCCACCCGGCGGGGCAGCGGCTCGGTCGGCGTCGAGTCGGCCGGGTAACCCAGAGTGAGGGGCGTGGTGTCACGCTCGGCAGGCGCGGGGGCCGGCCAGTCGGTCAACGTGAAGTCGTCGTTGCGGGGGCCTCCGTCCGAGGCGGGGGTGGGTGCCGCAGCGGGTTCGGTCGCCGGGCTCGGCCACTGCCGCCAACGCTGTTGGCTGAAGGTCGCCATCAGCAGCAGCAGGCCGAGCAGGAAGAGCGTGCCGTTCTCCACTGGCAGTCGCAGCGGCAACGGATCGCCGAACACCTTCCACTCGTGCGGGATCGCGTCCCGCACCGAGAAGGGCGCCACGAACATCCCGATGTACGGGGTGACCAGCAGCGCACCGGCCACCAACGGGCCCAACGGCGAGAAGCGCAGCGTGCCGAGCAGGCCCAGCAGGACACCGCCGACACCGAGGTACACGGCCGGCTCGATCAGGTTGGCGGTGTTGAACGTGCCGATCTCCACCCAGCGGTCGACCGTCCGGCTCGACCCGTCCTGCCCCAGTGTGACCAGCACCCAGGTGATGGGCGCCACCACCAGCCCGGCGAGGAAGCTCCAGAGATGTCGCATCCGCGCACCGTACCGTTTTCGACATGACTGAGCACCTCTCCGCCGCTCCAACCGGCAAGCCGACGTCGTACTCGCGCGTCACTCTCAGCAAGATCATGACCGCGGTGGACGTCAACCTCTACGGCACCGTGCACGGCGGGGTTCTGATGAAGTTCGTTGACGACGTGGCCGGGGCCGCTGCCGCCCGACACAGCGGCGGGACCGCGGTGACAGCGGCGATCGACGAGATCGTCTTCTCCGAGGCGGTCCGGGTCGGCGACCTGGTGCACGCGCACGCCCAGGTGAACTGGACCGGCCAGACGTCCATGGAGGTGGGCGTACGGGTGGTCGCCGAACGGTGGGACTCGGCCGAGGACGCGCCGGTTCGGGTGGCCACCGCGTACCTGGTGTTCGTCGGCGTGGACGTGGGCGGGGCGCCGCGGGCGGTCCGCCCGGTGCTGCCGGAGACGGCGGAGGACGAGCGCCGGTACAAGGAGGCGGAGATCCGCCGCGCGCACCGCCTCGCCCGCCGCCGTGCCATCCAGGCCCACCGCGCCGGCTGACCCACATGAGGTGGCGGGTCGGAGTGTGGGACGGGCACGCGTCGGTCGACCTACCCGGTGCGCAGAATGGCGCTTCGAGGTAGGGCAAGATGGCGCCACGGCCCAGTCACAGTGTCGTGTCGGGCCAGGGGGAGGGTGGAGCAGTGGGTGACATGCTGTGGACGCCGCCGGCGGACGTACGTCAGCGGTCCCGGATCGGTGCCTACCTGCGCTGGCTGCGGGAGCACCGCGGGTTGGACTTCGCCGACTACGACGCGCTGTGGCGCTGGTCCACCACCGATCTGGACGGGTTCTGGCGCTCGATCTGGGACCACTTCGAGGTGATCGCGCACACCCCGCCGACCGCCACCCTGGCCGAGCGGGGGATGCCCGGCGCCCGCTGGTTCCCCGACGCCACGCTCAACTACGCCGAGAACGTGCTGCGGATGCCGGGCCGCGCCGACGACGACCCGGTGGTCATCGCGCACGGGCAGACCCGGGCGCCGGTCACGCTGACCGCCGCTGAGCTGCGCGAGCAGGTCCGCCGGGTGTCGGCCGGGCTGCGCCGGCTCGGCGTCACCGCCGGTGACCGGGTGGCGGCGTACGCCCCGAACATCGCCGAGACGTACGTCCTGCTGCTGGCCACCGCCAGCCTCGGCGCGATCTTCTCGTCCTGCGCCCCCGAGTTCGGCACCCGTAGCGTCACTGACCGTTGGCAGCAGATCGAACCGACGGTGCTGGTCGCAGTGGACGGCTACCGGTACGGCGACAAGCCGGTGGACCGGCGTGCCGAGGTCGCGGCGATCCGGGCCGCCCTGCCGTCGTTGCGCCACACCGTCAGCATCGGCTACCTCGACCCGGCGGCCCCCGCACCCGAGGGCGCGCTGGGCTGGGCCGAGCTGGCCGCGCCCACCGACGAGCCGTTGACGTTCACGCCGGTGCCGTTCGACCACCCGCTCTACGTGCTGTACTCCTCGGGCACCACAGGGCTGCCGAAGCCGATCGTGCACGGCCACGGCGGCATCCTGCTGGAGCACCTGAAGATGCTCGCGCTGCACCACGACCTGGGTCCGGCCGACCGCTTCTTCTGGTTCACCACCACCGGCTGGATGATGTGGAACTTCCTGGTCTCCGGCCCGGCGGTGGGGGCGGCCATCGTGCTCTTCGACGGCAACCCGGGGGTCCGGGCGGAGCCCGGCCGGCCGGCTGAGCCTGACCTCGGCGGGCTGTGGCGGCTGGCGGCGGAGACCGGCACGACGTACTTCGGCACCTCCGCGCCGTACCTGTTGGCCTGCCGTAAGGCCGGGTTGGTCCCCCGGGAGGTCGCCGACCTGTCGGCGCTGCGCGGCGTGGGTTCCACCGGTGCGCCGCTACCCGCGGAGGGCTTCCGCTGGGTGTACGAGACCGTCGGCGACCACGTCCAGCTCCAGTCGCTTTCCGGGGGCACCGACGTGTGCACCGGTTTCGTCGGCGGGGTGCCGCTGCTGCCGGTGTACGCCGGTGAGATCGCCTGCCGGGCGTTGGGCGCCAAGGTGGAGGCCCGTTCCGCCGACGGCACGCCGGTCATCGGCGAACTCGGCGAGCTGGTGATCACCGAACCGATGCCGAGCATGCCGGTGGGCTTCTGGAACGACCCGGACGGCACCCGTTACGCGGAGGCGTACTTCGACGTCTACCCGGGCGTCTGGCGGCACGGTGACTGGATCACCATCAACGAGCGGGGTGGCTGCGTGATCACCGGCCGCTCCGACGCCACCCTCAACCGTGGTGGGGTGCGCCTCGGCACCGCCGAGTTCTACTCGGTGGTGGAAGGGCTCGACGAGGTGCTCGACTCGGTGGTCGTGCACCTGGAGGACGACGAGGGCGGCGCCGGTGAGCTGCTGCTCTTCGTGGTGCTGGCCGAGGGTCTGGAGTTGGACGACCCGATGCGCGCGAAGATCTGCCGCGAACTGCGTACGGCGCTCTCACCCCGGCACGTGCCCGACGAGATCCACCAGGTGCGTTCGGTGCCCCGCACCCTCTCGGCGAAGAAGCTGGAGGTGCCGGTCAAGAAGATCCTCACCGGCACCCCTGTCGACCAGGCCGCAGCGAAGGGCGCCCTGGTCAACCCCGAGTCCCTGACCGCCTTCGCCGCCCTCGCCCAACGCCGTCCTCGCCCCTAACCTCCGCCCTGACCCCCGCGATCTTGCACTTTCTGTCGCGATATAAGGGGCATTCCGCGCATCTCGGCAACCGGAACTGCAAGATCGCGGGAGCAGGGGGGTGGGGCGGGGAGGGTCAGGGGAGGGGGTGGGTGACTTTCTCTGCGGTCAGCCTGGCGGCCAGGCGGGCCGGGTCCTGGTTGGCGCAGAGGACCACTGTGGCGGCTCGGGTCAGCGGGGCCAGCAGCCAGTCGACCGGGTCGGGGTACCGGGCCGCGTCGATGAGGACCCGGGCGCCGGGGAGGATGCCCAACTCGGTGGCGCGGGCCTCGGCGCGACCCAGCAGGTGCGCGTCGGTGGGGCCGGGGCCGGATTGCGGCGTGAAGTGGTCACCGTGCCCGCGTACCTCGACGACGTAGTCGGCGAACCCGGGCGGCACCTGCCGGAGCGGGGCGGCGAGCGGAGCCAACCCGAGGGCGTACCGCTCGTCTGCGGACCAGGACTGCGCCTCGTCGAACTGGTCGACGGCGGCGAAGAGCACCCCCACATCGCCCGGCGTGTCGACGACACTCAGCTTGGCCGACCAGCAGGCCAGCAGCACCGCCGCGGTCTGCCAGTGTGGCGGCAGCAGCACGCCGGCCGGGGTGCCCGGCGCGAGGCCGACCTCGTCGACGAGGAGGTTGGCGGTCTTCGCCACCCAGTTCGCCAACGTGACGCCGGAGAGTTCGGTGCGGTCGCCGGTGGCGTCGTCGTACCAGGTGAGCAGCGGTCGGGTCGGGTCGGTCGCGATCGCGTCGGCGAACACCCGGGCAATGTTGTCGGCCATCGGCGCGAACGATACGCCAGTGCGGGCCGTACTCGATGACGATGACAAGTCGGCGTACCGTCGGGTCGCAGTCAGCGTCGGCCCCGCGCCCCGGCGTAGGCTTTACCCCCGGAGTGTTGTTCCCCACAGGCCCGCCAGTTCAAGGAGTCGCCCCGTGACCGCCGGTCGCCCGCCCCGCGTGCTCATCGACGCCACGAGTGTCCCCACCGACCGTGGTGGTGTCGGTCGATACGTCGACGGTCTGCTCGGCGCCCTCGGCAAGGTGTGCGGGTCGGGGGTGGAGCTGGCGGTGGTCAGCCTCCGCACCGATCTGGAGCGGTACACCCGCATGCTGCCCGGCGCGGAGATCATCCCGGCTCCGGCCGCCGTGGCGCACCGCCCGGCCCGGCTCGCCTGGGAGCAGACCGGCCTGCCGCTGCTCGCCCAGCAGGTGGGCGCAGAGGTGCTGCACTCGCCCTTCTACACCTGCCCGCTGCGGGCCGGGTGTCCGGTCACGGTCACCGTGCACGATGCGACGTTCTTCACCGAGCCGGAGCATTACGACAAGTCGCGCCGCACGTTCTTCCGCAGCGCCATCAAGACCTCGCTGCGCCGCGCCGACCGGGTGATAGTGCCCAGCAAGGCCACCCGGGACGAGCTGATCCGGCTGCTCGACGCCGATCCGACGCGGATCGACGTGGCCTACCACGGCGTCGACCAGGCTGCCTTCCACGCTCCCACCGAGGAGGAGAAGGCTCGGGTACGCGCGCGTCTGGGGCTGGGCAACAGCAGCTACGTCGCGTTCCTCGGTGCCAAGGAGCCTCGGAAGAACGTGCCCAACCTGATCCGTGGGTGGGCGCGGGCGGTGGCTGACCGGGCCGACCCGCCGGCCCTGGTGATCGCCGGTGGGCAGGGGCACGACGAGGACATCGACCGGGCGGTGGCCGAGGTGCCGTCGCACCTGCGTCTGCTGCGCCCCGGCTACCTGCGCTACGCCGACCTGCCAGGTTTCCTCGGCGGTGCCCTGGTCGCCGCGTACCCGTCCTACGGCGAGGGGTTCGGGCTGCCGATCCTGGAGGCGATGGCGTGCGCCGCCCCGGTGCTGACCACGCCCCGGCTCTCGCTGCCCGAGGTGGGCGGCGACGCTGTCGCGTACACCTCTGAGGACCCGGAGCAGATCGGCGCCGACCTGGCCGCCCTGCTCGACGACGAGCAGCGGCGGTTGTCGCTGGCGAAGGCGGGGTTCGACCGGGCCAAGGAGTTCACCTGGGAGTCCAGCGCCGAGGTGCACATCGCGGCGTGGAGTCGCGCCCGTTCCTGACCTCCGCACCACTGCGGGTGACCCGTGCCACTTTGGGCAGGTACGTCGGGCATGATGTGCGGATGCTCTATGCGGTCATTCCGGCAGGTGGCAGTGGCACGAGGTTGTGGCCGTTGTCCCGCGCTGGCCATCCCAAGTTCCTCCACCCGCTGACCGGCACCAGCGCCTCGCTGCTTCAGGCGACAGTCGAACGGCTCGCGCCGCTGACCACACCGGATCGGACCCTTGTGGTCACCGGTGCCGCGCACGTCGCGGCGGTGGCACGGCAGCTGACAGTGCTGCCGGAGGAGAACATCCTGGTCGAGCCCTCCCCCCGGGATTCCTGCGCGGCGATCGCGTTGGCCGCCGCGGTGATCTCGGCGCGGGACCCGGACGCGGTGATGGGCAGCTTCGCGGCCGACCACCTGATCCGCGACACGGACAGCTGGGTCTGCACTGTTCAGGAGGCGGTCCGCGGGGCCGAGCAGGGCATGCTGATGACCGTCGGGATCACTCCGACCCGCGCCGAGACCGGCTACGGCTACCTGGAGACCGGCGATCCGACCGAGGGTGTGCCGTGGCGGCCGGTGACCGAATTCAAGGAGAAGCCGGCCGCCGAGGTCGCCGAGGCGTACGTCCGTTCGGGCCGGCACCTGTGGAACGCGAGCATGTTCGTGTGGCGGGTGGACGTCTTCCTCGCCGAACTGGCCCGCCAGCAGCCGGCGCTGCACGCCGGCGTCGCCGCGATCGCCGCCGCCTGGGGCACCCCGGAGCAGGACGACGTCCTGGGCGCGATCTGGCCGACCCTGCCGAAGATCTCCGTCGACTACGCGGTGATGGAGGGTGCGGCCACTGCGGGTCGGGTGGCGACGGTGCCGGGCGACTTCGGCTGGAACGACGTCGGTGACTTCCACACCCTGGGCGACGTGCTGGCAACCGACGACGCGGGCAACGTGGTGCTCGGCACCGAGGCCAAGCCGGGCGTGCTGCTGCGGGACAGCAGCAACCTCGTTGTCGTCCCGCAGTCGGGTCGGTTGGTGGCCGTGCTCGGCCTGCGCGACCTGATCGTTGTGGACACCCCGGACGCGGTGCTGGTCTGCCCGCGCGACCGGGCGCAGGACGTCAAGGCCCTGGTCGACGAGCTCAAGGAGCGAGGCGAAGAGGGCTACGTCTGAGGGCGGCGAGGCCCGGTGCGATCAGGTGGGCGGTCCCGCCGGCCAGCGGCTCGGGCAGCTGGTCCGGTGGGAACCAGCCCAGCTGCTCGGCCTCGTCGCTGACCTGCTCCACAGCCGAGGGCGGGGCGATCACCGCGAACCGGACGTCGTGGTGCGCCGAGCCGCCCTGACACTGCACCTGGTGCACGTCCACGTCGATCGGCACCGGGTCGATGCGCAGGCCGGCGATCCCGGACTCCTCGGTGGCCTCGCGGAGCGCCGCGGCGACCAGGGTCTGGTCAATCGGCTCGCAGTGCCCGCCGAGCTGCACCCAACGCCCGAACTTGACGTGCAGGCAGAGCAGCACCCGGGAGCCGGTGGAGTCCAGCACCAACGCGCTGGCGGTGACATGCCCGGGGCGGTGCTGCCGGCTCATCGCGACCGGGCCGGCGGCGAGCAGCGCGAGGGTCCGGTCCCGCGCGCCGGCCGCGTCCGGGCTGGTCGGCTGCCAACCCTCCAGCAACGCGGTGGCGTCGGCGTGCAGCGCCTTGTACACCTCGGGGTCGGTCGTCTGGGCGGTCGGGCCGGTAATCACTGTGTCGGGCACCCCGCCACTGTACGAGCGTGTGCTCCGTACGCTGGCCCGGTGACAGTGCGACTCGTCGAATTCGTGGTGGCCGGTAACGAGGCCAGCGATCTGTTGCCGGTGCGGTCGGCGGCGCTGCTGCGGGCGTACGGTGCCCGGCGGGGCTTCTGGACCGTGCTGGACGAGGGGCCGGTGGAGCGCTGCCTCGCGCTGCTGCTGGAGGGCGACGACGGGGAGTGGACGGCCCTGCACGTGCGGGCGGATGCTGGTGTGGAGAACGGGCGGACCGAGGACGGTGAGGCGCTCGCCCACCACGACGGCTGGGTGTACGTCTTCGGCTCCCACTTCGGCTCGAAGGCTGGCCCGCTGAGACCTCGGCGCGCCTTCGTGGCCCGGTTCCGTGAGGACGACGCGGCGGCCGGGCCGGTGCCGGTGCACGTGGTACGCAACTCGTTTCGGCTGCACCGGGCGGTGAACGATGCTCTCGCCGCGTCGCCGCTGACAGTCCTGCCGGCGGGGGAGCGGGTGCGGGAACGGTTCATCGTGGAGACGCTGGCCCGGGGAACCGTCCGGGAGAAGAGCTGGGTGAGCCGGTTGGCCAGGGACGACCTGCCGTTGAACGTGGAGGCCGCGGCGTTCACCCCGGCCGGGACGGTGCTGCTCGGGCTGCGTTTTCCGGTCACCGACGCCGGTGAGCCGATCCTGGTCGAGGTGGCCGGTGTGCCGGGCATGTTCACTGCCGAGCGGGAGTGGCCGCGGGCGTTGGGCGCGTACGCGTTGACAGGTGTCACTCCGCCGGGGGAGCTGACCGGCTTCCGCGCGATCACCCCGACATCGGACGGCGGGTACGCGGCCGTGATCGGCTCGATCGACGCGCTCGGCAAGGGGTCGGTACTGCTCGACGACCATCCGGGTGGGGGTGAGGTCACCTCCCGACACGTCCGCTTCCGGCTGACCGGTGGCGAGGCGGGCGACGGGCGGCGGCTCGTCGGGGAGCAGGTGGCGGACCTGGCCCCGTTTCACCACGTCGAGGGCGTGGCGGAGCTGGACGGACTGTCGTTCTACGTCACGGACGAGGACCATCGGGTCGCGCTCTGGGTCGGCTGAGCCGGCGCGGGGGGCGGGATGACCGGACGGCACCTCTGCGGAACAAGGGCCGCAGACCCTCGTGGTGCCGTCCGATCACCGGGGCCTCCCCGGTCCCGGTGCCCCCGGCAGCGCGGGCGTCAAGGACGCGCGGCGCCGTGTTCGGGCATGGGAAGCATGCCGAACCCGCCCCGGAGGCGTCGAGGTTTTTCAGTCCAGGCTTAAAGATGGAGATTAGTGCCGGCCAGGTAGAGTCGAACGGTCATCCGGCACCCCCCTGCCGGCGACACAGGAGCGCTCCATGCTGAAGATCCACTTTTCTGGGGAGGACATCCTCCGGACCCGGGTGGCACCGGCGGCGGACCCGGTCTGGGAGCTGGTCCTCAGCCTGCACGTGCTGCGCGGCCGCACCCGCGATCCGCTGACCGCCAACTGGCGGCGCAGCGTGGCCCGGGATCTGCGCCAGGACTCCGCCTCCGAGCAGCTCCGCCTGCTCTTCGCGTTGAACCCGCCGCGTGGCTACTTCCCCGACTTCCTCACCCCGTACGCCAGCGTCGAGGGCTTCGAGGCCGGGCTGGACGCACTCCGCCGTACCCCCGCCCAGTTGTTGCAGCGGGACCTGAGCGTGCTGGCCGCCGAGAACCAGCTGCCCTCCTCGGCGGCCGCGCTCGCCCGGGGTGAGGTGTCGGCGCTGCACCACCTGGCCGAGTCGATGGAGCAGTACCGGTCGCTGGCGATCAGTCCGTACTGGAGCCGGATCCAGGCCGCGGTCGCGGCGGACCGCACCCGGCGGGCGCGGGCGCTGCTCGACGGCGGCGTCGAGGGCCTGCTCACCAGCCTCCGGCCAACGATGCGCTGGGAGAGCGGGGTGCTGGAGGTCCGCAGCTACCCGCACAGCCGGGAACTGCACCTGGACGGCCGTGGGCTGCTGCTGGTGCCGTCGTTCTTCTGCGCGGCCACCCCTGTCGCACTGCTCGACCCGGCGCTGCCACCGGTGCTGGTCTACCCGGTGGACCGGCTGGGCGCGCTGGTCTCCGCCGACCCCAGCGCCGCCTCCGGTGCTGCCCGCGAATCACTCGCCGCGCTGCTGGGCCGCACCAGGGCGGCGGTGTTGCAGGCCAGCGACGAGGGCTGCACCACCGGGGAGGTCGCCCGCCAGCTCAACATCTCACCGGCGGCGGCGAGCCAGCACGCCACCGTGCTGCGCAACGCTGGTCTGCTGGTCAGCCACCGCGAACGCAACAGCGTGCTGCACACGTTGACCCCGCTGGGCCGGGCCATGCTGGACGCGTGACCCGGCCATCCGTGCCGGCCGAGGGTGGATCTACAGGGCGAGCGCGGCGCTCGCCGGGCTGCCGGGCGGTGGCGGCAACAGTGTCGACCCGACACCCTGGGCGGCCAGGGCGACGCGCAGCCGGTGCAGGTCGGCGCCGAAGCGGACCAGACCCATCGGCTCGACGGGCGTCGGGGCCGAGCCGAGCACCAGGTCGGCGCCGTCCGGCCACCCGGGCATCTCGGCGACCAGACCGGCGCGTACCTCAGCCTCGTCGACCAGCGTGAAGACCGTGCCGGGGGCGACCACCCCGGCGACCGCGTCGATCGCCCGCCGCACAGCGGTCAGGTCGGCCGGCGTCGGGCCGGGACCGTCGGCCAGGGTGGCGGCGTCGGAGAGCCCCGCGGCGTGGGCCTCAGCGGTACCCAGCGAGAACAGATCCTGTGCCGCGTCGCGGATCAGCGCCCGCGCGCCACCGGCGTCGTCCGGGATGGCGGCCGGCAGGTAGCCCCGCACCACCGCGACGGGGACCTGATCGCACTTACCCTTGATCAGTTCGCCGGCACCCGCCAGCTCGTCCACCACCGCCATCTGGGTCAACTGCAACTCGTTGCCGTACGGGTCGACCTCGCCCCGGTGGTCACGGATGGCCGGCATTCCGGCCACCCCGAGCGCCACGTCGGTGAGCCCGTTGCGCCAGGGCCGGCCCATCGTGTCGCTGATGATCACGGCGAGGTCCAGGTCGTAGCGCTCCCGCAGCGCGTCCCGCAGAGCCCGCGCCGAGGCGTCCGGGTCGACCGGCAGCAGCACCAGCTGGGTCTTGTCCACGTTCGACGCGTCGATCCCCGCCGACGCCATGACGAAGCCGTGGTGGGTCTGCACGATCCGGGTCGCCCCCCGACTGGCGACCACCCGGGCGGTCTCACCGGCCAGGACGTCGTCCCGTGCGGCAAGCCGCTCCGGCCCGTCCGCCGGCACGTCGACGAGCCGCCCCTCCGCCTTGGAAACGATCTTGCTGGTCACCACCAGCACATCGCCGTTGCGCAACCACGGCGCAGCGGTCGCGATCACCGCAGCCAGATCGTCACCCTCGGTCACGTGACCGATGCCGAGCACCGGCAGAATTTCCAGCCTCACGTCAACTCCACCGCGGCGCGGACCATTGCCGCCGTCGCCGCCTCGTCCGTCATCCGCAGCGGCACCGCGCGGACCGTCACCTCGGGCACCACAGTGCCCGCGTCCTCCTCGGCCACCAGCCAACCGTCGAGCAGGCCGCCGCTCGCCCGGCCGCCGTAGAGCCGACCCACCCCCGCCGCGCTGCACTCCGTACCGAGCACCGCCAGGCAACGGTCGGCCATCCCCCGCACCGGCGCGCCGCCGATGATCGGGGAGACACCCACCACCGGCGCCGGGCCGTCCGCCACCGCCGCACGCAGCCCCGGCACGGCCAGCACCGGCGCGACGCTCACCACCGGGTTACTCGGCGCGACCAGCACCAGATCGGCCGACGCGATCGCGTCCAGCACCCCGGGGGCCGGCTTCGCCGTCTCCGCGCCCACGAACACGAAACGGTGCGTGCGGATGTCGGCCCGGTACCGCACCCACCACTCCTGGAAATGGATCGCCCGCTGACCCTGGTCGTCCTCCACCACGGCATGGGTCTCCAGGCGGTCGTCCGTCGCCGGCAACAGGCGTACGCCCGGCTCCCAGCGGCTGGCCAGCGCCTCGGTGACCGCGCTCAACGGGTAACCGCCGTTGAGCATGGTGCTGCGGACCAGATGGGTGGCGATGTCCTTGTCGCCGAGGCCGAACCAGGTCGGCTCCGCCCCGTACGCGGCCAACTCCTGTTTGACAGTCCAGCTCTCGCCGACCCGACCCCAGCCCCGCTCCGGGTCGGCGCCCCCGCCGAGCGTGTACATGACGCTGTCCAGGTCGGGGCAGATCTTCAACCCGTGTAACCACAGGTCGTCGCCGACGTTGACAACGGCGGTCACCTCCGCGCCGACGTCACGGGCGTACGCCCGGACGCCGAGCAGGAACCGGGCGCCGCCGATGCCGCCAGCCAGAACCACGATGCGCATGTCGACCATCCTCGCGCACGTGACGCCTCCGATCCGTGGGTGGCCCGGGAGACTAGGCTCACGTGCGCCCTGTCCGTTGATGCCCCGAGGGGGAGCTCGTGACCAGCCCCGCCGAGCCCGCGTCCGCCGACGCGACGCAGGCCCGCCAGCTGACCAAGCCACTGCGGGAGCTCGCCGCGCTCGTGCTGCTTGGCGCCAACGCCGTGTTCCTCTTCGTGGGCCTGCTCCGGCTCATCGCCCCGAACGACTACAGCTCCTTCACCGACCGCGCGGGCAGCGCCTTCTACGCGTTCGTCGGGGTGGAGGCGGTGGGCCTCCCGCTGCTGGCGGTGCTGTTGGCCACGCACATCTCGCCCGTGTTGGCGAAGGCGAAGCTGATCACACAGGCAGCTGTCGTCGAGTACGCGGTCAGCGCCCTGTTCGGCACGCTGACAATGCTGATCTGGACGGTGGGCCGGCTGGCCGAGGCAGAGGTGCTCGACGCGCTGCTCGGTGTGCTCACCCGGTTCGCCTGGATGGTGATCTTCGCGATCGCCGCCTGGGTCGTCTACACCATCTGGCGTGCCCACTACTACGTGCCGCGAGCCAAGCCGCAGCCGGGCGTCTACGGCCAGCCCCAGCCGGGCTGGCCGCAGCAGCAGGGCGGTTGGCCGGCCCCGGGGCAGCCCGGCGGTCAGCCGCAGGGCGGATGGCCCGCTCCCGGTCAGCCTGGTGGTTACCCGCAGGCCGGTCAGCCTGGTGGTTACCCGCAGGCCGGTCAGCCCGGCGGTTATCCGCAGGCCGGCCAGTACGGCCAACAGTCGCCCCCGTTCCAGGCCCCGCAGTCGGCCCCGCCGTTCCCGCAGTCCGCGCCGCCGCACCCGCAGTCCGCGCCGCCGTTCCAGGCTCCGCAGTCCGCGCCGCCGGCGAACCCCGCCCCCCAGTCGGCGCCGCCGTCCCCGGCTGCGCCGCCGCCGTTCGGGCAGCCGCCGTCGGCCGACCCCACTCAGGCGATCCCGCGCCAGTCCGCCGACCCGACCGAGGTCATCTCCCACCCGGCCGACCCGGACACCGACCGCACCCAATACATCAAGCCCAACGACCACCCCGACCAGCCCCGCTGACCCGAAAACCGCAGCGATCTTGCACTTTCGGTAGTCGGAACGAGCGAGATGTCCCCTAAGTGGGGACACAAACTGCAAGATCGCGAGCCGCAGGCGCTCCAGGTCCGTCGATCATGGAGTTGTGGTGCCAGATTTGTGCCACACAACACGCTTTGTCACCCACCACAACTCCTTGATCGACACGGGGTGGGGTGGGGACCCTGCGCCCAGGGCGGGTTGACGGCGCGGGGGCGTGGCACGGGGCAGGGCGGGGCACGGCAGGGGGCGCGGCACGGTGCGGGCGCGAGCGCGTCACGGGGCGCGCGTCACGGGCGCAGCAGCGGGCGCGCGACGCGGGCGCGCGCGGCGCGGTGCGCGCGGTGCGCGGTGCGGGCGTGGTGGCGGGGCGGGGCGCGGCACTCGGGGCGGGCGTGGTGGGGACTGGTTGGGTGGCGTGGGGCTGCGCATAGGGTGAGTGGATGGTTGATCGCACCCACTCCGGCCCGAGCGATGCGAGCGTGCGGCGGGCCCTGGGCCGGGCTACGAACGGGCGGGCGCTGGATGTCGATGAGGCCACCGCGCTGCTGTCCGCTCGTGGCGACGCGCTCGACGAGCTGCTCCGGCTCGCCGGGGGGATCCGCGACGCCGGGCTGCGGGACGCCGGGCGGCCGGGTGTGGTCACGTACTCGAAGAAGGTTTTCATTCCGCTGACCCGGCTCTGCCGGGACCGCTGCCACTACTGCACCTTCGCGACGGTGCCGCACCGGCTGCCGGCGCCGTTCCTGGACCGCGACGAGGTCCTCGCGATCGCCCGGGCCGGGGCTGCGCAGGGCTGCAAGGAGGCGCTGTTCACCCTGGGTGACCGACCGGAGGAACGCTGGCCGGCGGCTCGGACCTGGTTGGACGAACGCGGTTACGACTCGACACTGGACTACCTGCGCGCCTGTGCGGTGGCGGTGCTGGAGGAGACCGGCCTGTTGCCGCACCTCAACCCTGGGGTGCTGTCCTGGTCGGAGCTGCAACGGCTGAAGCCGGTCGCGCCGAGCATGGGCATGATGCTGGAGACGACAGCGACCCGACTCTGGTCGGAGCCGGGTGGTCCGCACTTCGGCTCACCGGACAAGGAGCCGGCGGTCCGGTTGCGGGTGCTTGAGGACGCGGGCCGGGTCGGGGTGCCGTTCACCACCGGCATCCTGATCGGCATCGGGGAGACTCCGGCGGAGCGGGTGGAGGCGCTGTTCGCGATCCGTCGCGTCCACCGGGAGTACGGCCACCTCCAGGAGGTGATCGTGCAGAACTTCCGCGCCAAGCCGGACACGGCGATGCGCGGCATGCCGGACGCGGAGCTGCACGATCTGGCCGCCACTGTGGCGGTGGCCCGGTTGCTGCTGGGCCCGAAGGCCCGGATCCAGGCCCCGCCGAACCTCATCGCCGGCGAGTACGACCTGTTGCTGCGCGCCGGCATCGACGACTGGGGTGGCGTTTCCCCGCTCACCCCCGACCACGTCAACCCGGAGCGCCCCTGGCCGCAGATCGACGAGCTGGCCCGGCACAGCGAGTTGGCCGGGTTCACGTTGCGGGAGCGGTTGACGATCTACCCCGAGTACGTGCGCGCGGGTGATCCGTGGCTCGACCCACGGTTGCTGCCGCACGTCGGCGCCCTGGCCGACGCGGCGACGGGCATGGCTGTCGAGTCGGCGATGCCGCAGGGACGGCCGTGGCAGGAGCCGGAGGAGGTGTTCGGCGGGCGGGTCGACCTGCACGCCACGATCGACACCACCGGCCGCACCGACGACCGGCGCGGCGACTTCGACAGCGTGTACGGCGACTGGTCCGAGGTCGCTGGCAAGGTCACCCCGGAGGCGACAGCCCGCCGGGCGGGCGTACCAGTGGCATCGGCCGGGAACGGCACGGACCGTGACCTGGCGGCCGGGCTGCGGCTCGCCGCCGACGACCCGGCGGCGCTGCTCGACCCCGGGCACAC
The DNA here is from genome assembly GCF_040649495.1 of Micromonospora sp. NPDC048947. Classification (NCBI taxonomy): domain Bacteria; kingdom Bacillati; phylum Actinomycetota; class Actinomycetes; order Micromonosporales; family Micromonosporaceae; genus Micromonospora; species Micromonospora sp. NPDC048947. Next base: position 44,619 of record NZ_JBEZFO010000011.1, read on the forward strand.
CGATGCCGCGCTGGCGCTGTTCGGTGCGGACGGGCCGGCGCTGGACGAGTTGTGCCGCCTCGCCGACGACGTGCGCCGTGCGGCGGTCGGCGACGACGTCACCTACGTGGTCAACCGCAACATCAACTTCAGCAACGTCTGTTACGTGGGCTGCCGGTTCTGTGCGTTCGCGCAGCGTGAGCGGGACGCCGACGCGTACCGGCTCTCCGTCGAGCAGGTGGCGGACCGGGCCGAGCAGGCGTGGGCGGCCGGCGCCAGCGAGGTGTGCCTCCAGGGGGGCATTGACCCGAAGATGCCGGTCACCGGGTACGCCGACATCGTTCGCGCGATCAAGGCCCGGGTGCCCGAGATGCACGTGCACGCGTTCTCTCCCATGGAGATCGTCACCGCCGCCGCGAAGGCCGGGGTGCCGGTCCGTGAGTGGCTGCTCCAGCTACGCGAGGCCGGGCTGGACACCATCCCGGGCACCGCCGCCGAGATCCTCGACGACGACGTGCGCTGGGTGCTGACCAAGGGCAAACTTCCGGCCGCCGCCTGGGTCGAGGTGGTCAGCACCGCCCACGAGCTGGGCATCCGGTCCAGCTCCACGATGATGTACGGCCACGTCGACCACCCCGGGCAGTGGCTGGCGCACTTCCGGGTGTTGGCCGGGGTGCAGGACCGCACCGGCGGGTTCACCGAGTTCGTGGCGCTGCCGTTCGTGCACACGAATGCTCCGATCTATCTGGCGGGTATCGCCCGACCCGGGCCGACCTGGCGGGAGAACCGGGTGGTGCACGCCATGTCCCGGCTGCTGCTGCACGGTCGGATCGACAACGTCCAGTGCTCCTGGGTGAAGCTCGGCGACGAGGGCACCGTCGCGATGCTCCAGGGCGGCTGCAACGACCTCGGCGGCACGCTGATGGAGGAGACCATCTCCCGGATGGCCGGCTCCGACAACGGTTCGGCGCGTACCGAGGAGCAGTTGCGGGCCATCGCGAAGGCCGCCGGACGTCCGGCGCGCAAGCGGTCGACTGCGTACGGTCACGCCCGGCCCTGACGTCGAACCTTTCCCCGCCACCGGCCGTACCACGCGATGCCGGTGGCGGTCGCGGCGAGGACCGCCGCCGGTGTCCCCTCAGGGGCCCGGCGGCGTCGCGTGACGGCACCGGACCCGTCCGTCTCCGCGGGCGCGCTCGCGCCACCGCCGGAAAGGTTGCCCATGACCAGTGATCAGCGGAAGCGGCAGTGGCCGCGACTGACCCGCCGGCAGACGTTGACCGCCGCGGCCAGCGCCACCCTCGGCGCCGCCGCGCTCACAGTGCCGGGCCTGTCGGCCGCGCAGAACGCCCCGGGCTCGGCCGGTCGAGCCGACGAGCCGATCGTCGTTCATCTGCGTGACGCCGACTCGGGAACGATGGACGTCTTCGTCGGTGAGAGGCGCATCGAGGTACGCGACCGCGGCCTGGCGGACCGGCTGCGGCGCGCCGCCCGGCGCTGACCCGACCCCTCCGCCCCGCCATCCTGTCCCCGCCCAGTGAGGTTGGTCCGTCATGTCTTCCCACCGCGAGGCCCCGGAGATAGCCAAGGATCCGGTAGCCGACAGCTCCGACCTGTACGCGTTCGTCAGCCCCGACAAACGCGACACGGTCACGTTGATCGCCAACTACGTGCCGTTGCAACTCCCCTCCGGGGGCCCGAACTTCTTCGAGTTCGGCGACGACGTGCGCTACGAGATCCATATCGACAACGACGGTGACGGTCGTCCGGACGTCACCTACCGGTTCGAATTCACCACCGAGATCACGAACCCGAACAGTTTTCTCTACAACACCGGCCCGATCGATTCGCTCGACAGCAAGACCTGGAACCGGCGGCAGTTCTACAGCCTGACCCGGGTGGCCGACGGCCGCGAGCACCGGCTGGCGCACAAGCTGCAGTGTCCGCCGTGCAACGTCGGCCCGCTGTCCACCCCGAAGTACGCCGACCTGGTGCGGCAGGCCACCTACTCGCTCTCCACTGGGGAGCGGGTCTTCGCCGGGCAACGCGCCGACGGGTTCTTCGTCGACCTTGGGGCGATCTTCGACCTCGGCACGCTGCGGCCGTTCCAGCAACTGCACGTCGCCGGGAAGAAGATCTTCAAGGCCGAGGGCGAGCCGGTGAACGCCACCGACCGGATGAACGTGCACAGCATCGCGGTGCAGGTGCCGCTGGAGCGGGTGCGTCGGCGCGCCAACCGGTACGGTGCCGCGGATCGGGCGTCGGTGATCGGGGTGTGGACGTCGGCGTCGCGTCGGCAGGTGCGGGTGCTCGGCGACCGGGGCGGGGCGGACACCAGCACCGGCCCGTTCACCCAGGTATCGCGGTTGGGCAATCCACTGTTCAACGAGGTCATCGTGCCGATGTCCAAGAAGGACCTGTGGAATTCGCTGCCACCGTCGGAGGACAAACGGTTCGCCCAGTTCGTCGAGCAGCCGGAGCTGGCCGCGTTGCTGCCGGCGCTCTACCCGGACGTCTTTCCCAACCTGGACAAGCTCACCAAGGCGAAGAAGGCGCGGGCCGACCTGGTGGCGATCCTGCTCACCGGCGTGCCGGCCGGGCTGATCGACGGCTTCACCAACAGCACCGGCGAGGTGCAGGCCGACATGCTGCGACTGAACACGGCGATCCCGCCCACCAGGCGTCCGGACCGGTTCGGGGTGCTCGGTGGCGACCTGGCCGGGTTCCCGAACGGGCGTCGGGTCGGCGACGACGTGGTCAGCATCGCGTTGCGGGCCATCGCCGGGGTCACCGTCCCGCTGGTGGACAAGACGTTCCAACCGGACGCGGCGGCCGCCGCCGTCACCCCGGGGCTGAGCGCCGCCGACGTGACAGCGCCGTTCCTCGGAAACTTCCCCTACCTGGGTACGCCGTACGACGGGTTCAACAACCCGTCGGCGGCGTCCTGATCGGGCGAAGGGCGAACTGGATGCACGAGCACGCGTACGGGCCGTCGGAGACCGGGACCGTCATCCTCGATCTGGGCGGCGACACCGGCGCCCTGATCGTCTACACGGGTCGGGATCTGCACGGCCGGGAGATCGAGATCAGTCGCGACGAGGACCGGCGGGTCCACTCGGCGGTGCGTGAGCGTCGGGTGCGGGACGGTTCGTTCCACAGTGCGGTCTATCCCGATCTGCCGAGCGGAATTTATACCGTCTGGTGGGACGATCGTACGCCCGCCGGCACAATCTCTGTCCATGGTGGAGAGATAGCCGAGTTTGCCTGGCCCAGCAGCGGTTTCGGGGCCGCCGGCTGACCCCGGAGCATCGCTTTCACCACCGTGCCCCGTCCACATTGTGGACGGGGCACGAGTGCTGTCCGCAGCTCGACGGGCGGTCTGCGCCGCACCGCGTTAACCTGTCCCCCACCAAGATCAGCTTAGGGGTGGAGGTCTCTGGTGCCATCCGATCGGCGACTCGTCGGAGAAGCGCCACGGCAGAAAAGTCGGGCAACTCGCCGGAGAGGGCGTTACTCGGCCGGGGTCTGAATCGATAGGGCAGGTTGCGAGGCTGGACGGCCCGAGTGGCCGGCCGAGGGTGTCGGGAGGGCGACTCCATTATCAAGTTTGGCTTGACGGCGCACGCATTACACGCGTGTAATTTGAATGGGGTTGTTCGCGCGGAACGCAACAAAACGGGACCGGACGGACAAGCACGCCTTTCGCGTGGGGGGTTGCAGCGGCGATGACGCCGGTGCGCGACAAGGAGGCATTTGATGGACGGCCAGCTTGAGGTGGCCGACCTGCTCGGAAACGCGCCGGAGTGGCAGGAGCGGGCGTTGTGCTCGCAGACCGACCCCGAGGCGTTCTTTCCCGAGAAGGGCGGCTCGACCCGCGAGGCGAAGCGGATCTGCTCGCGTTGCGAGGTCAAGACCGAGTGCCTCGAATACGCACTGGGTCACGACGAGCGGTTCGGCATCTGGGGTGGGCTCTCCGAGCGGGAGCGGCGCAAGTTGAAGCGGCGGGCGGCCTGAGCGGTTCAGGTCTGGGCGGTGCAGGTCTGCGCGGGGGGCGGCCTGAACGGTTCGAGGTCTGGGCGGGGGACTGCCTGAGCGGTGTGAGGTCGAGGCGGTGGGGGCCGCCCGACTCTCCGCCCGGAGGTTGGCTCAGGCGAGCTCGTCCGGGTCCACCCCGAGAAGGTTCGCCACCTGTTCGATGATCACGTCATGGACGAGATCGGCGAGGTCCTCACGGTCCATCGCCCGGAACTCCAGGGGCCGCCGGTACAGCACGATCCGCGGCGGCACCTCCTGCCGGCCCGGGCGGCCGGGCAGCAGCCGGGCCAGCGGGACCTCGCCATCCTCCAGTACGTCCGAGTCGTAGACGTTCAGGTCCGGCGGGACATCCTCGACCGCGAACTCGACCCCGGCCAGCTCCTTGGCGAACCGACGCTCCAGCGTCTCGACGGTGTCCAGGACCAGGTCGTCGAAGACCTCGGCCTTGGTCCGCGCCAGCGGCACGGTGGCCGGAACCAGCCGTCCGCGCAGGCCGCGCCCGTGCCGGTCACGATGCGCACGCCGGCCGGGGCCGGTGCGGCGGTGTTCCGGGCTCGTCATGAGGCAAAGGGTAGCGCCCGTCCCGGGCTGGTCAGCGGCAGCGCCGCTCCAGTGGCGCGGCGCGCCCAGGACGGTCGACTGTGATCACCATGACGGGCGTGTCGCAACGCGAAGCGATGCGCCGGACCCGGTAATGGAGATACCCTGCCGCACGTGAGGTCACCACGGCGCTGCTCCCGTAACGGCTGCCCCCGGCAAGCGGTCGCCACATTGACCTATGTCTACAACGAGTCGACAGCGGTGGTGGGGCCGCTGGCGGCGTTCGCCGAGCCGCACACGTACGACCTCTGCGAGCCGCACGCCCGCAGCCTGACCGCGCCGCGGGGCTGGGACGTCGTCCGCCACGAGGGCGAGTTCGAGCCGCCGCCGCCCACCACGGACGACCTGGTCGCGCTGGCCGAAGCGGTCCGCGAAGCCGCCCGCCCGGCCCCCCGCCCCCCGGAGCCGGACCAGAACCGTCCCGAGAACCCCCACCAGACCGGCCGCCGAGGCCACCTCCGAGTGATCCCCCCCAACCACTGACCCGCCAGGGTGCCCCACACGGCACCCCCTGGCCCAAGATCACAGTCGATCCTGGTTGTAGTGGCCTCACGACGTCCGGACCCCACTCTTTCCATGTTCGAGCGCGATCTTGCGGGTCGTTCGCCGTGCGGTGGGGCATTCCCGCGTTGATCAAGAGGTTTCGGTCACCATTCGGCGCGTTCCTGACGCATACCTCTTGATCAACAGGGGGCCCGGCCGGTTAGAGGCGGCTCCAGGCTTGGGTTAGGACTGTGCGGAGGATCTGCTCGATCTCGTCGAAGTGCTGCTGCTCGGCGATCAGGGGTGGGGCCAGCTGGATGACCGGGTCGCCCCGGTCGTCGGCCCGGCAGTAGAGGCCCGCCTGGAACAGGGCTGTCGAGAGGAAGCCGCGCAGCAGGCGCTCCGATTCGGCCTCGGTGAAGGTCTCCCGGGTGGTCTTGTCCTTGACCAGTTCAATGCCGTAGAAGTAGCCGTCGCCGCGGACGTCGCCGACGATCGGCAGGTCGTGCAGCTTCTCCAGGGTGGCCCGGAAGGCGTCCTCGTTGGCGCGTACGTGTCCGACCAGGTCCTCTCGGGCGAACACCTCCAGGTTGGCCAGGGCCACCGCGCAGGAGACCGGGTGCCCACCGAAGGTCACGCCGTGGGCGAACATGCCGGTCTCGGTGAGGAAGGGTTCCATCAGCCGGTCGCTGGCGATCATCGCGCCGAGCGGGGCGTAGCCGGAAGTGATGCCCTTGGCGGTGGTAATGATGTCCGGCTGGTATCCGTAGCGCACCGCGCCGAAGTACTCACCCAACCGCCCCCACGAGCAGATCACCTCGTCCGAGACGAGCAGCACGTCGTACGCGTCGCAGATCTCCCGTACCCGCTGGAAGTAACCCGGCGGCGGTGGGAAGCACCCGCCGGAGTTCTGCACCGGCTCAAGGAAGACCGCGGCGACCGTGTCCGGCCCTTCCCGCTCGATGGCCCGACCGATCTCGTCGGCGGCCCACCGGCCGAACGCCTCGGGGTCGTCACCGTGCTCGGGCGCCCGGTAGAAGTTCGTGTTCGGCACCTTGATCGCGCCCGGCACCAGTGGCTCGAAGTCGCTCTTGATGCCGGGCAGGCCGGTGATCGACAGGGCACCCATGGAGGTGCCGTGGTAGGCGATGTAGCGGCTGATCACCTTGTACTTGTTGGGCTGCCCGGTGCGCTTGAAGTACGCGCGGGCCAGCTTCCACGCCGCCTCGACGGCCTCCGAGCCGCCGGTGGTGAAGAAGATCCGGTTGAGGTCGCCGGGGGTGAGCGCGGCGATCCTCTCGGCAAGCTCGATGGCCTTCGGGTGGGCGTACGACCAGAGCGGGAAGTACGCCAGCTCGCCGGCCTGCTTGGCGGCGGCCTCGGCCAGCTCGGTGCGGCCGTGGCCAGCGTTGACCACGAAGAGCCCGGCGAGCCCGTCCAGGTAGCGGCGACCCTGCGCGTCCCACACGTACGCTCCCTCGCCGCGCACGATGGTCGGCACCTCACCGGCGGAGTAGCTCGCCATCCGGGTGAAGTGCATCCAGAGGTGGTCGGTGGCGTTGGCCATGTCAGCCCCATCGGTCGTCGGGCCGGTCAAAGGGGTGAAGCCGGCCGCTCTGCCAACGGTTATCGCACAGCCTGGACCTCCGAGGCAAGTGTTATCGGCGGTATCACGGCCGGTTGGCGACGGATTTAGCGCAGAGGCGTAGTGCCTGCAACGGAATCCGCACCACTGTTGCTGGGTTGATCAGCGGTCGGCAGGAGCCCGACGTGCGCTGGTCGCTGCCTTTGGAGCTGAATCGTTTGCGACATCAGGGCTGCCTTGTCGCGGCTGCCCTGTCGCGGCTGCCTTGTCGCGGCCGCTCCACGAGCCCTCCCGGGGTTCGCGGCGTCGACCAGGCTGGCCGGTCGTCGCGCGGGGGGTCTGCCGGTCTGTGCGTGGACGTCGGCGGGTTGGTCGCGTCGGGGGGTCTGCCGGTCCGTGCGCGGGGCCCGGCCGGTTCGTCGCGCCGGGGTCTGCCGGTCCGTGCGCGGGGCCTGGCCGGTTCGTCGCGCCGGGGTCTGCCGGTCCGTGCGCGGGGCCTGGCCGGTTCGTCGCGCCGGGGTCTGCCGGTCCGTGCGCGGGGCCCGGCCGGTTCGTCGCGCGGGGGTCGGCCGGTCTGCGCGTGGACGTCGGCCGGTCCGCCGATTCGTTTGCGACATCAGCTCCAAAGGGCCCGGCTGGTGGTAGCGCCTCCTTCCGGCCGCCGGCTCGATCCACTCCGGATCGCCGAGATCGCGGTGTTCGGGCGTGGTTGACACCGCGATATTGGTGAACTCGAGTGGATCAAGCGCGAGGGCAGGGCTGGGAGGCGGGGGTCGGCCGCCGGGGTGACGCAGTCGGGGTGACGTGAGTCGGGGTCGGAGTCGGGGTCGGGGCGGCGCGGTCAGCGTTACGGGTCTGGTGACGCGGGTCGGGGGCGTGGGGTCGGGGTGGCGTGGGTCAGGTGACGCGGGTGACGCGGTGGGCGCGGTCGACGCGACCGACCACTGATCCACTCGGGTTCACGGAAACCGGGGCGTCAGGGCGGCCCCGACACCCCGACTTCCTGAAGACCGATTGGATCAAGCGCGGCGTGACTCGAGCGCGGCGTGGATCAAGTGCCGCGTGGATCAAGTGCCGCGTGGATCGAGCGCCGGCGTGGAGCACAACGGTGGCGGTGTCAGGCCGTACCCCAGGTGTAGGTCTGTTTGCGGAGTTTGAGATAGACGAACGCCTCGGTGGAGAGCACCCCGGGCACCGCGCGCAGCCGTTGCAGGATCTCCAGCAGGTGGTCGTCGTTGCGGCAGACCACCTCGGTGAGCAGGTCGAACGACCCGGCGGTGATCACCACGTAGTCGACCTCGTCCAGCTCGGCCAGCCGGTCCGCGACCGCTTCCAGGTCGCCGTCGGTACGTAGGCCGATCATCGCCTGCCGGTTGAAGCCGAGCTGGAGCGGATCGGTCACCGCCACGATCTGCATCACGCCGGAGTCGAGCAGTCGCTGCACCCGCTGGCGGACCGCGGCCTCGGACAGCCCCACAGCCTTGCCGATCGTCGCGTACGGGCGGCGGCCGTCCTCCTGAAGCTGCTCGATGATCTGCTTGGCCACGTCATCCAGCAGAGCGTGATTGGCACCGTCACGGACAGCGACGCGTCGACCGCCGTTGCTGTTCTCGTGCTGCCGGTTTGTCATTGCCCGCTCCCCATGTCCCGAATCGTGATGTCGCGCGTGTATCCCCGCGTAGTCTGGCGTATTTCGTCGTGTATCGCTATTCCCGCAACGGAATCCCTTGTAAGGGAGGTCACCTCATGTCAGGATCAGTCGTCCATGGCACTTGACCCTCCCGACATTCCCGCCGGCGTGCCTCCCCGTCCCGCCCGCCGACGATGACCCCCTAGGAGTCGTCATGCGTACTCCCCTCCGGCCCCTCTCCCGGCGTGGACTGCTCACCGGCACTCTCGGTTCGGCCGCCCTGCTCACCATGGGCGGCAGCCTCGCGGGCTGCGGCACCAAGGGCGCGCAACAGACCGAAGCTGGCTGCGTCAGCGAGGACCTCTCCGGCACCGAGAAGAAACTCGCCTTCGCCAACTGGCCGCAGTACATGGACGTGGACGACACTGACGAGTCCAAGCGACCGAGCCTCGACGAGTTCATCACGAAGACCGGCATTCAGGTGACCTACACCGAGGACATCAACGACAACAACGAATTCTTCGGCAAGGTGCAGAACCAGCTCGCCGCCTGCCAGAGCACCGACCGGGACATCATCGTGCTGACCGACTGGATGGCGGCCCGGATGATCCGGCTCGGCTGGATCCAGAAGTTGGACCCGGCGAAGATCCCGAACGTGCAGGCCAATCTCCTTCCGTCGCTGCTCAACCGCCCCTTCGACGCCGAGAACCGGATCTCCATTCCGTGGCAGTCCGGCCTCGCTGGCCTTGCTTACAACGGCAACGTCACGAAGGAACTGCGGACTGTCGACGAACTGCTCACCCGCCCCGACCTCAAGGGCAAGGTGACAGCTCTCAGCGAGATGCGCGACACCATGGGCCTGCTGCTCGGGTCGAACGGGCACGACCCGGCGAACTTCACCGCCGCCCAGTTCGACGACGCCCTCAACAAGCTCAAGAAGGCAGTCGACTCCGGGCAGATCCGCAAGTTCACCGGCAACGACTACGCGCCGGACCTGGCCAAGGGCGACATCGCCGCGTGCATCGGCTGGTCCGGCGACGTCATCCAACTGTCCGGTGAGGACGAGAAGGTGCGGTTCGTCGCGCCGGACTCCGGCGTGATGCTCTACAGCGACAACATGATGGTCCCCAACAAGGCCACCCACAAAGGCAACGCCGAAGCGCTGATCAACTACTACTACGAGCCAACGGTCGCGGCGAAGCTGGCCGCGTACGTCAACTACATCTGCCCGGTCACTGGCGCTCAGGCCGAGATGGAGAAGATCGACCCCGAGCTGGCCGCCAACCCGCTGATCTTCCCGGACGAGGCGCTGCTGTCGAAGTCCAAGGTGTTCATGGCCCTGGACGAGAAGCAGGAGAAGGAGTACGAGGGCAAGTTCCAACAGGTCATCGGGGCGTGACGAGGATGGCGCGCGAGACACCCGCCGGCGACCTGCGCCTGGCCGACCTCACCAAACGGTTCGGCGTCTTCACAGCTGTCGACGACCTGAGCCTGACCATCGAGCAGGGCTCGTTCTTCGCGCTGCTCGGCGCATCCGGCTGCGGCAAGACCACCACGCTGCGGATGATCGCCGGCCTGGAGGAGCCGACCAGCGGCCAGGTGCTGCTCGGTGACCGGGACATCGCCCGGCTGCGGCCCTACAAGCGGCCGGTCAACACCGTCTTCCAGAGCTACGCGCTCTTCCCGCACCTCGACATCTTCGAGAACGTGGCCTTCGGGCTGCGCCGACGCGGCATCCGCTCGGTCGACGACGAGGTCACCCGGATGCTGTCGCTGGTGCAACTCGACGGCTACGGCAACCGGCGCCCCGCCCAGCTCTCCGGGGGGCAGCAGCAGCGGGTCGCGCTGGCCCGCGCCCTGATCAACCGGCCGCAGGTGCTGCTGCTCGACGAGCCGCTGGGCGCACTCGACCTCAAGCTGCGCCGACAGATGCAAATCGAGCTGAAGCGCATCCAGACCGAGGTCGGCATCACCTTCGTGCACGTCACCCACGACCAGGAGGAGGCCATGACGATGGCCGACACCGTCGCGGTGATGAACGCCGGCCGGATCGAGCAGTTGGGTGCCCCGGCCGACATCTACGAGTTTCCCGCCACGGCCTTCGTCGCCAACTTCCTCGGCCAGTCCAACCTGCTCGCCGGCGAGGCCACCAGCGCCAGCGGCGGCGACGTCGCGGTGACGGCGCACGGCACGCGCTTCTCGGTGCCCGCCGGCCGGTCGCGGGCCGAGCACGGCCCGGTTCACCTTGGGGTACGCCCCGAGAAGCTGATTCTGGTCGGCTCCGCCGACCAGGTGCCCGCCGGGCATCAGCAGGTCACCGGAGTGGTCACCGACGCCTCCTACGTGGGAGTCAGCACGCAGTACCTGCTGCGCACCGGCTGGGGCACCGAGTTGTCGGTCTTCGCCGCCAACAGCGGGACGTCGACGCCGGTGGCGGTCGGCAGCGAGGCGGTGGCGTACTGGGATCCGCAGCACGCGTTCCTGCTGCCCCGCGACGCCGCAGACACCGACCGGACGTCGCCGGTGCTGGACGAGCCGGTGGGTGCGTCGTCGTGACCCTGCTGGCCCCCACCAGAGCGGGGCACCCGCCGCCCGCGCCACCGGCAGCCCGGTCCGGGCGACGCCGACTCCTGCCGTACCTCCTGTTGTTGCCCGGTGCGGCCTGGCTGCTCATCTTCTTCGGTGTGCCGCTGGTGCAGTTGGCGGCGGCCAGCCTGTACGACCCCAGCGGCTCGCTCTCCACCGGGTACGCGATGACCTGGGCGGTCGGCAACTACCCGGACGTGCTGCAGGCGTACTGGCCGCAGTTCCTGCGCTCGTTCGGTTACGCCGGGTTGGCCCTGGTGTTGGCGTTGCTGCTGGGCTACCCACTGGCGTACGCCATCGCGCAGAAGGCCGGCCGCTGGAAGAACCTGCTGCTGGTGTGCGTCGTCGCGCCGATGTTCACCAGCTTCCTGGTCCGCACGCTGGCCTGGAAGACGATCCTGTCGGACAACGGCGCGCTCGTCGGTCTGCTGCGGGACGTGCACCTGCTCGCCCCGGACGGTCGGCTGCTGGCCACGCCGTTCGCTGTGGTGCTCGGCCTGACGTACAACTTCCTGCCGTTCCTGGTGCTGCCGCTGTACGCGAGCCTGGAGCGGCTGGACCCCCGGTTGTTGGAGGCGGCCACCGACCTGTACGCGAGCCCGGTGCAGGCGTTCCGTCGGGTGACGCTGCCGCTGTCCATGCCCGGTCTGGTCGCCGGCACGCTGCTGTTCTTCATCCCGGCGAGCGGCGACTACATAAACGCCGAACTGCTCGGCACCCCGAACGAATACATGATCGGCAACGTCATCGACTCGGCGTTCCTGGTCCGACTGGACTACCCGCAGGGCGCCGCGCTGTCGTTCCTGCTGATGGCGGCGATCCTCGCGGTGGTCTTCGGCTACCTCCGTCGAGCCGGCACGGAGGAGGTCCTCTGATGAGCGCGAGGAGTGCAGCGCAGCGGAGCCCCGCAGTCGCGAATGAAAGGCGGCTCCGATGAGGGTTTCCCGTTGGCTCGCGGACCGCTGGGTGATGATCGTGGCGTTGCTGGTGCTCGGCTACCTGGCGCTGCCGATCCTGGTGGTGGCCGGGTTGTCGTTCAACCGGCCGTCGAGCCGGCTGTCGTACGACTTCAACGAGTTCACACTGGACAACTGGCGGCAGCCGTGCGCCACCTCGGACATGTGCGACGCGGTGGTCCGCAGCGTGCAGATCGGCTTCCTCGCCACAGTGGTCGCCACAGTGCTCGGCACCCTGATGGCGTTCGCGCTGGTCCGGCACCGCTTCCGTGGCCGGTCCGGGATCAACGTGCTGATCTTCCTGCCGATGGCCACCCCGGAGCTGGTGATGGGCACGTCGTTGCTGGCCCTGTTCGTGTCGGCGGGCGTACCGCAGGGCTTCTGGACCATCGTGATCGCGCACGTGATGTTCTGCGTGTCGTTCGTGGTGGTCACCGTGAAGGCGCGGCTCGCCGGGATGGACCGGCGGCTGGAGGAGGCCGCCATGGACCTCTACGCCAACGAGTGGCAGACGTTCCGCCGGATCACCCTGCCGCTGGTGCTGCCGGGCATCGTGGCCGCCGCTCTGCTGGCCTTCTCGCTGAGCTTCGACGACTTCATCATCACCAACTTCAACGCCGGCACCACTGTCACGTTCCCGATGTACGTCTGGGGCGCTGCCCAGCGTGGCATCCCCCCACAGGTCAACGTCATCGGCACGGCGATGTTCGCGGTCGCGCTGCTGCTCGTGGGGCTCAGCTCATTGCGGGGCCGGAGGGCCCGCCGCGCCGCGCTGCTGTCCAGGTCGTCATGACGCTCCCGCACACCGGCCGCGCGTTGGCCGACGCGGCACCCGTGCCGTACTGGCTCGATCGCCCGGATCGCCCCGACCCGCTACCGCCACTGGGCGGTCGGCACACCGCCGACCTGCTGGTGATCGGCGGCGGTTACAGCGGACTGTGGGCCGCGTTGTTGGCGAAACAGGCGGACCCGGACCGGGACGTGCTGCTCGTCGACGCCGGGACCTGCGGTTGGGCAGCGTCGGGGCGTAACGGCGGTTTCTGCGCCGCCTCGCTGACCCACGGCCTCGCCAACGGCGTCGACCGGTTTCCCGACGAGGTCGGCGAGTTGGAACGGCTCGGCCGGGACAACCTGGACGCCATCGCCGCCACCGTCGCGACGTTCGACATCGACTGCGACTTCGAGCGCACCGGTGAACTGGCCGTCGCCGTCGAGCCGTACCAACTCGACGGGCTGGTTGCCGACGCGGACCTGGCCCGCCGGTACGGCCACCGGGTGCGGTTGCTCGACCGGGACGAGGTACGCGCCGAGGTGCACTCACCGACGTACCTGGGTGGGATGTTCGACGCCGACCGGGTGGCGATGGTGGACCCGGCGAAGCTTGCCTGGGGGCTGCGCCGCGCCTGCCTCGACCTCGGCGTACGCGTGCACGAGCACACCCGGGTCACCGGCCTGCGCGCCGACAGCGCGGCAGTGCACGCCAGCACCCTGGGCACCGGCCCCGCCGCCCACCCGGTCGACAGTGGCCGGGCCGACACCCGGGCCGCCGGCCTGCCCGGCTCGATACGGGCGCGCCGGGTCGTGCTGGCCACCAACGCGTTCCCGCCGCTGCTGCGCCGGCTGCGGGCCTACCTGGTGCCGGTCTACGACCACGTGCTGATGACCGAGCCGCTGACCGCGGCCCAGCGTGACGCCATCGGGTGGCGCAATCGGCAGGGGCTCGCCGACACCGCCAACCAGTTCCACTACTACCGGATCACCACCGACGGGCGGATCCTCTTCGGCGGTTACGACGCGGTCTACCACTACGGCAACCGGGTCGCGCCCGAGTTGGAGCAACGCCCGGCCACCTTCACCACCCTGGCCCGCCACTTCTTCACCACGTTCCCGCAGCTCGCCGACGTGCGGTTCAGCCACCGCTGGGGCGGTGTCATCGACACCTGCACCCGGTTCTGCCCGTTCTTCGGCACCGCCTACGGCGGTCGGCTGGCGTACGCGGCCGGCTACACCGGCCTCGGCGTCGGGGCCACCCGCTTCGGGGCCCGGGTGCTGCTCGACCTGCTCGACGGCGGGAACACCCCGCTGACCCGGCTCGACCTGGTTCGCCGCAAGCCACTGCCGTTCCCGCCGGAACCCGTCCGCGCGGTCGGCATCAATCTCACCCGCTGGTCACTGGCCCGCGCCGACGCGCGCGAGGGTCGGCGCGACCTCTGGCTCCGTACTCTCGATCGTTTCGGTTTGGGGTTTGATTCCTGATGCGTGTCCTCCTCGTCGGCGCCGGTGGCGTCGGCTCCGCCGCCGTAGCCATCGCCGCCCGACGGACCTTCTTCGAGACCATCGTGGTCGCCGACCACGACCCCGTGCGGGCCCAGCGGGCGGTCGCCGGGCACGGTGACCGTTTCGTCGCCGCCCAGGTGGACGCCTCCTCGGCCGACGCGATCACCGCGCTGTGCCGGGAGCACCGGATCACGCACGTGCTGAACGCCGTCGACCCGCGGTTCGTCATGCCGATCTTCAACGGCGCGTTCGCGGCCGGCGCCGACTACCTGGACATGGCGATGTCGCTGTCGCACGTCGAGACCGGAGTGAAGCTCGGCGACGAACAGTTCGCGCTCGCCGACACCTGGTCGGCGGCCGGTCGACTGGCACTGTGCGGCATCGGGGTCGAGCCCGGCCTCTCCGACGTGTTCGCCCGCTACGCGGCCGACGAACTGTTCAGTGAGATCGACGAGATCGGTGTCCGGGACGGGGCGAACCTCACCGTCGACGGGTACGACTTCGCGCCCTCGTTCTCCATCTGGACCACCATCGAGGAGTGCCTCAACCCGCCGGTCATCTGGGAGCGGGACCGGGGCTGGTTCACCACCGAACCGTTCTCCGAGCCGGAGGTGTTCCACTTTCCGGAGGGGATCGGGCCGGTCGAGTGCGTCAACGTCGAGCACGAGGAGGTGCTGCTCATCCCGCGCTGGGTCAAGGCCCGGCGGGTCACCTTCAAGTACGGCCTCGGCGACGAGTTCATCGAGGTGCTCAAGACGCTGCACAAGCTCGGCCTGGACGCGGTCTCCCCGGTGCGGGTACGCGGCGTCGACGTCTCCCCGCGTGACGTGGTGGCCGCGAGCCTGCCCGACCCGGCCACGCTCGGTGCCCGGATGCGCGGCAAGACCTGCGCCGGCACCTGGGTACGCGGTCTCGGCCCGGACGGGCGACCCCGCGAGGTCTACCTGTACCACGTGGTCGACAACGAGTGGTCGATGCGGGAGTACGGGCACCAGGCCGTGGTCTGGCAGACCGCCGTCAACCCGGTCGTCGCGTTGGAGTTGCTCGCCAGCGGCGCGTGGGCCGGTGTCGGAGTGCTCGGACCGGAAGCGCTGCCCCCGATGCCCTTCCTCGACCTGCTGACCAGTTACGGGTCACCATGGGCGGTTGAGGAGCGGTGAGCATGCGGCGCTGACGGCATCGCGACAGTTCCGTCGCCGCCGTTGGGCCTCCGATCCCTTGTCGACGCGGTGCATGGTGATCTGCGGCTTTTGGTGGTGTTGACACCCGCACGATCGGCCCTGCCCGGCCAGCCTGGAGGGTTGCCACGTCTGTCGACTCGTCGCCCACGAACGCGCCCACTGATCTTTCCTTGAGGCGAAAGGCGCAGGTGACGAGCGCGACGGTGGATATTGCAGGCTGTGTTTGCGACGACACTCATCGCCGTGACGATGCAACCACCACAGAACCCGGGGCCGCCGTACCCGCCGTCGTTCGGCCAGACGCCCCGACCGAACTGGTTCCGCCGGGCCACTCCCGCCGGCCGGGTCGCAGTGATCCTCGGCTCGGTGACGCTGTCGATCCTGCTGCTCTGCTGCACCGGCACCGCCATCGTCGGCGCGTTGACCGGCGAGCCGGAACCGACCACTACCGGCACCGCCGCCGAGCAGGCGCAGCAGCCGATCCTGGCCGCGCCCGGCGAACCGGCCCAGGACACCCCGGCCATCGCCGCGCCCTCCACCGTGCCCTCGTCGGAGCCCGCCACTGCGCCTTCGTCGGTGGCACCCTCGTCGGCGGCAGCCGCGCCGGTGGTGCAGGTGACGACAGTGACGGAACAGGCCACCATCCGGTACGGCCAGCGGACCGTCAAGGACTCGTCACTGGCCGAGGGCAAGCGGGTCGTCCGGACCAAGGGCGTGAACGGGGTCCGGACCCTGACCTACGAGGTGACCACCACCGACGGTGTGCGGACCGCCAAGAAGCTGGTCAAGTCCGCCGTGACGAAGCAGCCGGTGACCCAGGTAGTGGCCGTCGGCACCAAGAAGCCGCAGTCGTCGAAGTGCGACCCGAACTACAGCGGCTGCGTCCCGATCGCCAGCGACGTCGACTGCGCGGGTGGCAGCGGCAACGGCCCCGCCTACGTCAGCGGACCGATCAGGGTCATCGGCAACGACATCTACGACCTGGACCGAGACGGCGACGGCATAGCCTGCGACTAACCCCACCCCCCGCCCTCGCCCCCCACCCCCTGCCCCCGCGATCTTGCACTTTCTGTGCTCACTTTTCATTTCCTATCGGGCATATCGACGACAGGAAGTGCAAGATCGCGGGGGTGAGGGTTCCGGGTGGGACTCCTGCGGTGTGAGGCGCTAGCACGGCAGGCGGTGGGGTTGGGGGTTGTCCACAAGGGGGATCGTTTTCCACAGGTGGTCATCGCGGGACCTCTATGGGGTCCTGGATTGGTCAGCCTGCTTCCATGGCTACTCAGTTGTGGCGTACTGACGCACTCATGCGGCAGCTCACCGTCGGTCGGATCCGTAGTCGGCTCGACCGCGAGGAGTTGCACCGCGTACGCAGAGGGGTCTACGCCGACCAACCCTGCAGCGACGATGACACGCTGCGTGCACTGATGCTCCGGCTACCCGATGGGGCGATGTTGGCGGGGCAGAGTGCCGCCCGCCGATACGGCTTCGGGGTGCTGCGCGACGATCTGATTCACATCCAGTTGCCCGCCGAGGTGCAAAAGCCGCGTCTGCCCGGGGTGATAGTCCACCGGACGGTCCTACCCACTCGGCCCGTCTTCGTTGGAGATCTGCCCTGCGTGCCAGCGGCTCGCTGTGCAGTCGACCTGGCTCGCGCCGTTCGGCGGCTCGACGCACTCCCGGTGCTCGACGCCGCGCTCCGGTCGGGCTTGGTCACCCAGGACGACCTGCTGGCCGAGGTTGCGGCACACAACGCATTGCGTGGTGTGCGACAGGCCCGGCAACTCATACCGCTGGCGGACGGTCGGGCGGAGTGCCGACAGGAAAGCCAGTTGCGACTGATCCTGATCGACGGAGGGCTGCCCCCGCCGGAGCCGCAACTATGGGTGGCCGACCGCCATGGCATCCCCCTGTACCGGCTCGACCTGGGTTACCGCGAACACCGAATCGGCATCGAGTACGACGGACTGTCGCACCTGGACCGCGACCGGCTCAGGCACGACCGGGAACGAGTCAACTGGCTGGATGCGGCCGGTTGGCGGATGCGCTATTTCACCGATCGTGACCTCTACCGCCGCCCCCAACACATCAAAGCCACCATCCGAGCCGCCCTCTCCTAACCCCGCCCCGCCCCGCCCCCGTCGATCTTGCACTTTCTGCCTCGACGAATAACGCCTTCGGGACATTTGGGCAACACAAAGTGCAAGATCGGCGGGGCGGGGCGGGGGCGGGGGTGGGGTGGGGTGGGGTGGGGTGGACTTCAGGGCGAGGGCACGGGGTGTGGTCCCTTGTGAGGCAGCTCACCCCCGCACGCCAACCGCCGGAGCCTTCGGGACGGACGACCCAGATGAACTGACACGGGCACGAAGTCGACCGGGACTGGCTTGCGGTGGTTTGCCCGCTGGACACCCGCGTGGAGGATGGCTGCGACGGGTGCTTACAGAACCCTTAACCCGGGCCTGCGACGGTATGCCGGGCAAGCCGAACTCGGGGGAGCGGAAAACGTGCGGGTGCTGGTGGCGGACGACGAGCGGTTGTTGGCGGACACGGTGGCCGAAGGGCTGCGACGTCTCTCGATGGCCGTCGACGTCTGCTACGACGGTGACGGTGCGCTGGAGCGGGTCGGGGTGAACCGGTACGACGTTGCGGTGCTGGACCGGGACATGCCCGGACACACCGGCGACGAGGTGTGCCGCAGCATCGCCGACTCACAGGTCGGCACCCGGGTGCTGCTGCTCACCGCGGCGGCCGGCATCCGGGACCGGGTGGAGGGTCTCGGCCTCGGCGCGGACGACTACCTGACCAAGCCGTTCGCCTTCGCCGAGCTGGTGGCCCGGGTGCAGGCCCTCGGGCGACGGTCCACGCCGGCGCTGCCACCGGTGCTCGCCCGGGACGGCCTGGCGTTGGACGTGGGCCGGCACCTGGCCACCCGGGACGGCCGCCCGCTCGCGCTGAGCCCGAAGGAGTTCGCTGTGCTGCACGTGCTGCTGCGCGCGGACGGCCAGGTGGTCAGCGCCGAGGAGTTGTTGGAGCAGGCCTGGGACGAGTTCGCCGACCCGTTCACGAACGCCGTACGGGTCACCGTGATGACCCTGCGTAAGAAGCTCGGCGATCCCGCGATCATCCACACCGTTCCGAAGGCCGGCTACCGCATCGGCGGCGCGGCGTGAGCTGGACGCCCCGACGTCGGGTGCTGCTGGTGGGGCTGCTGGCGCTGCTGGCCGGCCCGGTACTGCCGGCGATGGGCAAGTGGCTGTCGGGGTTCACCTGGACCTGGGGGCAGCAGCTCTGTGATCTGCCCATGCCCGGGTTGGCGACGGTGTGCGGCAACGTGCGGCCGGGTGCTTTCATGCTTCCCCTGGTGGCTGTGCTGCTCGTTACGGTGGCCGTCCTGGTGGGGCTCTGGTTCGCCGCTGTGTGGTGCCTGCGTCCGGTCGCTGACCTGGCCGGGCCGATCGGGCATCTCGGCCCGCAGAACCTCGGTCACCGGATTCGGCCCCGGGGCAGCGATGAGCTGGCCCGGCTGTCCCGGGCGATCGACGAGATGATGGAACGCGTCTCCGCCGGGTACGAGGGGCAGCGGCGGTTCGCCGCTAACGCCTCGCACGAGCTGCGGACGCCCCTCGCCGTGCAGCGGACGCTCATCGAGGTCGGCATGGCCAGGGCGCTCACCGGTGAGCAGTTGGAGCTGCTGACCAGTCAGCTGTTGGAGACCAACGAGCGCAACGAACGACTGATCGAGGGCTTGCTCGCGCTCAGCGAGAGCGACCAGGGCCTCCGATCGCGGATACCGCAGCGGTTGGACACGATCGTCGAGGCGGTGCTGGCCGGATACCTGGACCGGGCCCGGGAAGCCGGGATCACAGTGGAGACCCATCTCGTACCCCGGGTCGTCGTCGGTGAGCGGGTGCTGCTGGAACGCCTGGTCACCAACCTGGTGGAGAACGGGATCAAGTACAACCGGCCGGGCGGCTCACTGACCGTCGTGGTGAGCGGCGTGCCCGCGCTGTCGGTGGTGAACACCGGTCAGCCCGTACCGGCCGAGGCGGTGGCCGGTCTGTTCGAGCCGTTCCGCCGACTCGCCCGGGACAGGACCTCGCAGGGCGGTGGGGCCGGCCTGGGCCTGGCCATCGCCCGTTCGATCACCCAGGCCCACGACGGCATCATCGCGGCCCGGCCCGCCGAGTACGGCGGCCTACGGGTCGACGTTCAGCTACCCACCTTGACCTGACACTTCCACCCTCAGTCACCGGGGTCCACGTACCGCTGGATCCCGCCTGTGGTGTGCCCGAAAAAGGAGAGACGATGACACGCACCGTTGGCCAGGTTCGGGCCGATGTCGAGGAGGCCAGCCGCTGGCTTTCCGGCCGCGTGGTCCGTACCCCCGTGCTGCGCTCCCCGGTGATCGACGAGCTTGCCGGGGCGCGGGTCCTGCTCAAGGCGGAGAACCTTCAGAACGGCGGCTCGTACAAGATGCGGGGCGCCCTGCGGGCGGTCGGCCGCCTCGCGGTGGCCGGCCACACCGGGGTGATCGCGCAGAGCACCGGCAACCACGCGGTGGCGGTGGCGTTGGCGGCGCGGCAGCACGGGCTCGCGGCGACAGTGGTGCTGCCTGTCGACGCGGCATCGACGAAGGTCGACCGGGCGCGCGCTGCGGGAGCGCGGGTGGTGTTCGCCGGCACCAGTGTCGAGGAGCGGGTGGCGGTGGCCAACGGGCTCAGCGACGAGAGCGGCCACCCGGTCGTCGACGCGTACGACCACCCGGACGTGATCGCCGGGCAGGGCACCGCGAGCCTGGAGCTGATCGAGGACGCCGAGCGCGCGGGGACGCCGTTGGACGCGCTTGTCGTACCGGTGGGTGGTGGTGGCGGGGTGGCCGGCGCGTGCCTGGCCGCCGCCGGGTCCGGCATCGCTGTGTACGGCGTGGAGCCGGTGGGTTGCGACTCGCTCGCCCGCAGCCTCGCCGCAGGTGTACGCGTGCCGGTGTCGCCGGCGCCCACCATCGCGGACGGGCTGCGGCCGTCCTGCGTGGGGGAGCTGCCGTTCGCCATCGTGCAGAACACGCTGCGCGCTGTCGTCCGGGTCGACGACGACGAGATCGCGGCGGCGTTCCGGCTGATCCTGACGGAGCTCAAGGTGCTCGCCGAGCCGTCCGGGGCGGCGGGACTGGCCGGCGCTCTCCGGCTTCCGCCGGACGCCGACCGGCAGCGGACGGTGGGCGTGGTGCTGACCGGCGGGAACGTGGAGGAGGCGCTGGTGGCCCGCTTGATGGCCCCGCGATCCGCCGACCTGGCTGAGGAAGGGGCGGTGGCGTGAGCGCGCCGGTTCGGATCGGAATCCTGTTCGGTGGACCGTCGGCGGAGCACGAGGTCTCCTGTGCCTCCGCGCTCGGGGTGGCCCGGGCGCTCGCCGGTGGCGGCTACCGCACTGTCGCCATCGGCGTCACCCGCGGCGGCGGCTTCCGGCTGATGCCCGACGCGCTGCTCGCCGAGTTGCGCGACCGACCGGCCGGCGAGCGGGCCATCGACGACCAGTTGGTGGTGACCGGTCCGGCTGTCGAGTTGCGGGCCGGTCCTCGTCCGGGTGTCGTGCAGGTGTCCGCCGGTAACGCCCCCGGCGCTGTGCATGCCGAGCTGGACGTCGTCTTCCCGGTGCTGCACGGCCCGTACGGCGAGGACGGGGTGGTGCAGGGGCTGCTGGAGTCACTGAACGTGCCGTACGTCGGGTGCGGCATCCTCGCCTCGGCGGTCGGCATGAACAAGGTGGCGATGAAGCGGGCGCTGCGCGCCGAGGGCATCCCCGTCACCCCGTACGTGTCGTTCGACGCGCACACCTACCGGGCTGTCGACAACCCGGAGAAGTTGGTGACCGGGCTGAGCCGGCCACTGTTCGTCAAGCCGGCCAGCATGGGCTCGTCGATCGGCATCTCCCGTGTCGGCGAGGGTGACGACCTGGCCGCCGCCGTGGAGGAGGCGCTTCGCCACGACCAACTCGTCATGGTCGAGCAGGGCGTCGCCGGCCGGGAGTTGGAGTGCGCGGTGCTCGGTGGCTGGCGTCCCGAGGCGTCGGCGGTGGGCGAGGTGCAGGTCAGCGGCGGCTGGTTCGACTACCAGCAGAAGTACTTCGGCGACGCCGACCCGATGATCGTCCCCGCCGTGCTGCCGGACGAGGTGAGCGCTCGGGTCCGCGAGTTGTCGCTGCGCGCGTTCGCCGCGATCGGCGGTTGGGGTCTGGCCCGGGTCGACTTCTTCTACGACGAGACGACCGGTGAGCTGTACGTCAACGAGCTGAACACGATGCCCGGCTTCACCGCGCACTCGATGTACCCGAAGGTGTGGGCTGCCGTCGGGGTCGGCTACCGGGAGGTGGTGGACCGACTCGTCGAGTTGGCCCGGCTCCGGCACGCGGAACGGCCGGCGAGCACGGCGGGGAGCATCCGATGATCCTGCTCTCCGACCCCCGGGTGGCGGCGGTGCCCAGCGCCGACGACGGCGACGAGTTCGTGGACCTGCGTGAGCTGCCGGAGCTGCGGCTCGACGGCCGGGCGGCCGACCCGGCCGGGGCGTACGCCCGGTTGCGGGCCGGTGTCGTGGAGCGGCTGCTCGCCGCGCAGCGTGCCCTGCCCGGTGGGCTGCGCCTGCTGGTGGTCGAGGGCTACCGGCCGTACCAGGCGCAACTGGCCATCTTCACCGGCTACCGGGACGAGCTGCGCCGGCGGCACCCGGACTGGTCGCCGCAGCGGTTGCACCGGGAGACCACGAAGTTCGTCTCACCGGTCGAGGTGGCCCCGCACAGCACGGGCGGCGCGGTGGACCTGACGATCTGCACGGACGACGGTGTGGAACTGGACCTGGGCACTGCCATCGACGCCACCCCGGAGGACAGTGCCGACGCCTGCTTCACCGACGCGCCGGCGATCGGCGGCACCGCCCGCCGGCACCGGCAGATCATGGTGGACGCCCTCGGCGGCGCGGGGATGGTCAACTACCCGACCGAGTGGTGGCACTGGTCGTACGGCGACCGTTACTGGGCGCTGATCACCGGGGCCCCGCGCACCCGGTACGGGCCGGTGGACCTGGCCGCCGCACGATCGATACCCGTGCCGGCTGAACGGTAGGACGCTCCGGTCCGTACCGGTGAGTGAAGGACACCACCGAGGACGGGAGTGACGGCGATGAGGGTGCAGCGCAGGCACGTGCTGGCAGCGAGCGTGGCGGTGCTCGCCGCGGTGGGCGTGTCGGTGGGGACCAGCTTCGGTTTCGCCGACACGGCCCCGGCGCGGTCGTCGGTCTGCTCCGGCTCGGTCACCTTCTCCGCTGAGGGTGGGGCACCGGCGGCGACCAGCGATCGGTTCCCGGTGGGTACCCGGCTGCGGGTGACCAACCTGGACAACAACCGGGCTGCCACTGTGACGGTGACCGGCCCGTCGGGCAGTTGCGTGCTGCTCAACGCGGCGGCCATGGAGCTGGTCCGCGAGCCGGGGAAGAACGTGATCCGCCGCAACGTGGTGGAACGCGTCGACGGCGCTGCCCCGCCCGCTGGCGCTCCGGCCCCCGGCACCGTCCGTCCGGGCGCCGCGTCTCCCGGCGCGCCCGGCCCGGCGCCCCGGTCGGCGTGCTCCGGGGCTATCACCTTCTTCGAGGAGGCGGCCGGACCGGCGGCGACCAGCGGGCAGTTCCCGGTGGGCACCCGGCTGCGGGTGACCAACCTGGACAACAACCGGGCGACCACTGTGACGGTGACCGGCCCGTCGGGTAGCTGCGTGCTGCTCAACTCCGCAGCCATGGAGCAGATTCGCGAGCCGGGCAAGAACCTGGTGCGCCGCAACACTGTCGAAGTGCTGCGCTGACCTCGGCGGAGGGGCCCGTGCACCGGGCCCCTCCGCCACTCAGCCACTCAGCCGAAGGCGGCGTCGAGCAGGTCCGCGCCCCGGCTGAGCTGTTCGTCGGAGATCACCAGCGGGGGCAGCAAGCGCAGCACGTTGCCGTACGTGCCGCAGGTCAGGGTGAGTAGGCCGGCGGCGTGACAGGCCGCCGAGATCGCCGCCGTGGCGACCGGGTCGGGGGTGAGGGTGCCCGGCAGCACCAGTTCCACGGCGAGCATCGCGCCCCGGCCGCGTACCTCGGCGACCCGGGGATCCCGCTCGGCGAAGGCCCGCAGCCGGGGGACCAGCACCGACTCGATCCGTCGGGCCGCACCGGCCAGGTCCAGCTCGTGCATTGTCTCGATCGTGGCCAGGGCGGCGGCGCAGGCGATCGGGTTGCCGCCGTACGTGCCACCGAGCCCACCGACGTGCACGGCGTCCATCAGCTCGGCCCGACCCGTCACCGCAGCGAGGGGCAGGCCACCGGCGATGCCCTTGGCCACTGCCACCAGGTCGGGTTCGACGCCCTCGTGCTGACAGGCGAACCAGTCCCCGGTGCGGCAGAAACCGGTCTGGATCTCGTCGGCGACGAAGACCACCCCGGCCGCCGTCGCCCACTCCCGCAGCGCGGGCAGGAAACCTGGCGCGGGTACGACGAAGCCACCCTCGCCCTGGATCGGCTCGATGAGCAGCGCGGCGACGTTCTCCGCGCCGACCTGCTTCTCGATCATCTCGATCGCCCGGGCCGCCGCCTCCGTGCCGGAGAGCCCGCCATCGCGCAGCGGGTACGACATCGGCACCCGGTAGATCTCCCCGGCGAACGGCCCGAACCGGTGCTTGTACGGCATGTTCTTCGCTGTCAACGCCATGGTCAGGTTGGTCCGGCCGTGGTACGCGTGGTCGAACACCACTACCGCCGGCCGTCCGGTGGCGTGCCGGGCGACCTTGACGGCGTTCTCCACCGCCTCCGCGCCGGAGTTGAACAACGCCGAGCGCTTCGCGAACCCGCCGGGCGTCAACGCGTTGAGCTGCTCGCACACCGCCACGTACGACTCGTACGGCGCGACCATGAAGCAGGTGTGGGTGAACCGTTCCACCTGCGCCCGGACCGCCTCGACCACCCTCGGTGCCGAGTTGCCCACGCTGGTGACGGCGATGCCGGCGGCGAAGTCGATCCACTCCCGGCCGTCCACGTCGGTGATCGTTGCGCCGGACGCGTGGTCCACGTAGGACGAAATCACACTGCCGACACCCCGGGCCACGGCGTCGCCGCGCCGCTTGTGCAGCTCTTCGCTCGCCGGCATGGTTCAGCCCTCGATGTTGTGCATGACGTGCTTGATCCGGGTGTAGTCCTCCAGGCTGTAGACCGAGAGGTCCTTGCCGTGCCCGGAGTGCTTGAAGCCACCGTGCGGCATCTCGGAGACGAACGGGATGTGCGTGTTGACCCAGACGCAGCCGAAGTCGAGTCGGCGGGTCATCCGCATTGCCCGGCCGTGGTCGCGCGTCCAGACCGACGCGGACAGGCCGTAGTCGACGCCGTTGGCCCAGCGCACCGCCTCGTCCTCGTCGGAGAAGCGCTGCACGGTGATGACCGGCCCGAACACCTCGTCCTGGATGATCTCGTCGGCCTGACGCAGCCCGGAGACCACCGTCGGCGCGTAGAAGTAGCCGCGTTCGCCGTGGCGGGACCCGCCGGTCTGGATCGCCGCGTGGTCCGGCAGACGGTCCACGAAGCCGCTGACCCGGGTGAGCTGGTTGGCGTTGTTCAGCGGGCCGTAGAGCACGTCGGCGTCGTCCGGGGCGCCGGTCTTCGTGTTGCGGGCCTGCTCGGCGAGCGCCGCCACGAAGTCGTCGTGGACGCCGGGACCGGCCAGCACCCGGGTGGCCGCCGTGCAGTCCTGCCCGGCGTTGAAGTAACCACCCAGCGCGATCGCCTCGGCCGCCGCCTCGACGTCCGCGTCGTCGAAGATCACCACCGGGGCCTTGCCGCCCAACTCCAGGTGGGTCCGCTTCAGGTCGGGGGCCGCCGCGGCGGCGACCTCCATGCCCGCGCGGGTCGAGCCGGTGATCGACACCAGCTGCGGGGTCGGGTGCGACACGAGGGTACGACCGGTGTCCCGGTCGCCGCAGACCACGTTGAACACCCCCGGCGGGAAGAACTCGGCGGCGATCTCGGCGAGCAGCAGCGTCGACACCGGCGTGGTGTCCGACGGCTTGAGCACCACAGTGTTGCCGGCGGCGAGCGCGGGGGCGATCTTCCAGACCGCCATCATCAGCGGGTAGTTCCAGGGGGTGACCTGCGCGCAGACGCCGATCGGCTCACGCCGCACGTAGGAGGTGTGCCCGGCCAGGTACTCCCCGGCGGAGCGCCCCTCCAACATCCGGGCGGCACCGGCGAAGAACCGGAACTGGTCCACCGCCGGGGGAAGTTCCTCCTCGGCGGTGAGCTGGCGGGGCTTGCCGGTGTTGCGGACCTCGGCGTCGACCAGCTCGGCGGCGCGTGCCTCCACGGCGTCGGCGAGCTTGAGCAGTGCCCGCTGCCGCTCGGCGGGGGTGACGTCCCGCCAGCTCTCGAACGCGGTGGCGGCGGCGTTCATCGCCGCGTCCACGTCGGCGGCGCCGGAGACCGGGGCCTGGGCGAACACCTCACCCGTGCAGGGGTCGACAAGGTCGGCGTAACCGCCATCGGACGGGTCGACGTAGGAGCCGTTGACGAAGTTGCGCAGCTGCTGGTCACTCATGAGGGATCACTCCGAGGGGGCCGGGGGCGCGATTCTGCGGCGGTTATCGCAATCTCTCTGCCATCTTCGCTACTGAATTCGCGGCAGACAAGGGTTATCGCGACTGTTTCCGTCGGCTGATCGCTCGGCTACTCTGCTCGGCGTGCAGCCCGCAGCCTTCTTCGTCGCCTCCCGCCCCGCCACCGGCGAGGGTGAGTTGACAGTCCACCACCCGTACGACGGCCGCCCGGTCGGGCGTACCACATTCGCCACCCCCGACCAGGTCGACGCCGCCGTCGCGGCGGCGGCCGGGGTGGCCGCACAGGCCGCGGCCCTGCCCGCGCACGCCCGCGCGGCGGCCCTCGACCACGTGTCCCGGCGGCTCGCCGAGCGCGCGGGCGAGATCGCGGCACTGATCACCGCGGAGAACGGCAAGCCGCTCAAGTGGGCCCGCGCCGAGGTCGGGCGGGCGGTGTCGACCTTCCGCTGGGCCGCCGAGGAGGCCCGCCGCTTCTCCGGCGAGTTGCAACGGCTCGACACCGACCCGGCTGCCGGCGGGCGGATCGCCCTGGTCCGCAGGGTGCCGCGCGGGCCGGTGCTGGGCATCACGCCGTTCAACTTTCCGCTCAACCTCGTCGCCCACAAGGTGGCGCCGGCCATCGCCGTCGGCGCGCCGATCATCGTCAAGCCCGCGCCCGCGACGCCCCTGACCGCGCTGCTGCTCGGCGAACTACTGGCCGAGACCGACCTCCCGGCCGGGATGTTCTCGGTGCTGCCGCTGCCCAACGACCGTGCCGCCGAACTGGTCACCGAACCCCGCCTACCGGTGGTGTCTTTCACCGGCTCCGGGCCGGTCGGCGCGGCCATCCGCCGCGCCGCGCCGGACAAGCACGTGACGCTGGAGTTGGGCGGCAACGCCGCCGCGGTGCTCTGTGCGGACTGGACCGCCGACGAGGACCTGAACTTCGCCGCGCAGCGCATCGCGACGTTCGCCAACTACCAGGCCGGCCAGTCGTGCATCGCCGTCCAGCGGGTGTACGTGCACCATGCCCTGCACGCCGACTTCCTACCCCGGCTGGTGGCGGCGGTGCGGGGGCTGCGGACCGGAGACCCGACGTCCGAGCTGACCGACGTCGGGCCGATGGTGTCCGAGGACGCGGCCCGCCGGGTCGAGACGTGGGTGGCCGAGGCCGTCGCCGCCGGCGGCACCGTCGAGGTGGGCGGCCTCCGCGACGGCGCGACCTACCCCCCGACCGTCCTCACCGGCGTGCCGGCGAACGCAAAGGTAGTGGCCGAGGAGGTGTTCGGGCCGGTGCTGGTGGTCACCCCGGTCGCCGACGACCAGGCCGCGTTCACAGCGGTGAACGACTCGGCGTACGGCTTGCAGGCCGGCGTCTTCACCCGGCGCCTGGACGTCGCCTTCGCCGCTGCCCGCGCGCTGGAGGTGGGCGGGGTGATCATCGGTGACGTGCCGTCGTACCGCGCCGACCAGATGCCCTACGGCGGGGTGAAGGGCAGCGGCGTCGGCCGGGAAGGTCTGCGCAGCGCGATGGACGACTACACCGAGCCCCGGGTCATGGTGCTCACCGGCCTCGCGCTGTAGGCCGGCAACACTGCCGCGCTAGTCGGCCAGCCAGGTGCCGTCGTCGTGAACCCGGGCGGGGGCGCGGCCGAGCAGCAGGGTGGTCAGCGCGGCGTCGATGGTGTCGCCGAGGAACCACTCGCCGGCCTGGTCGAGCGCGAAGACCCGGCCGCGCTCGTCCACCGCCAGGATGCTGTCCTGCTGCTCGGTGCCGATCGGAAAGAGGCGTACGCCGAGCACCGCGCCGAAGTCCGCGAGGGTGTCTGCGGTGTGCGCGACGGTGTGCGGGCGGATGTCGAAACGGGAGATCCACACCTGCTCGCCCCGGCCCCGCCGCGCGCCCACCAAGCTGGGGAACGCGGTGAGCGCCTCCACGGCGGCCGGAAAGACCTCGTGCCGATTGTTGCGCCCCGGCACCGAGGTGACGTCCCGTACGGCGGCGGCGGCCATGATCTGATCCCCGATGTGTGGCCGCCAACCGGCCGCTACCAGCGCGTTCGCGACCTCCGCCGGGAACCGCCCAGGATCGGGGTCCGGCACCTTCGGCGCGGTCCAGGTCTCGGTGTAGGCGCGGGCGGACTCCGGCAGGACGTTCGCCCGCACCAGGAAGGCGATGCACGAGTCGCAGGGCCGCTCAGCGGGCCCACCAGCGGGATCGCCCGGCTCGCGGATCCGGAAGATCTCGAAGCGGGCGCCCTCCAGCAGCGCCGCCGCCTCGGCCCGCCCCATCGGCGCGATGCCCTCGGCGGCGCGCCGGTGGTCGTACTCGTGCAGGACGTCGGAGACCACTATCAGCTCGGCGTGAGCCGCCCCTCCGCGAACCAGCTCGCCGGGGGGCAGCTGGTCGAGATAGTCGCGGACCAGCGGGTGATGGTTGAGTGGCACGTCGGCCTTCGTGCCCTGGGCCGTCCAGATCCGTCCGTCGATGGTCAGGTGCGCGGCGGTGTTCGGGGTGGCACCCCGATGGATTTCCCGGACCAGCAGGCTCGACGGGTCGAGAGTGCGGGGAGCTGTCGGCCCGGTGGGTTGGCTACGCCGGTACAGCTCCGCCACCACGGTGCTCGGCACCCGGGGCCAGGTGGTGACCGTGCCGGTCTGCTTGTCGATGACTGTCGTCGGCAGGTCACCCGGCACCGTGCGCACCTCGGTGGGTACGACGGACGTGATGACCCACCCCAGGTCGAACTCGTCGACCATCGCTGTGCACTCGTGGCCGAGGCGCTGCGAGTCACGGCGGGCCCAGGTGGCCGCGAGCTGCTCGGCCTGTTGACGGTCGATCACGCATCGAAACTACCGGACTACACGGATCGATGGCGGCCGGTATTGTTTCGCTCTACCGACGGTGACGGGAGGGCGGCGGTGGACGAACAGGCAGACCGGGGCGTCAATCGCGAGCTACGGGCCCGATTCGACGACGTTTATGGGCAATACCAGCAGCTCAGATCCGGTTTGGACACCCTCCAGACGCGACTCGCCGCGCTGCGCGTGACCCGCCGGTCGGCCGACGGGCAGGTGACGGCGACAGTGGGCGCGCAGGGCCAGTTGATCGAGGTCGCGCTGACGCCGGCCATCTACCGGGACCGCGACGCTGACGCGCTCGGCCGAAAGGTCACCGAAACGATCCGGACCGCCGCGACCGCCGCCGCAGACGCCACCCGCGACCTCGTCGCGGAGAGCATGCCGGCCGGCTCCGGAGCGACGGACTTCCTCAAGACCGGCGATTACGCCACTCTGCTCGGTCGGGCCGACGCCGTACTCGGCAAAGGTGAGGCGAAGCCATGACCGACGGGCAGCTCTGGCTTGATCCGTCCCGGGCCCGCCGGGGCGGTGCCGACCTGGCACTCGCCGGCGAGGCGGTGACGGCCCGTCGTGCCGCGGAGGGTGGCGCGATCGAGGCCGCCAGCGGTGCCCGGCCCTGGGGTCGCGACGACATCGGCGCCGCCTTCGAGCGCAACTACAGCGGGTTCGAGCAGACAGTGCTGCGAGCCTGGGCCGGCGTCGGGCACCGGCTCACCGAGCTGGGCAGCGACGTGGTCGAGGCGGTCGACGCGAGCGTGCAGACCGACGGGGCCAACGCCGCCCGGGTCGGCCGGGCCGCCGACCGGCGCTGACAGCCGACGATCCCGATGAGCGTGCTGCCGAGCCCCATCCCGCACCCCCTCGACTACGCGCCGTGGGACGTACCCGGCTGGATCTACGAGGCCCTCGACTGGGTGGTCGGCGTGCAGTGGCCGGAGGGCAACGAGCGGGCCGTCTGGGACGTCGCCGACCAGTGGTACGCGGTCGCCTCCGTGCTCGCCGGCCCGCACGCCGACGCCGCCGCGGCCGCCGTCGAGGTGCACAACGGGTACGGCGGCGTCGGGGCTGTCGACGCGGCGTTCGAGGCGGCCTGGCGGGGGATCGCCGAGGGCGCCGACGCCCCGCTGCCCGTGCTGCTCGCGGTCACGGCCGACCTGGGCCGACTGGTCGAGGAGTGCGGTTGCGACATCGAGGGCGCCAAGCTGGAAGTCTGGATCGAGCTGGGCATCCTGGTCATCGAGCTTCTCACGGTGGCGGTCGCGGCGGTGTTGACCGCCGGTGCGGCAACCCCGGCCGCCGGCGCGGCGATCACCGCGACGCGACTGCTGGTTCAACAGATCTTCAAGCGGCTGATGGGCCAACTGGCCAGCAAGTCACTCAGGCACGGGCTCAAGGAGGCCGGCGAGCGGGCCGCCAAGGAGGTCGCCCGAGGTGGCGCACGCGGGCTCGCCAAGCGGGTCGCCCGTGAAGGGCTGGAGGAGGCCACCGAGGAGGCCGGGGTCACCCTGGCCACCCAGGCGTACCAGAACTCCACCGGGCGGGCACACGGCCTGGACCTGACCGATCTCGGCGCCTCGGCGGTGGGCGGGCTGGCCGGCGGGGCGGCGGCACCGCTGGCCGGCCTGGGCCGGCACGCGACCGGGCGAGCGGCGAAGGTCGGCGAGCACCTGGGTCGGGAGATGACCGGCGAGGTGCTCGCCGACAGCGCGGCGAGCCTGGCCACCGGTCAGGGCCTGACCTCGATGGAGGACGTGGCGCGCGCCGCCGCGTCCGGGGCCACCGGTTCGGCGACCGGGCAGACCGACCACGCGCTACGCGCCCGGCTCGACGCGCAGGCCAACGCCCTCGCCGGAGCATCGTTCACGGGCCCCTCCCTTCCGCCAGTGCTGCCTGTCGTGGCGGAGGCGGCCTCCACGGAAGCACCTCCCTCGCTCGGGGTCTCGTCGGCTGCTCCCTCGGCGGAGGGCGGTTCTGCGGGGGCTGCCGATGGTGAGGCTTCGGGTGATCCGGTCACGGCAGCCGGCAATCCGGTGCAGGCGACGGAAGGCGTCGCCACCACGCCGCCGAACCAGTTGGCTGCGGCGACGTCCCCGGTTGTCGAGCAGTCACGAGGAGTCGGGCCTACATCTCCGGTCGCGCCCGACGTGCACACCTCGTCACCGATACCGGTCGCTGCGGTGTCCGACGTGGACGTGGTGGCCCGTTCGGTGGGCGCCTCCGAGGCGACACAGTCGACGGGTGGGTCGTTCGGCGACAGAGCTGGCGTTCCGCACCCGGTCACGGCCGACCCCGTGCACTCGGCGGTGACCACCAACCCGGTCGTGTCGTCGTCGGCTGCCGATCCGGTCGCGTCGGCTTCGGCTACCGATCCGGCCACCTCGGCCGTGGCTGATCCGAGTCGGCCTGCGGTGGGTGCTGATCCGAGGCTTTCGTCGGCGTCCGCGCCCGTGACCGGTCCCCTCGAATCGACCGGCGGGCCGGCCACCGGTGCATCGAGTGGCGGGCCGGCCACCGGTGCGCCGCCGGCCCACCCCGGCAGCTCGCCGCACCCCACCACCAACGGACCGACCGCCTGGTCTCCGGCAACCGGCCCCTCCGCACCGACGATCAACACCGGCCCGGCGGCACCGATCACCTTCGGCGTCCCGACCACCACCAACGGGCCGCTGCCGGTCGCCTCCACCCCACCGGTCGTGGGTCGGTTCACAGTGCCGTCGCGAGTCCCGCCCCGGGAGACGCCCACACCGGTGCGAGCGCCCGAACATCCCGCCCGGGGAAGGGCGTCGATCCCCGTCGACGTGGCGGCGTTCGGTGCCCCGTCCGTGCGCGAGCCCGAAACCAACGACGCGTACGCGGCGCAGTGGGCCGCAGCGGCGGAAGCCGCCGAGCGGCGGCGCTACCAGGACCACTACGAATCGCTGCGGATCGCGTTCGAGAACAACCGCCGGCAGGCCGAAGCCGCCCGACTGCGCACCCGAGCCGTGGAACTCGATCGTCGAGCCGTCGAATACGCCACCTACGCCCGACAACTGCACCAGGCCGGCAACCGGCAGTGGGCAGACGGGTGGCAGCGCGCCGCGAACGAGGAAGCTCGCGCGTACTCCGAATGGCGTGACCTGGCAGACGCGGTGCTGGCCGGCACCACGGCCCCGCCGGTCGTGGACATCAGCGCCACCTTCGAACACGCCAACCGGGACGTGGGCGCACTCGCGCTCGGCGCGGTGGAGACTGCCGGCCCGTCCAGGCTCACCGGCGACGACGATCCGCCACCGATCGACGACTCCCGGCCGTACGGGCAGCCCGGAGGACTCCGGCCACCGCTCGCCCTGCACCAGGTCGACGTCGAACGACAAATGCCCCGCGATCCAGACGGCACCGTCGTCCGCACCGCCGACCCCCGCCAGGGCGGCTGGTTCGGGCTGCTCAACGACGGCGGTCCCGCGGCCGACTCCACCCGGGGCATCAACTGCCTGGACTGCACACTGTCGCTGTTCGAAACGTGGGTGCACGGGCGCCCCCGCGTGTCGGCGCCACGAACCTTCGACGGCTACCTCGACGGTGACATCCGGCGCCCCATCCGTGGCGAGGCAGGCGGCCCCGGCCGGGTGGAAGACGTGACCGGCGGGCGCTTCCAACAACTCCTCGCCCCGACGTCCGGTCACCCTACCGACCCGGGGCAGGCGCGGCAGGCCGCCGACCGGGGCTACCGCAACCTGCACGACCAACTGCTGCTGGGCGGCCACGGCAG
The DNA here is from genome assembly GCF_040649495.1 of Micromonospora sp. NPDC048947. Lineage (NCBI taxonomy): Bacteria > Bacillati > Actinomycetota > Actinomycetes > Micromonosporales > Micromonosporaceae > Micromonospora > Micromonospora sp. NPDC048947. The sequence goes on from NZ_JBEZFO010000011.1 coordinate 77,144, forward strand.
TTACTCGTTCCTGGTCACCGAGTGGGCGCACGGCGGTTCGCACGCCTGGGTGGCGCTCAACCAGAACGGCACGGTTCTCTACGTGGACCCGCAGAACGGCGTGGTCCGGGACCGGCCTCTCTACCCTGACGTTGTCGGCATCGACGCGCTGGTGCTGAGCGGAGACGGCCGACCGATGCCGCTCGGCGGGCTCCCCCGGGGCCGGTTCAGCGAACGGCCCGACCTGCCGGACCACCCGCCGACGCACGACGACGGCGGCCACGGCGACCCGTACATCAACCGGATGTACCTGCTCCTCGACGGCCCGGGCTCGGCTCCCGATGCCGATAGCGGGCAGAACCGATTCGAGACCGTGCAGGAGGCCGCAGCAGAAGAGCGCGGCTGGCAGGCTGCCGGTCCACTGCTGCCCGCGGATGAATCAGGCCGCCAGTTGAACCCGAAGGATTGCGAGTTCCTCGGCATCACACCCGATGCCGTCCTGGACTGGGCCGCCAGGTCGGCGCCTCTTGGAGCTACCCGGGAGCAGTTCGCACGCATGACAGCCGATCTCTTCGATGCATTGCGGGAGGATGGCCTAGAGCTGTCAACTGTCGACATTCGGCTTCAGGGCTCATCGGCTCGATTTTTCTCGGGCCCCCACAAGCAAATGCCGACGGAGTCCGAGTTGGTGGACGAACCGGAGGCGTTGGCGCGTTTGCGGGGCTGGTCGCAGGGGGCGCCACTTCCGCTGCGTAGGCCGTTCGACTCCATGTACCGGCTGGGCCTGGAAGAGCCGAGTGATTACGACTTCCAAATTTCCTCGGATGAAATGGTGGAGCGGGCACGGCAACACGCAGCCGAGAAATATCCTGGCCTTCGTGTCGTCAACGCGAGGTACGGTTTTGTGACGAAGAAGGTGGCGCGAGAGTGCTTCCCCAACCTGTTTGACTGGGCTGAACGGCACGCTCGTGACCTGGGCCGCGACGTGGTGCCGGCGATTTTCCCTGGTGCCGGTCCGCCGGATCGAGCCGGAACCGGAGTGTCGTCCCACTTCCAAGATTCGGACTGGATTGTTGGGGGACCGAATGTCAGCTAGTTGGGTAATTGATCTAAACGGGCAGATGGATCGAGCCACATTGGGTCGTCTGCGGGCAACGCTCGGCCTGAATGAAGTCGGGCGTCTCGGCGACGACTGGGACGAGTTGTTCGGCGAAGTCAAACGGACAATCGCGGGGGTATCAGCGAGCGTTGGGCTCTGGCGCGACGTGGACAGCCAAGGGTGGCGCCTCGACATCGACCTGCTGGCGGAGCCGGGCGACTCGGACGTGCAGGATCTGCTGGCTGCGGTCCGGGCGGAGGTTGAAGCGGCGGGCGTAGAGGTCGTCTCGATCGCCAGTCGCCGATAGGCGGCAAAGTCGAAGTGTCAAGTCGGGTGTACGCCAGATTCGGCAGGACCAGGCCGCCGCTGACCCGGTCTTCGCCCGGCCCGCGAGTTGGTTACCGAGGCTGGCCTGAGCGCGAAAGGCGATCGGCGGGGCCCTGGCGGGGCCGAATAAGATCGACGCATGGCGAGATTCGGTACGCAGAGCGTCAGGTCCACCGTCTGGGCCTGGCCGGTCGGCATCCTGATCGGTCTGGCGATCGGCATTCCTGTCTTCGGTGCGAAGGGTGGCGTCGCCTTCGGTGTCGCCCTCGGCACTGCCTTCGCGCTCGGCCTGGGTGTGATCAGGGGTCGGGCCGACGGTGCCCCCGCCCGGGGCGGCCCGGACGGTAGGGCCGTCGGGGGTGGCGTCGGCGCGTCGGGCCGAGAGTGATCGACTCCGGTTCATTGAAGTCGGGGCATCCAGTGCCGTGGGATAGCCCGACTTCCGTGAAGCCGAGTGGATCATCGCGCACGCCGGGCAGTGTTGCAGAGGCGGTGGCCGTACAGGAGGAGTTGCGGCCGTTGGTGGACCTGGTCGGGCCGGGGCCGAGCGCGCCCGCGACGGTGGCCGGCCTGGACGTCGCGTACGCCGAGAATGGTGATTTGCTGGCGGCGGCGGTGACGGTGGTGGACGCCCGGACCCTGGCGGTGGTGGACTCCGCTGTCGGTGTGGGGCGACCCGCGTTCGACTATGTGCCGGGGTTGTTCGCATTCCGTGAGTTGCCCGCGTTGCTCGCTGCGCTCGACCGGCTGACCACCATCCCTGACCTGCTGGTCTGCGACGGGCACGGGCTGGCCCATCCGCGCCGCTTCGGGCTCGCCTGCCATCTGGGGGTGGTCACCGGGTTGCCAGCGATCGGGGTGGCGAAGACGCCACTGGTGGGGGTGTGGGATCCGCCGTCCGCCGAGCGGGGTTCCTGGTCGTCGTTGCGCGACGGTGGCGAGGTGGTCGGTCGGGTGCTGCGGACCCGCGACGGGGTGAAGCCGGTCTTCGTGAGTGTCGGCCATCGGATGAGCCTGGAGAACGCGACGGCGCAGGTGCTCGCGTTGACTCCGCGTTACCGGCTGCCGGAGACCACCCGTACCGCCGACCGGCTGTGCCGCGACGCCCTCGCCGAGGCGGAGCAGGCCCGCTGATTGGCTGGTCAGCCCGGCTGCCAGTAGGTCGGCGGGAGGGGCCGTAAACCGTAACGCCGCACACATGCGGGGCGCTCACTGTCCGGTGGGACAGGTGGGCCGGTAGTAGCCTGACCGCGGACCCCATCCGGGGAGAACGGCGAGGTAATCATGACAGTGCGTCGACGCGTGGCACGGCTCGCGGCGGTCTGCGGTCTTGCGGGCGGCCTGGTGATGCTCGGTGCGTCACCGGCGCTGGCCGATCAGGACTCGGTCCGGGTGGGCGCGGCCAGCAGCTTCGCCGCCGGTGGTTCCGCGCAGGGGGTGAACGTCGCGGTGCGCAAGCGCACCGACGGGTGCGTCGTGCTGCGTACCGCGCTGGGTTTCCGCCTGGAGGGTCTCCAGCCGAACCAGGTGGCGGTCGAGGTCAATGCGGGCGGACGCTGGTTCCCGGTGGCCGTCAGCGGCGGCGCCGGCACCGTGTCGACAGCGCAGACGTCACCCTCGAAGCCGACGCTGTGCAAGGGCAAGGGCATCACGGTGCGCTACCGGGTGGCGTTCGCGGCGGGTGCGCCGGGCGGCCGTCTCGTGGTCACCGGCGCCGGTATCAGCGCCGCCGGCCAGACGCTGGGGCACGCCACCGACGCGGCGCGGCTGACCGGAGCGCGGGTCACTCCGTCGCCGACTCCGTCGCGGTCGAAGACGCCGTCGCCGACTCCGAGCCCGACCGAGGTCGCGACCGTCGACGAGGCGGCGAACCCGCTGGCGCAGGGCGGCGTCTCTGCGGCGCCGAGCACCACGGCGACCGCCGCCGAGTCGTCCGGAGCGTCACCGGTGATGTACTTCGGCATCGTGCTGGTGGCGGTCGGTCTGCTGCTCATCGTGCTGCTGTTCCGTCGCTCGCGGCAGGACCGGAAGCCGTCCGACGATGAGCCCGGCCCTCTGCCGGGCAACCCCGGCGGCACCACCTACCGCGCCGGGGGTGGCTTGCCGCCCGCGCCCGGTCGCCCCGGTCAGGTGTACGGCCAGCAGCCGCCGGCCGCCGCCTGGGGTGGTGCGGTGCCGTCACCGCGTCCCGCCGTCGGCGGGGTTTACGGTGCCCGGCCGGACACCCCCGCCCCGGAGGCCACCCAGCCGATGCCGGGTCGGCCCGAGGTTCAACCGAAGCCCGGTGACCCGCCCACCGACGGTGACGGCCACACCGTGTTCATTCCCCGCCTCCCCGGCTGAGCGGAGTACGGCCCGGCCCTCCGTTAGGCTCAGGATCGGTGTCTAACCTGCGGCCAAGGAGTGGAACACGTGTCTGATCTGTCCCAGATTGTGAAGGCGTACGACGTCCGTGGGACGGTGCCGGACCAGTGGGACGAACGGGCCGCCGAGGCACTGGGCGCCGCCTTCACCCAACTGCTCAACTCCACCGACGAGCCGGGTGACGCCGTCGTCGTCGGGTACGACATGCGGGCCACCTCGCCCGGCCTGGCCGCCGCGTTCGCCGCCGGTGTACGCGCCGAGGGCCGCTCGGTGATCGAGATCGGCCTCGCCTCCACCGACCTGCTCTACTACGCGTCCGGCTCGCTCGACCTGCCCGGCGCGATGTTCACCGCCAGCCACAACCCCGCGCAGTACAACGGCATCAAGATGTGCCGCTCCGGCGCGCGCCCGATCGGCCAGGAGAGCGGCCTGGCCGAGATCCGGGAGCGGGCCCAGGCCCTCCTGGACTCGGGCGACGCTCGTCCCGCCGGAGCGCCGACCCGGCCCGCCGAGCGGCGCGACCTGCTCCCCGACTACGCCGGCTACCTGCGCAAGCTGGTCGACCTCTCGGGCATCCGGCCGTTGAAGGTGGTCGTCGACGCCGGCAACGGCATGGGTGGGTTCACCGTTCCGACAGTGCTGGGCGACGCGGCCCTGTCGCCGCTGCCGCTGGAGATCGTGCCGCTCTACTTCGAGTTGGACGGCAGCTTCCCCAACCACGAGGCCAACCCACTCGACCCGGCGAACCTGGTCGACCTCCAGCGCGCTGTGGTCGAGCACGGGGCCGACATCGGGTTGGCCTTCGACGGTGACGCCGACAGGTGCTTCGTGGTGGACGAGCGCGGCGAACCGGTCTCACCGTCGGCGATCACCGCGCTCGTCGCCGCCCGTGAGTTGGCCAAGCACCCGGGTTCCACGGTGATCCACGGCCTGATCACCTCCAGCGCCGTCCCGGAGATCATCCGGGAGCACGGTGGGCAGCCGGTCGTCGCCCGGGTGGGGCACTCCTTCATCAAGGCGGAGATGGCCCGCACCAACGCCGTCTTCGGCGGCGAGCACTCCGCGCACTACTACTTCCGGGACTTCTGGTTCGCCGACACCGGGATGCTCGCGGCGATGCACACGTTGGCCGCGCTGGGCGAGCAGTCACTGCCGCTGTCCGTGTTCGCCGGTGAGTACGAGCGCTACGTCGCCTCCGGCGAGATCAACTCGACGGTGGCCGACCAGGCGGCGGCGGTGGCCGAGGTGCGCGCCGCGTACCCCGACGCGGTGGCCGACGAGATGGACGGACTCACCCTGCGTTTCCTTGACGGCGCCTGGTTCAACCTGCGCGCCTCCAACACCGAGCCGCTGCTGCGACTCAACGTCGAGGCGCCCACCCGGGATCGGATGGTCTCGCTCCGGGACGACGTGCTCGACCGCGTTCGCCGATAAGATCGCCTGCGCCGGTCGGCACCGCCGTCGGTCAAGCCGTACACGTGGAAGGAGCCGCGCCATGGCCCTGGATCCGCAGTTGCTCGAGATCCTTGCCTGTCCGGACACGCACCACGCCCCGCTCACCTATGACGCCGAGGCGCAGACGTTGACCTGCACGGAGTGCGGCCGGATCTTCGAGGTCCGCGACGACGTGCCGGTGCTGCTGCTCGACGAGGCGCGCGGCGGCCCCGGGCAGTCCTCATGATCGACGGTACGGCCGGGGTCAGCGGGCGCCGTGACGCCGACGAGGCCCTGCTCGACAACCCGCAGGCGTTGGCCGAGGCCGACCCGGGCGGCATGCTCCGGCACACGGCGTCAGCCGGTGCGCAGGTTCGCGAGAGCGCGGCGCTGGCAGCCGAGGCGAACCTCGCGGTGCTCGCCGACGACGGGCGGCCCCGAGCCGTCGTGATCGCCGGCATCGGCACCGCCGGGCGTACCGGGGACGTGCTGGCCACTGTCGCCGGGCCACGCTGCCCGGTACCGATCATCGGGCACCGCTCCGCTGGCGTACCCGGTTGGGTGGGCGCAGCCGACGTGGTGATCGCGGTGAGCGCGTCCGGACGGAGCCCGGAGGCGCTCGGCGCCGCCGAGGCGGCCCACCGCCGTGGTGCCCGACTCGTCGCGGTGGGTGCCCCGGACTCGCAGTTGCAGTCGATCGCCGAGCAGGCCCGGGCGCCGTTCATCCCGGTGCCCCGGCGTGCGCCGGCCCGGGCCAGCCTCTGGGCGCTCACGGTGCCGGTCCTGCTCGCCGCCCGTTCCCTCGGGCTGGTGAAGGTCAACGAGGCGGACCTGGCGGAGACCGCGGCCCGGCTCGACGCGGACGCCGACCGCTGCCGGTCCGCCGCCGAGTCCTTCGTCAACCCGGCGAAGTCACTGGCGCTGGGCCTGGCCGGCTCGATCCCCATCGTCTGGGGTTCGTCCCCGCTGGCCACCGTGGCGGCACGCCGGTTCGGTGACACCCTGTCGGCCAACGCCCGCTACCCGGTTGTCACCGGAGCGCTGGGTGAGGCCGGGCGGGGTCGGGTCGGGCTGCTCGACGGCGTCTTCGGCGGCCTGGCCGAGGGGGAGCGGGACATCTTCGCCGACCCGGCCGAGGACGATGGCGAGGGCACCCGGCTGCGGCTGGTGCTGCTGCGCGACGGCGGACTCAACGCCGAGGACGACACCGATGAGCCGCTCGCCGTCGAGGAGCGCCGTGCGGACGCGGTGCAGACCCTCGCGGAGCGCCGTGGCGTGCGGTGCGACGTGGTGACCGCCGAGGGCGGCTCCGCCCTGGAGCGGCTGGCGTCGCTGATCGCCGTTCCGGATTTCGCCTCGATCTACCTTGCTCTGGCACACGGGTTGGACCCGATGGCCGTCCCGGCCATCACCGAGATGAAGGAGCTGTCGAACCAGTGAACGAACGTAGGGGGCGGCGCGCCATGCGCGGACCGGTCGGCTTCGTGCGGCGAAGCGGAGCGGTGGCATGAGCGCCAACGGTGGGACGAAGGCGATTGTCGCCGCCCTGCTGGCCAACATCGGCATCGCCGTCACCAAGTTCATCGCGTTCCTTCTCTCCGGCTCGTCGTCGATGCTGGCCGAGGCGGTTCACTCGGTCGCCGACTCCGGTAACCAGGGCCTCCTGCTGCTCGGTGGCAAGCGGGCGAAGCGCGCGGCCACCCCGGAACACCCGTTCGGGTACGGCCGGGAGCGCTACATCTACGCGTTCATCGTGTCCATCGTGCTGTTCAGCATCGGTGGGCTGTTCGCGCTCTACGAGGCGTACCACAAGTGGCATCACAAGGGCGGCATCGAGTCCTGGCACTGGTTGCCGGTGGTCGTGCTGGTGTCGGCGATCATCATGGAGTCGTTCTCCTTCCGGACCGCCATCAAGGAGTCCAACCACATCCGGGGCAACCAGTCCTGGGTGCGTTTCATCCGCCGGGCCAAAGCCCCGGAGCTGCCGGTGGTGCTCCTGGAGGACTTCGGCGCGCTGGTTGGTCTGGTGTTCGCCCTGTTCGGCGTCACCATGACGCTGATCACCGGCAACGGCGAGTGGGACGCCGCCGGCACCGCGATGATCGGCATCCTGCTGGTCGTCATCGCCGTCGTGCTGGCCATCGAGACGAAGAGCCTGCTGCTCGGTGAGGGCGCCGAGGCGTCCGAGTTGGCGGCCATCGAGCGGGCCGTCACCGACGGCCCCGAGGTGGAGCGGATCATCCACATGAAGACGCTCTACCTGGGCCCGGAAGAGCTGATGGTGGCCGCCAAGATCGCCGTTCCGGAGTGGGAGAGCGCCCACGACCTGGCCCGTGGCATCAACGCCGTCGAGGCGCGGATCCGCGCCGCGGTGCCGATCGCCCGGGTGATCTATCTGGAGCCGGACGTCTACAGCGCCGCTGCCGCCGCGGCCGGCACCGGTGCCGCGGCGGACACCGCCGCGCCGCAGGACACGTCGGGCGAGCCGGCCGGGCGGCCCGGGGGCTGACGGGTGGAGCCACTGTACGGGCCGATCCGGGACTACGCCTGGGGCTCGCGTTCGGCCATCGCCCTCCTCCAGGGGCGATCGGTGCCGAGCGCGGGCCCGGAGGCGGAGCTGTGGTTGGGGGCCCACCCGGGCGCTCCGGCCCACGTGGACCGTGCCGGTCTGCGGGTGAGCCTGTGTGACCTGGTGCGCGACGAACCAGGGCAGTGGCTCGGGCAGCGGGTGTCCGAGCGGTTCGGCAGCCGGCTGCCGTTCCTGCTCAAGGTGCTTGCCGCCGACGCTCCGCTGAGCTTGCAGGCCCACCCGGACGCCGAACAGGCGCAGGCCGGCTACGCGGCGGAGGCGGGGCGCCCCGAGGGGCAGCGAAACTACTCCGACCCGCACCACAAGCCGGAGTTGCTGGTCGCGCTCACCCCGTTCGAGGCGCTCTGCGGTTTCCGGGATCCGGCGGAGTCGGCCGAGGCGCTCGCCGCGTTCGGCGTACCGGCGTTGGCGCCGGTGGTGGCCGCGTTGCGGGCCGGGCCGGCGGGGTTGCGGACGGCGGTGCGGACCCTGCTCGGCTGGCCGGTCGCCAAGCGTCACGACCTGCTGGCCGCTGTGGTGGCAGCGCCGGCCGACGGCCCGGACGCGGAGCTGACCCGCCGGTTGGCCAGGGCGTACCCGGGGGATCCGGGTGCGCTGGTCGCGCTGCTGTTGCACCACCTGCGGCTGGAGGCGGGGGAGGCGATCTGGATGCCCGCCGGCAACCTGCACGCCTACCTGAGCGGCTGCGGCGTGGAGATCATGGCGGCCAGCGACAACGTGCTACGCGGCGGCCTGACTCCGAAGCGGGTGGACGTCGACGAGTTGCTGCGGGTGCTGCGCTTCGAGGTGCTCGACGATCCGGTGCGCGTCGCGCAGCCGGTCGGTCCGGGCGTGGACTGGTGGCCTGTGCCGGTGGACGATTTCGCGCTGCACCGGGTGCGGGTCGACGCGGCGGTGCCCTCGGTGACGCTGCCGCTGCCCGGACCCAGGGTGGTGCTCTGCGCCGGTGGTTCGATCACCGTGGACGACGGTGCCGGCGCGCTGACGCTGGTCTCCGGCGAGGCGGCGATCGGTGCGGCGTTGGAAGCGCCGCTGCGGATCGACGGCGCCGGTGTGGCGTACGTGGCGACGTCCGGGCTGCGCTGACGCCAGCTCGGCCGAAAGACACAAGTCCGACTTTCCCGGAATAGCTTGACGTCACCTTGCCTGAGTGTGACTCTATGAGTACGCAGCGTTATCGCGACGACGGTCCGAGAACGTGCGGGGGAACCAAACCGGGGGGATGCGCGGGGCGGGCGGGACGTGGGCGGGAAGGTCCGTTCACCACCGACCGCCCCGTGCGCTGTCCGCGGACCGTGCCTGACGCCAGTCGCCGACGCGCGTAAGGTGGAGGGTCGGCGTAGACATCGTTCGACAGGAGCTTTCATGACCAGCACCCTCCCGGCGTCCGCTAGCGGCACGCCGTCCGAGGCCCGGCCGAGCACGCTCGCCGACGGCGACTTCAAGGTGGCGGATCTGTCGCTCGCCGAGTTCGGGCGTAAGGAAATCCAGCTCGCCGAGCACGAGATGCCCGGCCTGATGGCGATCCGCCGCGAGTTCGCCGAGGCGCAGCCGCTCGCCGGCGCGCGGATCACCGGCTCCCTGCACATGACCATCCAGACCGCCGTCCTGATCGAGACGCTGGTCGCGCTCGGCGCGCAGGTGCGCTGGGCGTCCTGCAACATCTTCTCCACCCAGGACCACGCCGCCGCGGCGATCGTCGTCGGCCCGGACGGCACCCCCGAGGCTCCGGCCGGGGTTCCGGTGTACGCCTGGAAGGGCGAGACCCTGCCGGAGTACTGGTGGTGCACCGAGCAGGTGCTCGCCTGGCCGGACGGGCAGGGCCCCAACATGATCCTCGACGACGGCGGCGACGCCACCCTGCTCGTACACAAGGGTGCCGAGTTCGAGCGGGCCGGGGCGGTCCCGCCGGTAGAGTCCGCCGACTCCGAGGAGTACGCGGTCATCCTCGAGCTGCTGCACCGCTCGCTCGGCGAGGACGGCCAGCGCTGGACCCGGATCTCCGCCGGCATCAAGGGCGTGACCGAGGAGACCACCACCGGCGTGCACCGGCTCTACGAGATGCACCGGGCCGGCACCCTGCTCTTCCCGGCCATCAACGTCAACGACTCGGTCACCAAGAGCAAGTTCGACAACAAGTACGGCTGTCGGCACTCGCTCATCGACGGCATCAACCGCGCCACCGACGTGCTGATCGGCGGCAAGATGGCGGTCGTCATGGGCTACGGCGACGTGGGCAAGGGCTGCGCCGAGTCGCTGCGCGGCCAGGGCGCCCGGGTCGTGGTGACCGAGGTGGACCCGATCTGCGCGTTGCAGGCCGCGATGGACGGCTACCAGGTCGCCACCCTCGACGACGTGGTCGAGCAGGCCGACATCTTCATCACCGCCACCGGCTGCTTCGACGTCATCACCAACGAGCACATGGCCCGGATGAAGCACCAGGCCATCGTCGGCAACATCGGCCACTTCGACAACGAGATCGACATGGCCGGGCTGGCCAAGCGGTCCGACGTCGAGCGGATCAACATCAAGCCGCAGGTCGACCTGTGGCGCTTCGCCGACGGGCACGCCATCATCGTGCTCTCCGAGGGTCGCCTGCTGAACCTGGGCAACGCGACCGGGCACCCGAGCTTCGTCATGTCGAACTCGTTCGCCAACCAGACGATCGCCCAGATCGAGCTCTTCACCAAGACCGAGGAGTACCCGATCGGCGTCTACGTGCTGCCCAAGCACCTGGACGAGAAGGTGGCCCGGCTGCACCTCGGCGCGCTCGGCGCCAAGCTGAGCACGCTGACCAAGGAGCAGGCCGCCTACCTCGGCGTCTCCACTGAGGGTCCGTTCAAGCCGGATCACTACCGCTACTGATCGACGTCTCTGAACCGGGTCGGCTGCTCGCAGCCGGCCCGGTTCGTCGTTCGTCGTCCCCGCCCCCGTCACTTCCGCGATCTTGCAGTTTCGGTTGGAGATTTGCGGCTTTGGCGCGGTATGCCCTCGCAGAAAGTGCAAGATCGCGGGGGCGGCGGGGCGGTGGGGTGGCGCGCGGCGAGGGCGGCGGGGCGCGGTGGGGTGGGTTAGGTGCGGCGGGTGGGGCGGAACCAGGTCCAGATGCACCAGGCCAGCCAGCCGAGCGAGACGAGGGTGGCCAGCGCCTTCAGGCGTAGTGCGCTGAGCAGCAGCACCACGGCCAGCACCGTCAACCACGGCAGGAATCCCCTCACGGCGCCGATCTTCGCACAGTGGGTTCGCCGCAGACAGGGTGAGCTTGTCGTGAACAACTTGACGAGGGCCCTGAGCAGGGAGGAAGGTATGCCTGCCCTAAGTCAGCCAAGGCGTGCCTAACCTACTCGGAGCCCGGATGTTCGCCACCTACCTGATCGGTCTGCGGGAAGGGCTGGAAGCCACCCTTGTGGTCAGCATCCTGGTCGCCTTCCTGGTGAAGTCGCAGCGCAGGGACCGGCTGCCGCAGGTCTGGGCGGGCGTCGGCCTGGCCGTGGCGCTCTCGGTGCTCTTCGGCTGGCTGATCGAGTACACGTCGACCTCGCTGCTGGCCCGATCCGAGGATCGTGAGCTGTTCGAGGCGATCACCTCGGTCGCCGCCGTGGTCTTCGTGACCTGGATGATCTTCTGGATGCGCCGGGCCGCCCGGACCATCGCCGGCGAACTGCGGGGCAAGCTCACCGAGGCGCTGGCCGTCGGGTCCCTCGCCGTCGCCGGCATGGCCTTCCTCGCGGTGATCCGCGAGGGCCTGGAGACCGCGCTGATCTTCTACTCGGCCGCCCAGGGAGCTGCCGGCGACAGCGGCCCGCTGCTCGCGTTGATCGGCGGCATCGTCACCGCAGTGGTCCTCGGCGTGCTGCTCTACGCCAGCGCCCTGCGGATCAACCTCAGCAAGTTCTTCACCTGGACCGGCGCGCTGCTGATCCTGGTCGCCGCCGGCATCCTCAAGTACGGCGTGCACGACTTCCAGGAGGCCGGTGTCCTGCCCGGACTGAACGACCTGGCGTTCGACATCACCGGCGCGCTCGACCCGAGCACCTGGTACGCGGCCCTGCTCGCCGGCATGTTCAACGTGACTCCCGCGCCCACGGTGCTGGAGACGATCGCCTGGGTCGCGTACGCCGTACCGGTGCTCCTGCTCTTCCTGCGACCGGCCCGGCGTAAGCCGGCACCCACCGCTACCACCACCACCGTCACCGAGCGCGGGGCCGACACCGGCGCCGAGGCCGAGCCGGCGTCCACGCCGCAGCGTGCCTGACCCACGAGGAGAGACAGCTTAAGATGCGTACCACCCAGTTCTTTGCGCTGGCCGCCGCCGGTGTGCTGGCGACGGCCGGTGTGGCCGCCTGCTCCGACTCCGACAAGGGTGACTCGGCCGCGTCCGGTGGACCGATCGTGGTCAAGGCCAGCGACACCTCCTGTGAGGTCGGCTCGACCGACCTGGGCGCCGGCACCGCCACCTTCAAGATCACCAATTCGGGCGCGAAGGTGACCGAGTTCTACGTGTACGCCGACGGCGACCGGGTGATGGGCGAGGTGGAGAACATCGCCCCTGGGTTGAGCCGCGAGCTGCACGTGGAGTTGCCGGCCGGCACGTACCAGACGGCCTGCAAGCCGGGGATGAGTGGCAAGGGCATCCGGGGCGCGCTCAAGGTCAGCGGGTCGGCGCAGCCGCTCACCGCCGACGCCGCGCTGGGTGACGCCACCGACAACTACCAGCGCTACGTCAAGAGCCAGACCACCGCGCTGTTGGACAAGACCGAGGAGTTCGTCGCCGCGGTCAAGGCCGGCGATGTGGCGAAGTCCAAGGCGCTCTATCCGGTCGCCCGCACCTACTGGGAGCGGATCGAGCCGGTCGCCGAGATCTTCGGCGACCTCGACCCCAAGATCGACGGCCGCGAGGAGGTCATCGAGGAGGGGATGGAGTTCACCGGCTTCCACCGGATCGAGAAGGACCTCTGGCAGTCCGGTGACATCAGCAAGGACGGCCCCATCGCCGACCGGCTGTTGGTCGACGTCAAGGAGATCGTGGCCAAGGCGAACGCCGAGAAGCTCTCCCCGCTCCAGCTCGCCAACGGTGCCAAGGAACTGCTCGACGAGGTGGCCAGCGGCAAGATCACCGGCGAGGAGGACCGCTACTCGCACACCGACCTGTGGGACTTCGCCGCCAACCTCGAAGGTTCCAAGGCCGCCGTGTCCGCCCTGCGGCCCGCGTTGCAGCAGCGCTCGCCGGAGCTGGTCACCCAGCTGGACACCGAGTTCACCAACGTCGAGGGGTTGCTCGGCAAGCACCGCGTCGGCGACGGGTGGAAGCTGCACACCGCGCTGAGCAAGGCCGAGCTCAAGGAGCTCTCCGACGGGATCAACGCGCTCGCCGAGCCGATCAGCAAGGTCGCCGCGGCCGTCGCCAAGTGACCACCTGGCAGAAAGAGTCGAGTCGATGAGCGGGAGCAGGTTCACCCGGCGCCGGGCGATCACCCTGGCCGGCGCCGGGGTGGCGGGGGTCGCCGGAGTGGCGGCCGGTGCGGGGGCGCTGCTGAACGGCTCCCACGGCCCGGCCGCGGCGAGCGACCACCCGGCCGGGGCGGTGCCGTTCCACGGCGAGCACCAGGCCGGCATCGTCACTCCGGCGCAGGACCGGCTGCACTTCGTGGCCTTCGATGTGATCACCAAGGACCGGGCCCGACTCGTCGAACTGCTTGAGGAGTGGACGGCCGCCGCCGCCCGGATGACGGCGGGGCGCGACGCCGGGGTGCTGGGTGCGGTCGGCGGTATGCCGGAGGCCCCACCGGACGACACCGGTGAAGCACTCGGCCTGCCTCCCTCACAGCTCACCCTCACCATCGGTTTCGGGCCGACGCTGTTCCGCGACGCCGACGGGCGGGACCGCTTCGGCCTCGCCGACCGTCGGCCCGCAGCCCTCGCCGAGCTGCCGAAGTTTCCCGGCGACGCGTTGCAGCCGCAGCTCTCCGGCGGCGACCTCTGCGTCCAGGCCTGTGCCAACGACCCGCAGGTGGCGGTGCACGCGATCCGTAACCTGGCCCGGCTCGGCATGGGTGTGGTGAGCGTCCGTTGGTCGCAGCTCGGCTTCGGCCGCACCTCGTCGACCTCCCGTGAGCAGGCCACCGCACGCAACCTGTTCGGGTTCAAGGACGGCACGGCCAACCTCAAGGCCGAGGACACGGACCTGCTGCGCGACCAGTTGTGGGTGCAGCCGGGCGACGGGCCGGACTGGATGGCCGGAGGCTCGTACCTGGTGACCCGCAAGATCCGGATGCTCGTGGAGACCTGGGACCGGACCTCCCTCGCTGAGCAGGAGGAGATCGTCGGCCGGACCAAGGGCAGCGGCGCGCCGCTGGGTCGCAGCGGCGAGTTCGACGAGCCCGACTTCGCCGCCCGGGGCGCGGACGGGAAGCCGGTGATCGCCGAACACGCCCATGTCACGTTGGCTCATCCAAGTCGGAACGGCGGCGCTCAGCTGCTGCGCCGGGGTTACAACTTCGTCGACGGCTCGGACGGCCTCGGCCGACTCGACGCGGGCCTCTTCTTCATCGCCTACCAGCGTGACCCGCGCCGTCAGTTCGTGCCGATCCAGACCCAGTTGGCTCGGCACGACGTGATGAACGAATACCTGCGACACGTCTCCAGCGGGGTGTTCGCCTGCCCTCCGGGGGTACGCGACGGCGGGGATCACTGGGGGCGTGGGCTGTTCGGCTGACCGTCGTCCGGATGGCGACAACCGGATCGGCCCAGCCTGCGGTAGCGCCAGGCGGCGCCAAAGGGGGATCATGGTCGCAGCCTGGCGATGGCCCGTTCGCGCGCCAGGCACCGTAGCCGTGGCGCCGCCGCCACGGACCGCGATCACCGGTTTCATGGCGGCGCGGAACGTTACCGGCGGACGCTGGTCCCACCGAACTGAATGAGGATGCAATATTAATCCCATGAGAGCCCGCGTACTGGTGGTCGACGATGACCCCGCGCTCGCCGAGATGCTCGGCATCGTGCTGCGCAGTGAGGGTTTCCTGCCCTCGTTCGTGGCGGACGGAGAGCGGGCGTTGGCCGCCTTTCGCGACAGTCGTCCCGATATCGTGCTGCTTGACCTGATGCTTCCCGGTATGAGCGGTATAGACGTCGCGCGGTCCATCCGGGCGGAGTCCGGCGTGCCCATCGTCATGCTGACCGCCAAGAGCGACACCGTGGACGTCGTGCTCGGCCTGGAGTCCGGCGCCGACGACTACGTGGTCAAGCCGTTCAAGCCCAAGGAGCTGGTGGCCCGGATGCGGGCCCGACTGCGCCGAGGCGAGGACGTGGCCCCGGAGATGCTCACCATCGGGCCGCCGGACAACCAGATCACCATCGACGTTCCGGCGCACACGGTGAGCCGCAACGACGAGGAGGTGAAGCTGACTCCGCTGGAGTTCGACCTGCTGGTCGCGCTCGCCCGCAAGCCCCGTCAGGTCTTCACCCGCGAGGTGCTGCTCGAGCAGGTCTGGGGCTACCGGCACGCGGCCGACACCCGCCTGGTCAACGTGCACGTCCAGCGGTTGCGGGCCAAGATCGAGCCGGACCCGGAGCGACCGGAAATCATCCTCACCGTGCGGGGCGTGGGCTACAAGGCAGGGACCGGATAGCCTGGTCGCACTGTGTCGACCTCGCCGCCCCCACCCTCCCCGAGTACGGCTGCCCGCCGGCCCAGCGCCGGCGGGGAGCTCTGGCGTGCGGTGAGCGGTCGGGTCGCTCGTGCGGTGGGTCGGGCACATCAGACCTGGCGCCGCTCGCTCCAGGTCCGGGTCGTGACCATCACGCTGGTCGCGTCCAGCCTGCTGGTCGGCGGGTTCGCGTTCCTGATCGCTGACAAGATCACCACCATCCTGCTCGACAGCGCTCGCAGCGATGTCCGACAGCGGGTGACCAGCGGTGCCAGCTACGCGGCCAAGCAGGTCTCCTTCTACCGGCAGCCGCAGGAGGCGCAACTCCAGGAGACCATCGACGGCACTGTCAACTACCTGGCCGGCGGCGACCCCCAGCAGACCAGCGGGGTGGTGGTGGCGATCACCGCCGACGACTACCCCAACGACATCCAGACCCGCACCTCCCCGTCTGCCAACGTCCAGTCGCTGATCAGCCCCGAGCTGCGCGCCGCGATCGCCGACGGCAAGGTGGCCAGCCAGATCCGCACCGGGCGACTCACCGGCGAGACCACCAAATACCTGGTCTACGGCTCGCCGGTGCCCACCAGCTTCGGCCAGATCGAGCTCTACTACCTGGTGCCGCTGGGCCGGCAGGACGTGACCGCCGCCGACGCCCGAGCCACGGTCGTGGCCACCGGAGTCGCGCTGGTGATCCTGCTCGGGTTGCTCGCGGCGTTGGTGACCCGGCTGGTGGTCAACCCGGTCCGGGTCGCCGCGCGGACTGCCCAGCGGCTCTCCGCGGGCCTGCTCGACCAGCGGATGGTGGTCAACGGCGAGGACGACCTGGCCCTGCTCGCCGCGTCGTTCAACCAGATGGCCACCAACCTGCAACGGCAGATCCTGCGGCTGGAGGAGATGTCCCGGTTGCAGCGCCGCTTCACCTCCGACGTCTCCCACGAGCTGCGTACGCCGTTGACCACGGTTCGGATGGCCGCTGACCTGATCTTCGCCGAGCGCGACGAGTTCGACCCGGCGGTCGCCCGCAGCGCGGAGCTGCTCCAGGCCGAGTTGGACCGATTCGAGGAACTGCTGACCGACCTGCTGGAGATCAGCCGGTTCGACGCGGGCTTCGCCATGCTGGATTCCGAACCGACCGACCTGGTGCCGGTGGTGCACCGGGTGGTCGACCGGCTGGCTGGCCTGGCCGAGCGGGTGGGCGTACCCATCGAACTCGACCTGCCGGGCACGCCGGTGATCGCCGAGGTCGACCCGCGCCGGGTCGAGCGGGTGTTGCGCAACCTGGTCGGCAACGCCGTCGAGCACGGCGAGGCCCGCCCGGTGCTGATCACCCTCGGCATCGACGAGACCGCCGTGGCGATCACCGTCCGCGACCACGGTGTGGGGCTGAAGGTGGGCGAGGAGAAGCTGGTGTTCAACCGGTTCTGGCGGGCGGACCCGTCCCGGGCTCGGCAGACCGGGGGCACCGGGCTGGGCCTGTCGATCAGCCTGGAGGACGCTCGGCTGCACGGCGGCTGGCTGGAGGCGTGGGGTGCCCCCGGGCAGGGCGCGCAGTTCCGGCTCACCCTGCCGGCCCGTGCGGGCGATCGGCTGACCACCTCGCCGCTGCGGCTGGTGCCGGCCGACGCCGCCCTGCCGTTCGGCGGACCCCGCGACGGTGGGCCACTGGCCATCGGGCCCGGCACCGGCGGGGCGTTGGCGATCGGCCCGGCTCCGGTTGGGGACGGCCAGCGGACGGAGGTGCGCTCGTGAGACGGCCAACCCTGCTCGGGGCGTTCGGCGTGATGGTGCTGCTGGGGGCCGGCTGTGGCATCCCAGCGGCGTCCGACGTGCGGGTGGACGGCAAGGGCGGCGCCGCGACCGAGGCCGGCGTGATCAGTCGGGGCAGTGAGCCACCGACGCGGACGGCCAGCGGCAGCGTCAACGAGGCCTTCGTCCGCAACTTCCTGTCCGCCGCCGCCGGCGAGCCGGATCGGGCGTACGAGCGGGTCAAGGCGTACATCGCCCCGGAGGACAAGAGCCGCCTGCAGGACAAGAAGGGCAGCGAGGTCGCGCTGAACGTGGTCCGGCTGCGCGAGGCGGTCTACACCCTCAACAGAGACTCGACCACGACCGTGAAGATCGCCGTGCAGCAGATCGGCGTGCTGCGGGCCAACGGCACCCTGGCCCCACCGGTGTCGACCGAGACGGAGTACGAGTTCGGCCTGCGCAGCGCGTCCTTCAACAGCGGCGTCAACGACGAACGGGCCGGCTTGTACGTGATCAACCCGCCCAACGTGCTGCTGCTCAGCGACACCGCCCTTCAGCAGTACTACCAGAGCGAGACGATCTACTTCTGGAGTTCGGACCGCAGCCGCCTGGTGCCCGATCAGCGCTACCGGCCGCAGGCGGTGCCGGTCGAGCGGCAGGTCAACGAGGTGGTGAAGTGGCTGGTCGGCGGTCCCTCCGACTGGTTGCGCCCGGGAGTCGTCGGGCTGCCGGACCGCACCGAGCTGATCAACAACGCCACCGGCGGCAACGGTCGGTGGGAGGTCAACCTGGACATGTCCGGTGACGACCAGAGCGGGATCGATCAGTTGATCACGCAGATCGCCTGGTCGTTGGGCGACCTCACCGGTCAGCTCGAGTTGAAGATCCGTAACAACGCGCAGCCCGTGGTGGACCTGGGCGAGCGACGAGACTCCCAGGTGCTCTATCCGTATGCCGCCAGCCCGCAGCGGTTCGGTGTGTACGACGGGGCGATCCACCCACTCGACTTCGACGGCGAGCCCAGCGGCACTGTCCCGTTGACACCCGAGGCCAACCGTAACGTCGTCTCCGCCGGCCTCGGGCTGGCCAAGGACCGCCGGATCCTCGCCGCGATGGTGGTCGCCGGCAGCGGCAAGAACCGGTACCGACTCGCCGTGGGCACCGGCGTCGACCCGGTCTCCGTGATCAGCCGCAGCGGCACCGAGTACTCCTCGATCGGCCGACCGGTCTGGCTGCGTACCGTCGACAACCGCCCCAGCCGCGGCCTGGTGGTGGCCGACGGGCAGCTCTACCGGTTCGACGAGGCGGCCCGGATGTATCCGGTGCCGCTCAACCTGCCGTCCGCCGCGGTCACCGCGGTGGCCGCCGCGCTGGACGGCCAGCGGGTGGCACTGATCGCCGGGGGCCGTCTCTACGTCGCCGCGGTCAACCTCGACGGCGGCGGGGCCTCCGTCGGTCCGCCCCGAGAGTTGGTCACCTCGCTGACCAACCCCACGGCGGTTGACTGGGGCGGGGAGGACCAGCTGGTGGTGGCGGGGTCCTTCGGCCAGCCGGCGATCTACGAGATCAGTGTCGACGGCGCCCTGGAGACGCCGTTGAAGACCGACCTCGGTGCCAAGGTCAACCATCTGACCGCGTATCCGACCAACCGCAGTGTGCGGGCGTCCAGCGGGGCGTACATGTACGAGGCGAACGGGGTGGCCTACCGCAGCAGCCCGTTCGAACGGATCGAGCCCGACCGGGTACGCGACATCGCCCCGGTGCCGACCGGCGTGCGCCCGAGCAGCCCGTCCGCCCCGTTCTTCCTCTACTGACCCCGTGAGCGGGCTCTGGGCGGACCTCGCCGACCTGGTGCTGCCCGCCGACTGCGCCGCTTGTCGGGAGCGCCGACCCGGCCTGCGGCACGGGGTCTGCCCAGCCTGTGTCGCGGCGCTCGGCCAACTGCGGCCCCGGGCGGTCCGCCCCACACCCGCCCCGCCGGGCCTGCCGTCCTGCGTCGCACTCGGCCCGTACGCGGGTCCGCTGCGTGAGGCTCTGCTGGCGTACAAGGAACACGGCCGACACGGGCTGGCCCGCCCGCTCGGCGCGCTGCTCGCCGAGGTCGTCGCGACGGCCGTTGGCGGGGCCCGTCCGCTGGCGTTGGTTCCGGTCCCGGACACCGCGGCGGCGGCCCGGTCCCGCTACGGGGACCACCTCGACCGGCTTGCCCGGCACTGCGCGGCCCGGCTGAACCGGAGCGGTTGGGCGGTGCGGGTGCACCGTCCGCTGCGGGCGTCGCCCCGGCCCGACTCGGTCACCCTTGACAGCGCCGGGCGCGCGGCGGCGGCCGAGGCGGCCTTCCAGCCCCGCTCGATCGGGCCGGTCCGGGGTCGTACCGGGGGCGCGACGCCGGTGGTGGTGCTGCTCGACGACATCGTCACCACCGGCGTGACCCTCGCCGCCGCGAGCCGGGTGCTGACCGCCACAGGATGGGCACCGAGTGTGGCGGCGGTGCTCGCGGCGACCGAGAAAAGACACCAGTCGTAACCGATAGTGTTTCCGTTTCACCCGTTGGTGTATGAGCTGCGAAAAATCCTGGGCCGTCTCGGCAACATGGGGTGACTGCCGGGCAAACAGGAGTTAGCGTTTCGCTGTCGGGGGTAGGAGGTCGTTCCAACCGCCCCTGGCGGTGAGAGGAGGCGTAGCCGTACCAACCGGTCGACGCCAGCGGGTCTCCCCACGGCGCGCGGCCGGGTAACCGGATCGAAGACCGTCCGAACAAGGGAGGTCACGTGGACATCGTGGTCAAGGGCCGAAACGTCGAAGTGCCGGACCATTACCGGGTACACGTAGCCGAGAAACTCGCGAAGATCGAACGCTACGACCACAAACTTATTCGCGTTGATGTCGAGCTGTTTCACGAGCGCAATCCGCGCCAGGCCGACCACTGCCAGCGGGTGGAGATCACCTGCGTATCCCGAGGTCCGGTGATTCGGGCCGAAGCCTGCACGAACGACTTCTACAGCGCGCTCGACGCGGCCATCGCGAAGCTCGACACCCGGCTACGCCGCGCGGCCGACCGCCGCCGCGTACACCGTGGCCGGCACGCGCCGATCTCCGTCGCCGAGGCCACAGCGGGCCTTCCGGTCGCGGACCTGGTGCCCAGCGCGCTGAGCGCGCCGAGCGACGGCGCCCGCGCCGGCACCGCTGTCGCGGAGCGGGTCGAAGAGGAGCAGGACGACCAGCCGTGGCACATCGCCCGGGAGAAGGTGCACCCGGCCGAGCCGATGACCATCGACGACGCGTTGTTCGAGATGGAGCTGGTCGGCCACGACTTCTACCTCTTCCAGGACAAGGAGTCCGGCCGCCCCAGCGTCGTCTACCGGCGCCACGCGTATGACTACGGCATCATCTCCCTCGCCACCTGACCGGTAACCGATCCGTGTCGATCATGGAGTTGTGGTGGGGAACGCCCACCACAACTCCATGATCCGTCAACGCAGGTCGGCCGGGAGCAGCGCGAAGGTCAGGTCGTCCAGACGGGCGCCGGCCAGCCCGGGCAGCCGGCCACGCTGAAGGCCCTCGCGCTGAAACCCGACCCGCTCCAGCACCCGGTGCGACGCGGTGTTGTCCGGCACCGTGCCCGCCGACAGCCGGGCGATACCGGCCGGACCGAACGCCCAGTCCGCGAGCAGCCGGACCGCCCTCGTCGCGTACCCCCGGCCGCGCCAGTCCGGCAGCAACGCGTAGCCGACCGACGCCTCGCCGGCGGCCACGTCCGTGTACGACAAGCCGCAACTGCCCACGGGCTCGCCGCTCGCCACATCCAGAATCAGCAGCCGGGCGATCTCGCCGGTCAGCCAGCCGCTCTGCGCGAGACGACAACGCCGCTCGATCGCCTCGCGGGTCGGTGGCACCGGTGGCGCCTGGTTCGCCACCACCTCGGGTCGGCTGTGCAGTCGGTACATCAGCGCCGCGTCGTCCGGCCCGAGTGGGCGCAGCCCCACCACCTGGTCGGTGAGCACCCCGCCGGGCAGGTCGGGCAGCAGCCGGGTGGCCGGGCCGGACGGATCACCGGCGACGCGTACCCAGGCCAGCAGATCGTGCCGACCCCCGTCGCCGGACGCACCGGCGGACCGACGCAGACCCTCGTAGCGGAAGCCGGCGGCCAGCGCGACCCGCTGGCTCGGACCGTTCTCCGGTTCGGTCAGCAGCTCCAGTCTGGCCGCCCCGGCGGCGAACGCGTGCTCGCTCAGCGCGCGGGTCGCCGCGGTCGCCAGCCCGCGACCGCGCGCCGCCGGTCGCATCCAGTAACCGATCTCCAGCTGACCCCGGGCGGGCACCGGGTTGTTCAGCCCCACCGCGCCGAGCAACCGATCCGTCGCGGGGTCCGCGACGGCGTACGCCGCGCCGCCGCCGGTCCAGGCCGTCGGGGCGCCGACGTCGATCCACCAGCGGGCGTCGGTCTCGGTGTACGGGGTCGGCAGGTTCGACACGAACCGTTGAGTCAGCGGGTCCGCGCAGCCGTCGACCACGTCGGCGCTGTCCGCGGCGCGAAACGGGCGCAGCCGCACCCCGTGCGCCTCGACGACCGGCCGCAGACTCATCCCAGATCCTTCGCGAGAAGCGCCCCGACCCACACGTCCACCCGTTCGCCCCGGTGCTGCACACCGCCCCGGGCGGTCCCCTCGACCAGGAAGCCCGCCTTCTCCGCCGCCCGGCGGGAGGCGGTGTTGCCCACGTTCGCCTTCCACTCGATCCGCGCCAGGCCCAACGTGCTGAACCCCCACGCGCTCAGTGCCACCAGCGCGGCCGGCAGGTAACCCCGACCACGGGCCGCCGGAGCGGTCATGAAGCCCACGTCGGCCAGCAGCGGGTCGGCGGGGGAGAGCCGCAGGTCGAGCGTCCCCACGTACCGGTCGTCGGAGTCGGCGATCACGAAGCAGGTGGCGTCCCCCCGAGCCCAGGCGTCCCGGCCGTAAGCCTGGTAGCCCTGCGCGTCGGCGCGCTCGTACGGGTCCGGCACCGTCGTCCAGCGGATGCTCTCCGGGTCCCGGCAGGTCTGCACCACGGCGTCCAGGTCCTTCTCCTCCATGGGCCGCAGACGCAGCTCGCCGGCCCCGGTCTCGGCGAACAGGACGGGCTGCGAGCGGCCGAAGACGGCGGCCCGTCGGGCGGCGAGGGTGCCCGGTCCGGCCGGACCGGTCGACCCGGCGGCCGGCACCTCGCCGGGCAGCAGCGAGCCGATCCAGCCGTCCGCGCTGCCGGGCAGCGCCGGGTTGGCCAGCCGCAACCTGCCGTCGACCCGGAAACCGGCCCGCAGTGCCACCAGCCGGGAGGCGTGGTTGCCCACCTCGGCCTGCCAGATGAGCCGGCGAAGCCCGAGGGTGTCGAAGGACCAGCGGGCCACCGCCCGGGTCGCACGGACCATCACGCCCCGACCACGCGCCCAGGGTGCCGTCCAGTAGCCGACCTCGCCGGTGCCGTCCTTGTCGATCGAGATCAGCCCGCTGGAACCCAGCAGTTCCCCGGTGCTCGGGTCGCAGACCGCGAACGGCGCCCCGGTGCCCTCGGCCCAGGCCTTCCGGCTCATCTCGGTGACAAATCCGTGGGCGTGTTCCGGCCGGTACGGGCGCGGTACGGTGGTCCAACGCTGAATGTCCGGGTCCTGGCAGGCTCGGTGCACGGCCTCGGCATCCGTCTCTCGCCAGGGCCGCAGCAGCACGCCGTCCTCGATGATCTCCACGAGCTCCACCCGTGCATCCTGCCGTAGCGTTCGCCGACGGCGTAACCGGATAACGTTTGGGGCGTGTGCAGGACGCGAGTTATGTCGGGTTCGGCGGGGTCGAGCACCGCCACCAGTGACCATCGCGCCGATGGAGCGCCTACGATGGTTCGAGACTGTCTAGGGGAGCGTTGATCCGTGTCGATTCTGGAAAAGGTCCTTAACGCGGGCGAGGGCCGCATGGTGCGCCGGCTCAAGGCCATCGCCGCCGCCGTCACCTCGATCGAGGACGACTACGTCAACCTCACCGACGAGGAGCTGGCCGGCATGACCGAGCAGTTCCGGGAGCGGCTCGACGAGGGCGAGACCCTCGACGACCTGCTGCCGGAGGCGTTCGCGGTGGCCCGCGAAGCGGCTGCCAGGGTGCTCGGCCAGCGCCCGTACGACGTCCAGGTGATGGGCGGCGCGGCGCTGCACTTCGGCAACATCGCCGAGATGAAGACCGGTGAGGGTAAGACGCTGACCTCGGTCATGGCCGTCTACCTCAACGCGCTCTCCGGCAAGGGCGTCCACGTGATCACGGTCAACGACTACCTCGCCCAGCGTGACGCGGCGTGGATGGGTCGGGTGCACGAGTTCCTCGGGCTGACCGTCGGCGTGGTCCTGCCCAACCGGCCGGCCAGCGAGCACAAGGCCGCCTACGAGTGCGACATCACCTACGGCACCAACAACGAGTTCGGCTTCGACTACCTGCGCGACAACATGGCCTGGTCGAAGGACGAGCTGGTGCAGCGCGGGCACAACTTCGCGGTGGTCGACGAGGTCGACTCCATCCTGATCGACGAGGCCCGCACCCCGCTGATCATCTCCGGCCCGGCCGAGCATTCCGCCCGCTGGTACGGCGAGTTCGCCGGCGTGGTGGCCAGGCTCCAGCCCGGCACCGACGGCGAGGGCGACTACGAGGTCGACCACTCCAAGCGCACCATCGCGGTGACCGAGCGGGGTGTCGCCAAGGTCGAGGACCGGCTCGGCATCGACAACCTGTACGAGTCGGTGAACACCCCGCTGGTCGGCTACCTCAACAACGCCATCAAGGCCAAGGAGCTCTACAAGCGCGACAAGGACTACATCGTCAGCGACGGTGAGGTCCTGATCGTCGACGAGTTCACCGGTCGCATCCTGCACGGCCGTCGCTACAACGAGGGCATGCACCAGGCGATCGAGGCCAAGGAGGGGGTGGAGATCAAGCAGGAGAACCAGACCCTGGCCACCATCACCCTCCAGAACTACTTCCGCCTCTACGAGAAGCTGTCCGGGATGACCGGTACGGCGCAGACCGAGGCGAGCGAGTTCAACAAGGTCTACAAGGTCGGCGTCGTGACCATCCCGACCCACCGCCCGATGGTTCGCGAGGACCGGCCGGACGTCATCTACAAGACGGAGAAGGCCAAGTTCAACGCCGTCATCGAGGACATCGCCGAGCGGCACCAGATGGGCCAGCCGGTGCTGGTGGGCACCGTCTCGGTGGAAAACTCCGAGATCCTCTCCCAACTGCTGCGCCGCCGCGGCATCCCGCACAACGTGCTGAACGCAAAGTTCCACGCCCGGGAGGCCGAGATCGTCGCCCAGGCAGGGCGTAAGGGCGCCGTCACAGTGGCGACCAACATGGCCGGCCGCGGCACCGACATCCTGCTCGGCGGCAACGCCGAGTTCCTCGCCGCGAACGAGCTGCGCCAGCGCGGCCTCGACCCGGTGGAAAACGAGGAAGAGTACGCCAAGGCGATGGAGGAGGTCCTTCCCACCTGGAAGCAGGCCTGCGACGCCGAGGCGGACGAGGTCTCCGCAGCCGGCGGCCTCTACGTGCTGGGCACCGAGCGGCACGAGTCCCGGCGGATCGACAACCAGCTGCGTGGTCGCGCCGGCCGGCAGGGCGACCCGGGCGAGTCCCGTTTCTACCTGTCCCTGCAGGACGAGCTGATGCGGCGCTTCCGGGCCGGAGCGGTCGAGGCGGTGATGGAGCGCTTCAACATCCCGGAGGACGTGCCCATCGAGTCGAAGATGGTCACCCGGCAGATCAAGAGCGCCCAGGCCCAGATCGAGGGCCAGAACGCCGAGATCCGCAAGAACGTGCTCAAGTACGACGAGGTGCTCAACAAGCAGCGCCAGGTCGTCTACGCCGAGCGGCTCCGGGTGCTCAACGGTGAAGACCTCTCCGACCAGGTTCGCAACATGATCGACGACACCGTCGAGGCGTACGTGCGGGGTGCCACCTCGGACGGCTACGGCGAAGACTGGGACCTTGAGCAGCTCTGGTCCAGCCTCAAGCAGCTCTACCCGGTCGGCGTGACGATCGAGGAGTTGGAAGAGGAAGCCGGTGGCTCCCGGGCTGGCATGGACAGCGACTTCCTGGTCGCCCGCCTCAAGGACGACGCCAACGCCGCCTACGACCGGCGTGAGGAGCAGCTCGGCACCGAGGGGGTGCGCCAGCTCGAGCGGATGGTGCTGCTCCAGGTCATCGACCGCAAGTGGCGCGAGCACCTCTACGAGATGGACTACCTCCAGGAGGGCATCAACCTCCGGGCGTACGCCCAGCGCGACCCCGTGGTGGAATACCAGCGCGAGGGCTTCGACATGTTCGCCACCATGATGGACGGCATCAAGGAGGAGACCGTCGGTTTCCTCTACAACGTCGACGTCCAGGTGACCGAACCGGAGCCGGAAGAGGGGGCCGACGAGGTCACCCTGCTCGACAAGCCGGTGGAGATCCGGGCCAAGGGCCTCAACCAGGCGCCGCGTCGGCAGGGGCTGCAATACTCCGCCCCCACCATCGACGGTGAGGCCAGCCCGGGCGCTGTCGCCGTGGAGCAGGCCGAGCAGCAGGCTCCGGCGCTCGGTGTGGGCCGACCGGCTCCGGGTGCTCCGGCGGCACCGGGGCGGAGCGCGCCGTCCGCGCCGCAGCGGCCGGCATCCGGGCTGCGTGGCCCGGCAGTTCCGTCGGCCGCCGCCCGTCGGCCGGCACCGAACCAGGCGGAGGCGAGCAACGGCCCGTCCCGCAACGCGCCGTGCCCGTGTGGCTCGGGCCGCAAGTACAAGCGCTGCCACGGCGCACCCAACGGCGGCAACTGACCAACAGCAGCTGCACCGACAGCTTCTGACCGACGGGTCCCGGCCGAGCAGGCCGGGGCCCGTCGGTGTCTTGTGAGCCTCGCCGGCGAGCGGGGCAGGTGGGGTCAGAGCACGTGCAGGGCAACGCAGAGCCAGCGGCCCCGGCGATGTTCGAGGCGCAGTGCCATCGCCCAACTTCGGCCGGCCGCGCCGGTGAGGACGGCTGCCGCCTCCACCGCGGCCTCCCGGGGCGCGCAGACCCGCAGGCGTAGCAACCGGACCAGTGGTCGGCCGGTGCGGCGGCGGGATGTCCCGGCCCGGCCGGATGCGCGGGCGAGTTCGGTCAGCAGGTCGCCCGCCCGGGTCGGGTCGAGCAGCGCTCGCACCTGGGCCGGCGAGCGGTAGCCGTTGACCACCTCCAGGCAGGAGCCGACGAAGCGGTGCGCGGCCCGGGTGGTTTCCGGTGCTGTCGACGGCGGCAACGACGCGACCGGGTTGGTGGCGATGGACCGGCTGGGCACCGGGCGCAGGGCTGCTCGCCGCTCCGGCGGCCGGACCGGGCTGGGCCGGGTGGAGGCGAACAGGTCGAGGGCGAGTTGACCGTCGGTCGCCACCGGCCAGTACGACCCGTCGGTCTCGTCCACGTATGGCGGGTCGAAGGGCGGAACGGGACGCAGCCGAACGGGTGGTCGGGAAGGACCGGGTCGCGCTCCGCTCATCATGGCCCCTTGATCTTGCGTTTGCCTTCGTTTGCCTCCGACACGCTCGATTCTGAGCGACAGAACGGCCTCGGTCAATGCTTCGTGGCCTCCGCGGCCCGACAAGGCGCATGATCCACTCGGGTTCCTTGAAATCGCGTGGTCCCAGCAGCCCTGACGCCCCCGACTTCCGTGAAACCGAGTCGATCATGCTCCGGGAGTCAGGCTGGAGAGCGCATCGGGCTTCTCCTACTCGGGGTCGCGGTCGACCAGCGGGTTGCTCTGCACCCAGTTGGCTGTCTCGTCATATTTGCGCGCTATGTACTCCTCCAGCCGAGCGCGCTCGACGCGCCACTGGCCGCGTCCGCCGATCTTTATCGCCGGCAGTTCTCCGCTGCGCACCATGTGGTAGACCTGCGAGTCCGACACGTTGAGCTCGGCGGCCACGTCGGAGAGCAGCAGGAACCTCGGCTCCACAGGAACTCCCGGGGTTGATGTCGTTTGGCTCAGTTTGCCACCGACAGCCCTCGCCGCCCAGCACCGGACCGGGTCGGCGGCGGACCAACCACGCGGGACACACCGGCTGGGAACTTCCTCCGGCCGGAGGCGGGGTGTATGACGGTCACGGCGTGCGGCATGATCGGCGCCCGTGCCGGCGTCCGCCGGTGGTGGACGACGCGGGGAGACGACAGGTGACCGACGAGCTTGTCCGGGTGTACGTGCCGGCGACGGTACCGATGCTGGCCCGGCTGCGTGCGGAAGGGCTGGCCGCCGACCAGGCGCACGCCGTGACTCCGGCCCTGCGCGAGTGGTACGCCGAGGGTGACGAGGAGGAGTTGGAGTACGTCGCCTTCACCCGGGCTGCCCAGGACGCCCTGCACCTGCTCCGGGCCGACCCGACCGCTCCCCGCCGTCGCGTGGTCATCTCGGTCGACCTGCCGTCGGCGGCGATCGGGCGTGGCGACGGTGAGTTGGGCTCCAGCGCCGTGACGTTGACCGACGCCGTGCCGGTGGGCGCCGTCGCGGCAATCCACGTGGACGGCGCGGATGCGGCCGAGGAGGTCGGCGCGGCGGTTGACGTCGTGGCCGAGGCGGCGGCTGGTGACCCGGATGCCCAGTTCACCGTCGACGGCGCCGAGGACCACGAGCTGGAGTGGTACGACGTGACGGAGCTGGACGAGCTGCTGCGCGCTACCGACTGAGCCGGACGCCGCCCCCGGTAGCAGCCTGAGTCGGACATCCGGCCCGGGCTGAAGGGACGCCTCGGTCAGGGGTTGATCAGTTTCCAGTGGCCCTCGGAGATGACGTCAACGGAACCAGCGTCCCGGCCCGGCAACAAGGGCTGCGGCCAGGCGTCAGCGAGCCGGGTCAGCCTTCGCCGGGTCCGCGTCGGCCGTGTCGGCTGCGTCGAACGTCTCGGCCGGGTCGGCGTCGAACGCCTTGGCGTAGCCCGGCTTGTCGTCCGCCGGGTCGACCTGGTCCGCGACGGGGTCCGGGTGGTGGGCCGGTTCGTCGTCGTCGCTGTGGGCCGGGCTGAGCGTGCGGCCGAACGCGATGAGCGCGGTGAGCGCCCCCACGAAGAGCACCCAGATGCCGTTGTCCACCCGCGAGGTGCCCAGCGATGTCTGGGCTACCGCGTCCGCCTCACTGAGCGCGCTGGCAAGGTCGAGCAGCGACCGGCCGCCAACCCTGATGATCACTTCGGCGAGCAGCAGGAGGAGCCCCGGCCCGGCGCCGGCGAGCAGGTAGGCCGGCCAGCGCAGCGCCGGGGCCTCGGGATCGCGGCGGACGGCTCGACGCCGTGCCCAGGTCAGGTATCCGAAGGCCAGTAGCCCGGCGAGCAGCCCGGCGACGAGCGATTCGGTACGCGACACCCACTTGGCTGCGTTGATCAACGATTCCTGGCTGTCGCCGGAGCCGAAGAGGTCGAACAGCGGGTCCCGGGCGCGGCTGAACGCGACAACGAAGATCAGCGTGCCCAGCGCGGCGGTGATGACAGCTCCGACCGCCGGGGCGGTTCGCGCGCCGGCCAGCGCGCCTCCGATGATCGCCGCAGCCGCCGTGGTGCCGGCGATCACGTTGGTGGTGGACGTGTCGAAGTAGGTGAGGTTGATGGCCACCGCGGCCGCAAGCCCGACCAGCATTCCGCCGCCGATCGCCCCGGCGAAGCGAAGGGTGGCCCAGTCGCCGTAGCGGCGGGCCAGCAGGTTGCCACCGGCCAGTGCGACGGCCGCCCCGGCCACCAGCGCGGCCGAGATCACGCCGGGCAGG
This sequence comes from Micromonospora sp. NPDC048947, assembly GCF_040649495.1. Taxonomy (NCBI): domain Bacteria; kingdom Bacillati; phylum Actinomycetota; class Actinomycetes; order Micromonosporales; family Micromonosporaceae; genus Micromonospora; species Micromonospora sp. NPDC048947. The sequence goes on from NZ_JBEZFO010000011.1 coordinate 106,110, forward strand.
GCGAACGCGGAGAGGCTGATCGCGGTGACCCCGGCCGCCGCCGAGGTGATGGCCTCCCGGGTGGACCAGAGCATGGCGGCCAGCCAACCGAGCGCCAGCAGCGCGAGCACTGCGGCGCCGGGGGCGGGCAGCGGCCGTTTGCCGGCGCTGGCCGCGTCGACCGCCGGCTCGTCCGACTCAGCGGCCGGGACGCGGCCGGGCTGCTTGGTCATCGTCTCCCCTTCGAGGCGGCAGGTCACCGACCATTCAGGGTACGCGGGCCCGCTGGGCTGGCTGTCGCCCCGGGACGGATCGAGAGCGGTCGGTAAGGGGAGGAGGGGTGGGGCGGTCCTTGGCGCAGGGCGGTGGCGGAGGTGGGTCGCGTGGCCCGTCGTGGGAGAATCAGGGGAGGTCCCGCCGCTGCTCGGCCTCCCGTGCGGCGTCCGGTGTCCGGCCATCCGGTCGGTGCCCGCGGGTCCGGTTTCGCCACTGCTGTCGAGATCGCCAGGAGCCTTGATGGATGCCGTGTTCTCCGTTCCCGAGCCGCGCAACGAGCCGGTTCGCAACTACGAGCCGGGCAGCCCCGACCGGGACCGGCTCCAGCGGCGGCTGACCGAACTCGCCGCCGAGCGCATCGACCTGCCGATGACCATCGGCGGTGAGCAGCGGATGGCCGGCGGTGACCCGATCAACGTGGTGCAGCCGCACAAGCACGCCCACGTGCTGGGGGTGACCGCGCACGCCACCCACGACGACGCGCGCGCCGCTACCAGGGCCGCAAAGGACGCCGCACCGATGTGGCGGGCGCTGCCCTTCGAGGAGCGCGCCGCGATCTTCCTGCGCGCCGCCGAGCTGCTCGCCGGCCCCTGGCGGGACACGCTCAACGCCGCCACCATGCTCGGCCAGTCGAAGACCGCGATCCAGGCTGAGATCGACGCGGCGTGCGAGTTCATCGACTTCCTGCGGTTCAACGTGCACTTCGCGCGTCGCCTGCTCGAGGAGCAGCCGGCGTCCTCGCCCGGCGTCTGGAACCGCTTCGACCACCGCCCGCTGGAGGGCTTCGTCTACGCGGTCACCCCGTTCAACTTCACCGCCATCGCCGGCAACCTGCCGTCGGCGCCGGCCCTGCTGGGCAACACTGTGGTCTGGAAGCCGGGGCCGACCCAGCAGTTCGCCGCGCACTTCACGATGCGGCTGTTCGAGGCCGCCGGCCTGCCGCCCGGCGTGATCAACATGGTCACCGGCCGGGGCGAGGAGGTCTCGGATGTCGTGCTCGCCGACCCGGATCTGGCCGGCATCCACTTCACCGGTTCGACGAAGGTGTTCCAGCAGTTGTGGCGGATGGTGGGAGACAACATCTCCCGTTACCGGGGCTACCCGCGCCTGGTCGGCGAGACCGGCGGCAAGGACTTCGTCGTCGCGCACACCAGCGCAGACGTTGACGCGTTGCACACCGCGCTGATCCGTGGCGCTTACGAGTACCAGGGCCAGAAGTGCTCGGCGGCCTCGCGGGCGTACGTGCCGCGCTCGATCTGGGAGGGTGGGCTGCGGGACCGGCTGGCCGCCACCGCCGACTCGCTGACCTACGGTGACGTGGCCGACTTCGGCAACTTCGGCGGCGCGGTGATCGACGACAAGGCGTTCGCTCGGCACACCGCCGCGCTGGAGCTGATCGCTGGTGACGACAGTTGCCGGGTGCTGGCCGGTGGCACCGCCGACGACTCGGTCGGCTACTTCGTGCGACCGACGCTCTTCGAGTGCGGCGACGCCGCCCACGAGACCTTCACCACCGAGTACTTCGGGCCGATCCTGGGCGTGCACGTGTTCGACGACGCCCGCTTCGACGACGTGGTCGCGCAGGCGGAGTCGATCGCCCCGTACGCGCTGACCGGCTCGGTGTTCGCCACCGACCGCCGGGTCGTCGAGTCGGTCGGCGAGCGCATGCGGTACGCGGCCGGCAACTTCTACATCAACGACAAGCCGACCGGCGCGGTGGTCGGGCAGCAGCCCTTCGGTGGCGCCCGTGCCAGCGGCACCAACGACAAGGCCGGCTCCTGGCTGAACCTGGTCCGCTGGGTCTCCCCGCGGACGATCAAGGAGACCTTCGTTCCGCCGACCGACCACACGTACCCGCACATGGGCTGACCGGCGACGACCCGCCGGCGGCGCGCGTGGGCGCCGCCGGCGGACGCCCGGAATGTGGCAATCCATCGATAGTCCTCAGCGGACAGTCTGCCGCCGACAGTGCACTTAGGAAGTCCTGTCGGGTGGCAAACCGGCAAATCCTGGACGCCGGGTGCGCAAAGTGGCAGCGTAGTGGCCATGGCGGATTCCGGAGTCAACCCTACGGCGGCGGCCCTGCTCGGCCTCCTCCACGAGGGCCCGATGACAGGCGGTCAGTTGATGGCCGCCGCTGAGCGCCGTCTGGCGCCGTACTGGTCGATGACCCGCAGTCAGGTGTACCGCGAGTTGCCGGTGCTGGCTGAGCGGGGTTACGTGCGGCTCGGCAAGCCGGGCCCGCGGATGAGCCAGCCCTACGCACTCACCGCCAGCGGAAAACGGACGTTTTCCCGCTGGCTCGCGGAGAACCCGGGGCGGGACACCATCCGCAACCCGATAGCGCTCCGGATGGCCTTCGGCAACCTGCACTCGGCCAGCCAGCTGAAGGGCCTGTACGCCTCGGCCAACGAATACCACACCGAGGCCCTCGCCCAGGTCCGGGAGCAGGTGAAGAACGCCAAACGGGACGGCGAGACGTACGACGCCAGCGCGCTGGAGTTCGCCGTCGCCTACCACCGGGCGGCCCTGTCGTGGTTGAAGTCCGCCCCCGTCGGGTGACGGTCAGCGGGTTCGTGCATAGGGAACGAGCTGCTCCGCTCCCGGCACAGTACGCTTGTCTGTCGTGACCGCTGCCGATTACGCCGAACAGCTCAAGGAACTCGACGCGACCCTGCGAAACATCGAGGCCGTCCTCAACCTCGACCGGCTGCACGAGGACAAGGCCCGCCTGGAGCAGGAGGCCTCCGCCCCCGACCTGTGGGACGACCAGGCCAAGGCCCAGCAGGTGACCTCGCAGCTGTCGTACGTCAACGGCGAGATCAGCAAGCTGGGCAGCCTGCGTTCCGGCCTCGACGACGCCCAGGTGCTGTTGGAGCTGGCCGAGGCCGAGGCCGACCCGGGTGTGCTGACCGAGGTCGAGTCGGAGATCACCGGGTTGACCAAGGCCATCCAGGAGATGGAGGTCCGCACCCTGCTCTCCGGCGAGTACGACTCCCGGGAGGCGCTGGTCGCCATCCGGGCCGGCGCGGGTGGCGTGGATGCCGCGGACTTCGCCGAGATGCTGCTGCGGATGTACCTGCGCTGGGCGGAGCGGCACGGCTACCCCACCGAGGTCTACGAGACCTCGTACGCCGAGGAGGCGGGCCTGAAGTCGGCCACCTTCGCGGTCAAGGTGCCGTACGCGTACGGCACGCTCAGCGTCGAGTCGGGCACGCACCGGCTGGTCCGGATCAGCCCGTTCGACAACCAGGGTCGTCGGCAGACCAGCTTCGCGGGCGTCGAGGTTCTGCCGGTCACCGAGCAGACCGACCACATCGACATCCCGGAGAACGAGGTTCGGGTCGATGTCTACCGCTCCTCCGGGCCTGGTGGGCAGAGCGTCAACACGACCGACTCGGCGGTGCGCCTGACGCACATCCCGACCGGCATCGTGGTGACCTGCCAGAACGAGAAGTCCCAGCTGCAGAACAAGGCCTCCGCGCTGCGGGTGCTCCAGGCCCGGCTCCTGGAGCGCAAGCGCCAGGAGGAGGAAGAGAAGATGGCTGGCCTCAAGAGCGGCAGCACGAGCTCGTGGGGCGACCAGATGCGCTCCTACGTCCTGCACCCGTATCAGATGGTGAAGGATCTCCGAACCGAGCAGGAGACCGGCAATCCGAGCGGGGTCTTCGACGGCGACCTCGACGATTTCATCGAGGCCGGCATCCGTTGGCGCAAGCAGCGGCAGCTCGCCAACGACGGTGCGTGACGGCGCGCGGGCGGAGCGCGTCGTCGATCTCCAGGTAGGAGCCTGATTCGACGACTCGTGCCGGATCGGCGGGGCGTGGGGCTTGGCTCAGTTGTTACACCGCGTAGACTCACCACCCGTGATTCAGCTTGAGCAAGTGACGAAGACGTACCCGAAGGCGTCCCGGCCTTCGCTCGACAACGTGTCCGTCTCGATCGAGAAGGGCGAGTTCGTCTTCTTCATCGGTCCATCCGGCTCCGGCAAGTCCACGATCATCAAAATGCTGCTGCACGAGGTGGCCCCCAACAAGGGGCGCGTCGTCGTCAACGGCAAGGACGTCACGTCGATGCGTTCCTGGAAGCGACCCCACTTCCGGCGCTCGATCGGCTGCGTCTTCCAGGACTTCCGGCTGCTGCCCAACCGCACCGCCTACGAGAACGTGGCGTTCGCCCTCGAGGTGATCGGCAAGACGAAGGCGGTTGCCCGCCGGGTCGTGCCGGAGGTGCTGGAGCTGGTCGGGCTCGGTGGCAAGGAGCACCGCTACCCGCACGAGCTCTCCGGTGGTGAGCAGCAGCGGGTCGCCGTCGCCCGGGCGTTCGTGAACCGTCCGCTGATCCTGCTGGCGGACGAGCCCACCGGAAACCTGGACCCGGACACCTCGATTGAGATCATGCGCCTGCTGGACCGGATCAATCGCACCGGCACGACCGTCGTGATGGTCACCCACGACTCCAACATCGTGAACCAGATGCGCCGCCGCGTCGTTGAGATTGAGAGCGGTCGCATCGTGCGTGACCAGGCCCGCGGCGTCTACGGGTGAGCCGGCGCTCCACCCCTGCGCAGCCTGACGACGAACACCTCATGCCGGAGACCCGGAGGAAATCCCGATGCGCGTGAAATACGTCCTGTCCGAGGTACTGGTCGGACTGTGGCGCAACGTGACCATGTCCATCGCGATGATCATCACGATGGCGGTCTCGCTGACCATGCTCGGCGCCAGCGGTCTCATGTACCGCCAGGTCGACGACATGAAGGACCTCTACTACAAGAACATCGAAGTCTCGATCTTCTTGACCCAGGAGGTGACCGAGCAGGAGCGCACCGATCTCCAGACCAAGCTCGACAGCGACCCCCTGGTCAAGGACGTCCTCTACGTCAACAAGGACGAGGCGTACAAGCGCTTCAAGGAGATGTACCAGGACGCGCCGGACCTGGTGAACGCCGTGAAGCCGGACCAGCTTCCCGAGGCGTTCCGGCTCAAGCTGAACAACCCGGAGCAGTACAAGGACGTCTACGACCAGTACAAGGACACCGCGGGCGTCGAGGAGATCATCGACCAGAGTCGACTGCTCGACAAGATCTTCAACATCCTCACCTCGATCCAGAACATCGCCCTGGCTGCCGCCATCGTGATGGCGATCGCCGCCCTGCTGCTGGTCGCGAACACCATTCAGGTGGCCGCGTACAGCAAGCGGCGTGAGGTGGCGGTCATGAAGCTGGTCGGCGCGTCCAACTGGTTCATCCAGGCGCCGTTCGTGCTGGAGGCCGTGGTGGCCGGCCTGATCGGTTCACTGCTCGGTCTGGTGGCCCTGGTCGCGGCGAAGTATCTGCTCTTCGACGGGTCGTTGAGCGCGTTGCAGGGTCTGCTCTCGCCGATCACCTGGGGCGACATCCTGTTCATCTTCCCGCTGATGGCCGGCGTCGGTGGTCTGGTCAGCGCGGGCACCGCCTGGATCACCCTGCGCTTCTACCTGCGGGTCTAGGCACCGTACGGGTCGTCCCGTCGCCTCCCGAGGACCCTCCCGCAGCCGGAAATAAACGGCGCGGGAGGGTCCTTGTCATTCGGGTAGCATGATCGGTTGTCCGGCCGGGGTGAGCCCGGCCGCGGACGCCAGGAGAGGGGGTGGCACCGATGCCACGGGAAAAGGGGCGCAAGGTGGTCGCCTCCAACAAGAAGGCGCGTCACGACTACGCCATCTTCGACACGTACGAGGCGGGCATGGCGCTGACCGGCACCGAGGTCAAGTCGCTTCGGGCCGGAAGAGCGTCACTTGTCGACGCGTTCGCGCAGGAACGTGACGGCGAGTTGTTCCTGCACGCGATGCACATCCCGGAGTACACCCAGGGCACCTGGACCAACCATGAGCCCCGGCGTACCCGCAAGCTGCTGCTCAACCGGGGTGAGATCGACAAGCTCCTCGGCAGGACCCGCGAGGGCGGTTTCACCATCGTCCCGTTGCAGGTCTACTTCTCGGACGGCTGGGCCAAGGTCGAGATCGCCCTGGCCAAGGGCAAGAAGTCGTACGACAAGCGCCAGGACCTCGCCAAGCGGGACGCGGACCGGGAGATCGCCCGGGTGTCCGGTCGACGCGGCAAGGGGATGGACGACTAGTTCATCCCGTTTGTCCGGGTCGGCGTGCCGGCCCGGGGCTCGGGATGAAAGCTGTTGCGGCAGGCGTTAGTCTTGTCAGTGCCGCCACATCGGCGGCCTGTCGAGGGGGTGACTGGTTTCGACTTCGTACGCAGCGACAGGGGAAGCGAGCCGAGGAAGCCGACGTCGTCTCGAGAATCGGTCGTCGGAAACTTATAAGCGCCAAGCAAAATCGCGCTGACTTCGCTCTCGCCGCCTGAGGCGAGTAGCTAAGTCTGTCGGCCTGGGAACGCCTTCGTCCCAGTAGCCGGCATCAGCTAGGAGGCTGGCCAATCGGACCCGGTCGCGGGGTCCGTGCGGCGAGATTAATCAGCGACTGGGCCCGTCACACCAACTTGCTCGCGTGAGCGGTGGGGCCGAGTAGAGGCACAGCGAGCTGCGCTCGGAGAAGCCCTGACAAACCGGCGAAGGACCCGGGTTCGATTCCCGGCACCTCCACCACCTCGAACGAAGCGCCCCGGCCCACCAGCCGGGGCGCTTCGTTGTTCGCGGGGTCTTACGCTGCCCCCTGTGACCAACCAGGAGCTGCGCCTGTCGGTCGGCGCGTCGCCCGGCCAGCGTGTCGTGGCGGTGGTGTTCGGCGTGCTGCTCACGGCCGTCGGCGCGGCGTTCGTGGCGCTGCCCCTCGTCGCCGACGGGCTGTTGCGCCGACTGACCGGGCCGGGTGACGCGTTCGCCTCCTATGAGGAGGCTCGCGACCTGCCGCCGGGGCTGCTGCCGCCCGGGCTACGCGACTCCGCCGACCCGAACCAGTCCGGCCCCAGCCCGTTCATCGGCCTGTGCGGCCTGCCCTTCGTCCTGCTCGGCCTCTACCTGGTGCTGCGGGTGCTCCGCACGGCCGCCTGGCTGGACGGCAGCCGGGCGCGGGTACGCGGTGCGCTGCGCACCAGCACCGTCGACCTCGCCACCGCCCGGATCGAGGCCGGCGCTGTGTCGTACCGCGAGGCGGACGACGACGGTCCGGCCGGCGGACCGCAGGCGCGGGCCATCCTCGCGACCGCCCCGGGGAGCGCCCGGGGGGTCACCATCCCACTGCGCGGCATGGGGCTGCCCGTCCTGCCGCCGTCCGAGCTGCGAGCGCTGGCCGAGGCGATCACCACGGGTCGACCAGGCGACGAGCGGGCCGGCGACGCGCGCGCCGTGGCCGACCGCCTGCGCCGGCTGGCAGAGCGCCCGTCGGCCGACTGAGGCCTGTCGTGCTCCCAGCAGGCCTGTGCGGCGCTGGAGGCCGCATCAGCGGGGCTGGTGGGGTCACTGGGGTCAACGGGGCAGATGAGACGTCTCAGGGCCCTGGACAGGGCGGGCCGGGCAGCCTCACCATCGCGGTATGGGGTAGCAGCGCCGCAGTCGCGGGAGGTGCCATGGTCACCGGTCCGGTCCAGCAGCCGTCAGTCGTCGCCCGACCGCGCGTCGCGCATCCGGCGGGGCTCCCCGCCGATCCACATTCCATCGGTCTACCCGGTGCCCCGCGCCCGGCCGGCCTCGCCGGTGACGTGCACGCCCTCGGCCGGGCAGTCGCCGTCGCCAGCGCCGACCCGTGCTGGCGCGAGGAGGTTCTCCTTCGGCTGCGTCCGGTGCGCACGGGCTTCGCCGAGCACGTCCGGGTGACCGAAGGTCCGACCGGCCTCTACCGGGAGTTGCTCACCCAGTCGCCGCGGCTGGACCACGGGGTGCGGCTGCTGACCCGGGAACACGTGGCGATCGTCGCCGCGATCCTGGCGGTTCAGCAGATCGCCGAGCGGCCCGAGACGCGCCCCGATGAGTTGCGACACCGGGCCGGGCACCTGCTGCGGCGGTTGGCCCGGCATCGGCGGCGCGGCGCCGACCTGCTCTGGGAGGCGTACCAGACGGATCTGGGAGGCGAGACCTGAGCTCAGGTCGGGAACCGGCCGGTCGGCGGAGGCGTCGAACCGTACATGAATCGGCCTGCCCTGCTGCTCGTGCTCCCGTTGCTGCTGACGGTCGGCTGTGCCGCGACCGACGCCGGTCCGGCCGGCGGCCCGCCCAACCCGACGCACGGGGCGGAGGCCTTCGACCAGCGCGCCGCCGAGGTCGCCGAGGCGTGGCGGCCCGGGCCCGACTGGAGCACCGGCTACGTGCCGTTGGAGGGGCCGACACTGCTCACCGGTGACCCGGGCTTCACCCCCGAGACCGAGGCGGCCTTCCGGGCCGGTTGGTACCGCGAGCAGGTCGGAATACCGCCCACCCGGGTCGGCGGCGAGATCCAATTCCCGGACGGACGGTTGACGCTGCCGTTGGTCAGCGCCGCCGAGGCGTACCGGCAGCTCGACCAGGGTGACCCACTGCCCTGCCCGGGGCGGCCGAAGCGGCCCGGACGGCCCACCCCCGGCGGCCCCACCGTCGAACCAGGGCCCGACGGGTGGGCCACGAGCAGCACGCAGACCGCCTGCCTCCCGCTCACCGTCACCGCTGTCACGTTGGGCGCCGTGCCGGTGCGCACGAGTCGGGGCGTGGCGCAGGTCCCGGCCTGGCTGTTCACCATCAAGGAGTTGGCCACCCCCGTGGTCCGGCTCGCCGTCGCGCCGACGGCGGTCACCCCCGTCCCCGAGCCGACCACTCCGGCCCGGCCGCTGCCGGACGGGTTGGTGGCGGCCCAGGACCTGGCCGCCGTCCACGACGCCCGGCTGACGGTGCGCCTCGGCGTCGGCGCGTGCGACACCGGGATCACGCCGTTGGTGTGGGAACGGCCGGACGTCGTGGTGGTCGGTGGCGGTGTCACCCGGGCCACCGGCGAATGCATCGCAATGCTGAAACTGGAGCCGGTCACCGTAACCCTCGCGGCGCCGCTGGGCAGCCGCCCGGTGCTGGACGTCTTCACCGGCGCCCCGCTGGCGATCGCACCGCGCTGATCCGGTTTCACAGGATGCTGGGCACGTCGGTGCTGATCGGCACCGGCAACACGGTGGGCCGGTCGGCGCGCAGCCCGGCGGAGAGCGCCGCGCCGAACTGATCGGGGTTCTCCACCACCTGCGTGGCGCAGCCGTAGCCGGCCGCGATCGCCGTGACGTCCAACCCCGGCAGGTCCAGGCCGGGCACCCCGGGAGTGTGCTTCAGCTCGGCGAACGCCTTGAGGATCGCGTACTGCTGGTTGACCGGCACGACGACCACCACCGGCAGTGCCAGGCGCGCGGCCGTCCAGAGCGCCTGTACCGAATAGTGGAAGGAGCCGTCGCCGATCACCGCCACCACCGGGCGACCGCGCCCGGTGTCCCGCTCGGCCAGCGCGATGCCGATCGCTGCCGGCAGGCCGTAGCCGAGGCCGCCGCTGGCCATCGTGAAGTACGACGCCGGGCGGGTGACCCGTAGCTGACGACGTAGCGCGGACAGGTTGGATGGTGACTCCTGGACCAGCACGCCGTCGGTCGGCCAGTGTGCGGCCAGCGCGGCGAACAGGGCGTCGGCGCTCAGCGGGGTGCCGACCTCCGGCGGGGACAGTGCGTCCCGTCGGGTGGGTGCCGGCCGGTCGCTCGGCGGCACCCCTTCGACCAGCGCGGCCAGGGCCAGCCCCGGGTCGCTGAGCAGGCTGTCACCGACCGGGGCTCGGGCGGCCTCGTCGGGGTCGTCAGTGATGTGCAGCAGGCGGGCACCGTCGGGCAGGTGCCCGCCCGGCACGTACGGGTAGTAGCGGAACACCGGGGCGCCGACAACCAGCACCGTGTCGTGTCCACGCAGCGCCTCGGCGAGCGGACCGATCGCGTACGGCAGCACGCCGCGGAAGTGCTGGTGGTCCTCGGGGAACACCGCCCGCTCGGGGGCGGGAGCAGACCAGACCGGCGCGGCCAGCCGCTCCGCCAGGGCGACGGCTGTCGGCCAGCTAGCGGAGCGGTCCACTCCCGGCCCGTACACGAGCACCGGGTTGCGGCTGCCGGCCAGCACCCTGACGAACTCCGCCAACCGCTGCGGGTCCGGCGCGAACCGGGTGGCCACCGTTCGCGGCGCGGGCGGCGGGTCGGCTGGCTGGGCCCAGTCGTCCATCGGCAGGGAGAGGAAGACCGGCCCGGCCGGTGGCTGCACCGCCGTCGCGTACGCCCGCAGCATCGCCGCGGGGATGTCCTGCGCCCGGGCCGGCTCGTAGGCCCACTTCACGTAGGGCTGCGGAAGCTCCGTGGATCGGCGGCTGGTCAGCCGGGGTTCCAGGAGCAGCATCTCCCGGGTCTGCTGGCCGGCGGTGACGATCAGCGGGGTCTTGTTGTGCCAGGCGGTGACCAGGTTGCCCATGCCGTTGCCGGTGCCCGGTGCGGTGTGCAGGTTGACGTGGGCGGGCACTCCGCTGGCCTGGGCGTAGCCGTCGGCCATCGCGACGGCCGTCGCCTCGTGCAGCGCGTGGACGTAGTGGAAGTCGGCGGGGAAGTCCTGGAGGAACGGCTCCTCGGTGGAACCGGGGTTGCCGAAGACAGTGGTCATACCGAGGGTGCGGAGCACGTCGTACGTCGCGTGCCGGACAGTTGCCATCGCACCCGCCTCCGTGTCGCGGGCAGGGGCAACCGCGGTCGCCCTCCCGATCAGCCGAATCTATCGGGATGTGACGGACCTTTCGGGCGTTTCTCGGCCGTCGGTGGTCCCGATCGGTCGATCACCGGGAGCTCCGCCGTCGGGTGCGGCGGCCCTTCGTCTTAACTGTCCGATCACCCGCCGGTCAGACCTTAGCCAGCACCCAGCACGCAGGCTATGGTGCCAGGCATGGCGTTGACAGCGCGGCTGAACCCGATGCGGCGGGCGGATCCGGTCGATGACCGGCGCCCGGCGCGGGCTCACGGTTGACGGGTGTGTGGCATGCAGGGAGAGGGCCAGGCGATCGGCGGACGAGCGATGGAGTCGATGACCGGGCGGCTGCTGGTCGCGACTCCGGCGCTCAAGGACCCGAACTTCGACCGAACCGTGGTGCTGCTGGTCGCCCACGAGCCGGGCGGCGCGCTCGGTGTGGTGCTCAACCGGGCCACCGAGGTGCCGGTGGCCGAGGTGCTCGGTGACTGGAGCGACCTGGCCCGCCACCCGGCGGTGCTCTTCGAGGGTGGCCCGGTGCAGCCCGACTCGGCCATCTGCCTCGCCCGGATGCGGCACCCGATGCGCCGGGTGAAGGGCTTCCACCAGGTTTCCGGGGCGGTCGGCACCATCGACCTCTCGGTCGACCCGGAGCGGCTGCGGGAGAGCATCGGCGGCATCCGGGTCTTCGCCGGCTACTCCGGCTGGGGCAGCGGCCAGTTGGAGCAGGAGATCGCCGACGGGTCCTGGTTCGTGCTGGACGGGCTACCCGGGGACGCCTTCGTCGACCGGCCCGACGACCTGTGGCCGATGGTGCTGCGTCGGCAGGGCGGGATGATGGCAGCCGTCGCACACTTCCCGCCGGACGTGGCGCTCAACTGACCCGGCCCGGCGGGGGACCCCGCGAGATGACCATGCGGGCCCGTCTGTGTATAGTTTCCCAGTGCCCGGGCGACCGGGACAACAGCAAGGGGCCGTGGCGCAGCTGGTAGCGCACCACACTGGCAGTGTGGGGGTCAGGGGTTCGAGTCCCCTCGGCTCCACCCTTGAAAACGCCCTGGTCGGGATAATCCGACCAGGGCGTTTTGCTGTGCTGGGCTCGCCGTGGACGACGAGCAGCGAGTCAGCCGGCCACCCGGACAGTGGGAGCCGCTGCGCCGCCGAAGCCCTCGCTACCGGACGATCGGTGACCACTCCCGCTGGCTGGTGATCGTCACCCCGGGGGTCCGGTAGTAGGGGTCCTCGGCGACGACCGCCGCGAACGCCTCGGCGTCCGGGACGTCGAAGATCAGCAGTGCTCCGGAGTCGTCGGCGAACGGCCCGGCCATGACCAGCCGGCCCTCCTGGCGCAGGGCCTGGAGACGCTCCCGGTGCGCCGGTCGGGCGGCGAGCCGGTCGGGTTCGTCGCCGAAGGTCAGCTCCAAGATGAACACCGGTTCCTCCTCATCGGGGCGATCTTTCGAAGCACCCTAGTCGATCCGGCGTGCCACCACCGTTCAGTAGTGGACGTGGTGGTCAGGGATCGACGATGATGTCGATCGCCGCGCTCACCTGCTGCTCCAGCTCGTCGAGGTCGTCGAGGGTCGGGGCGTCGATCAGGAACGTCACAGCGCGGTCACCGGATTCGCGCAGCTCACCGAGGCGTGCCCCGCGTTCCTTGAGCACGATGACGTGCCGCAGGGCGGGCGGGTCGTCGGCTTCGCCCGGTGCGATGACCGGCCACGGTTGCCCCTCCGGCACCCACTGCGGCTCCACGCCCGGCCAGCGCAGCTTCACGTCCTGCAACGTTCCCCTCGGCTGGGGCAGGTAGACCTGGCGGGCGTAGCGCCGGGGTGGGGGATGCGCCGCCGGCTCGTCGAGCACCACCTCCATGATCGTCTGCTCCAGCGCCCGACCGGTCGCCAGGTGGTAGAGCGGCATGATGCCATCGCCGGGAGTACGGGCGGCGACCTCCATCAGGACCGGCCGGCCGTCCCGGTCGAGGCGGAGTTCGGTGTGCACGATGCCGGCGACCAGACCGAGCCGGCCCACGATGTCGCGGTTGGCGGCGAGCAGCCTGTCGTGCTCCGCACCGGGAGGCGCGGGCACAGTGTGGGCCATTTCGACGAACCAGTCCGAGCCGTCCTCGGTGGTGCGCTTCAGGGTCACCGACTCGAAGATGATCCGACCGTGTTGGACGACCGCCTCCACCGAGTACTCGGCGCCGGTGACGTACTCCTCGATCAGCAGGGTCTCCGCCGCCGGGTACCCGGTGAGCAGCGCGGGCAGGGTTTCGGGGTCGCGCACCGCCTGGACCCCGGAACTCGACCGTCGACCCGAGGGCTTCAGCACCACCGGGAACCGCAGCGAGCCCACGTCGAGCCCGGTGCGCCCCTGGGGTGGCACGACGACCAGCCGGGGGCTCCACTGCGGCAGGTAGAACCGTTGCAGGTACTTGTTGCGACACACCCGGGCCGCGCGTACGCCCGGCCCGGGCAGGCCGAGCGCATCCGCCACGATCCCGGTCTGCTCGACGAGCATCTCGCCCGCGGCGTAGACCCCGACGATGTCGTACTCCTGCTGCCAGCGCTGGACGTGGGCGACCACACCTGAGGTGAAACTGCCCTCGATGCCGACCTCGCCGGTGACGAAGGCCGCGTCCGTGAGGTACGTCCCGGGACCCTCGCCCCGGGCCATGGCGGCCGTCGTGTCGGCCCGCCACTGTTCCGAGGTGATCAACAGGATCCGCAGCCCTCGACCGGCGAGGTCGGCGAGGAAACCCCAGTTGCGGGCGATGACCCGGTAGCCGCCGAGCAGCAGGAAGGCGCGAGCCTCACTCATAGCCGTACTGCTCCAGGATGTCGCCGAACAGCTCGGTGAAACGAGCCTCGTTGCGCTTGGTGAACCGCTCCCGCCACGTGCCTGTGGTGCCCCGGAAGAAACTCCAGGAACTCTGGTCGTAGACCTTGCCGGCGACCTCCTCGGCGTCCGCTGTGGACCCGACGTGCTTCAGCAACCGGTCCACTGCCTCGAGTTGGCGTTGCCGGGACCCGCCGCCGCGCTCCCCGACCAGATCCTCGTAGCTGACCTTGCACACGTCGGGGTGACGGAGCAGCCACAACCCCCTCTCGAACTGGTCGCGGCCGAGGAAGGACGTGTCGCGCATCGCGTAGTCGAGCTTCTCCTCCCAGGTCGGCAGGGAGGTCAGGATGCGGTGGAAGATGTCGAACTCGTAGAAGTTGCCGTACCCCTCGCGGGTCCGCCCCTCCAGGAAGTTGACCATCGACACGAGGGCGTCGCGCGGGTCGCGGTAGTTGTAGACCAGCGGCGGGCTGGCGGTCTCCACCCACTCGGCGAAGAAGGAGCCGTCCACCTTGCTGATGTCCAGCTCGTGAAAGATCCAGCAGAGCCCGGCCGGGGTGTCCGCGAACCGGGAGTACGGCAGGTGCGGGTTGGTGATCACCGAGTCGGCGAAGTCGAAGCGGGTCTGCCCGTACCGGTTGACGACGTGCTGGCCCAGTCTGCGTTGCCAATGCCAGCCAAGGGCGGACCAGGCTTCCTGGGTGCGGAGCTGGTACTCCTCAGTGCCCTCCAGCTCCAGCAGCTCGTCGTAGTCGGACTTCGACAGGGTGAGCGCGGCGATCTGACGTTGCTGCGCGGCGGTGAATTCCGGGGTGTTGCGGGGGGTCGGCCGGGGCACCCCGGCCATCTTGTACCCCAGGTTGGTCATCAGACCCTGCATGAGGTGGGTGCCGGTCTTCTGCAGCGAGATCACCATGGCACGAGGGGCCAGCGGCATGTCGGTCTCCCGGTGGTAGTGCGTCGGATGCGACGCGGAGTGAAGGGGAATCAGCGGACGTAGGCAGCTAGGTGGCCGGTGGTGCGCTCGTCGAGGAAGCGCAGGAGCCTGGCGAACGACTCCCGCCGTCGCTCATCGGGCGTCCACAGCCACAACTCCCGTTTGGCGACCCGGGCGCCTCGGCGGAACTTCGGAGCGAACGCCTCGAACCCGAGGCGGTACCGGGGCACGCCGGCCCGGATGCAGGACTCGACAGGCTGCCCGAACACCAGGTGGTGGTAGGCGACGCTGGTACCGGTGACGTCGTAGTCGCTGCCGTAGCCGAGGGTGCAGCAGCCGTGCCGGCCGTACATCTGCACTGTGCAGGCGAGGACTTCGGCGTCGGACCGGCCTGCCACGGCCACCCGGATCGCCCCGGGGAGCACCGCCGCCAGGTACGCGCGGGCCGCCCGCAGCTGGGGCCGGTTGGGTGTCGCGCCGTTGCGCTCGCCGGTGCGGGCCTCAAGGTCCACGATCCGGTCGACGTGCTCGGCCAGCGGCACCTCGCGGACCTGGAGCCCGGCTCGGGTCACCTCGCGCTCGGCCAGTCGGTAGTTGCGGCGCGTCTCGGCGTTCTGCCCGTCCAGGAACGCCTGGTAGGTGGGGTAGCCGGCCAGGTGCAGCGCGGATGCGGCGGTGACCGAGCCCCGGACGAATCCGGCGGCCTCCAGCAGGCCACGCAGCAGCTCGTCGTCGGTGGCCACGTACGGCAGGACCACAGCTCCCGCGTGACCCTGCCGGACCAGGTCCTGGAGGGTCGCCACCACCTCCCGGCCGGCCTGCCGCCGCCAGGTGATGTCGACGTCGGGGGCGGTGAACAGGGGACTGCGGTCGTAGGTGCGGACGACGAGCGGCTCTCCGACGGTGGTGGTGAGCCAGTCGGCGAGATCGCCCGACCCGGGTGCGTCCGGGCCGAGCGCGCCGAGCAGGGCCCGGTGCTCGGTACGGATCGCTGTCGCGTCGTCGTCCGGGGTGAGCCGGAGGAACTGCTCCTCGGTGAGGAGTTTCCACGGGTGGCTGAACAGGCTCGTCCCGGCCACTGCGGTGACCGCGTGGATCGCGGCCACCGGCCCCCGGTCGTCGTCGGCGGTGACCAGCAGCGCGTTGCCTGGCTCCAGCCGTTCCCGGAACAGCAGGTAGCCGTGGGCCGCGTCGGGTTCGGCGTCGGCGGCCAGCCGGGCCCAGGTCTCCTCGTCGACGGCGCCGATGCCGTCGGTCACGTCAGTCGCCATGCTGGATGGACCGTTCCTTCCGAGTCGTCGTCGTCGTGTCCGCGAGGGCCCGCACCTCGGAGATCTGGGCCGCGCTGCGCAGCGGAGAGGCGTACAGCAGCAGCGACGAGACGGTGAGCGAGACGGCCACCACCCAGACCGCCGTGGTCGTCCCGGCCAGGTCGGTCAACACCCCGCCGATCAGCGCCCCGACCGGCAGCGAACCGAAGGCCGCGATGCGGTAGCTCGCTGTCACAGCGCCGAGCAGGACGGGAGGGGGGACCTGCTGCCGTACGGTGACCGCCAGGACGTTGTAGACCGCCAGAGCCGCCCCGTTGATCACGAAGCCCGCGCCGAGCAGGACTGTCGCCGTGCCGGCCGCGGCGAGCCCGGGCACCAGCAGCAACCCGAGCGCGGCGACCGTGATCGAGACGGTGAGCGCCCGACCGAGGTGCAGGCGGGCACCGACCCGCCCGGCGACGAGCGAGCCGACCAGGGCCCCGACGCTGCCGAGCCCGATGACCAGGCCGATCAGGCCACCGGAGAGCCCGAGCGTACGCACGCCGTACACCAGGAAGACCGTCGCGAAGGCCTGCTCGTGCAGGTTGAAGAGGGCCGACTGCACGCACAGGTCCCGGATCGGTCGGCTCTGCCAGACGTAGGCCAGCCCGGCCCGGATCGTCGGCGCGTCGCCCCGGTCGGTCGCCGGCCGCAGCACCCGCGCCGGGAGGGCCGCCATCGCCATCGCCGCCGCGCAGAACAGTGCCCCGGTGACCACCGCGGCCCAGGAGGCGCCGGCGGACTGCACGATGAATCCCGCCGCCGCCGGCCCGGCCATCTGGGTCACCGACGTGGTGGCCTGCAACAGACCGTTGCCGGCGACCAGCCGGCCGCCGTCCAGCAACCGGGGCGCGGTGACCTGGGACCCGATGTCGTGCAGCACTGCCGCCGAGCCGATCAGGAACGCGCCCACCAACAGCGCCGGGAAGACCAGTCGGTCGGTGGCGGCCAGGGCCCCGATGCCGAACAGCACGACGCCGCGTGCCGCGTTGCCGGTGACCAGGATCCAGCGCAGCGAGGTACGGGCGGTCCAGGTGCCCACCAGCAGGGAGAACGCCAGCACCGGCACGAACTGGGCCGCGCCGACCAACCCCACCTGGGTGCCGGTGCCGGCCAGCAACGTCACCACCAGCAGGGGCAACCCGAAGGCGGTGATCTGGTGTGCCGACCGGGCGGCCAGGTCGCCCAGCCAGAGGGTACGGAACGCCGGCTCCCGCAGCGGGGGGCGCGGTAGCGCTGTGGCGTTCGTACCCTCCGGCGGGCGCCGGATGTCAGCTGACACCGGTGCCGGTGCCGGTGACGCTCGCTGACGCGTCCGATGAGGTGACTCTGCGGTACAGCGCGTTCTCACTCCAGACGAGGTCGACCTGGCCCCACTCCATCGCCGACATCACGTCGGGGAAGAAGCTGCGGCCGTTGTAGTTCGCGCTGGTGTTGCAGAGCACCGGGATTCCGCTCCACTTGTGGTACTCGCGAAGGACTGCCGCGAGCATCGGGTTGTCCTCGGCGCTGACCGTCTGCAAGCGGGCGGTCCCGTCGAGGTGGATCGCCGCCGGGATCCGGTCCACCCAGTCGGGGCGCACCCGGTGGTCGAAGAGCATGTACGGGTCAGGGGTGCCGGGGTCGAAGACCGTCGGCGCCTGATCGGTCAGGCAGATCGGCGCGACCGGCCGGAAGCTCTCCCGACGCTTCATCCGGTTGAGTTCGTCCTTCATCGCCGGGTCCACCGCCGGGGCGAGGATGCTGCGCGCCCCTAGTGCGCGGGGGCCCAGCTCGGCGCGGCCGTGCAGGACCACCACCGGCTTACCGGTGCGGTGCAGCAGCCGGGCCAGTTCCTCCGGTCGGCATGGCGCCACCGTCCAGCCCGCCGGAACGTGCGAGTTGTGCACGAGGTCGGGGCCGGCGAAGACGTTCCACGAGATCGGCGCCAGCCGCTGCTCCCCGCTGACCAGGATGGCGCCGGTGCCGACGGCCGAACCCGAGTCGTCCGGGAAGGGCGGCACCCACATCTCACGGATCGCCGGGTGCGCCCGCATGGCGCTGTTCCATTTGATGTTCAGGGCGCAGCCGCCGGCGAAGCAGAGGTTCCAGGGGCCGTCGCCCTTCCAGGACTCGGCCTTGGCCACCAGTCGCTCGACGAGCAGCTCCTCGATGAACTCGTGCACGCTGGCGAGCACGTCGTCGTCGGAGACGCCCAGTTGGTCGGTGCGCCGACGGACGTCCTCCAGGTAGGCGTGGACGTAGGCGTGCGAGGGCTCGCCGGTGCTGCCGCAGCCGATGATCTCCTCGCGGTACTTGCGGACGGCCGGGCTGTTGGCCTCGAAGTGCTCGTGGAACAGCTCCCCGAGGACCTGCTTGATCGGCTCCCGGGCGGTGCCGAAGGCGATGTAGGCCATCAGCTTCCCGGCCACCGAGAGGTCGTCGACGTTGCGGGACAGCTTGTCGCGGCGGTACGGCCCGAAGTGCTGCGAGGCCATCGAGTAGAAGTGCCCGATCAGCGGGAAGACCTCGCCGCCGGGCTCGATGCGGCCGTCCTTGTCCACCGAGTAGAGCCGGGGGAAGCAACCGCCGTCCCAGACCAGGACGAGGCTCGGCTCGCCCCGTCGCGCGAAGGGGCTGGTGCTGTACGCGGCGGCGAGGTGGCTCGCCACGTGGACGTGACTGACGTACGGCACTGTGGCGTCGCCGATGGGCAACTCGCCACTGTGACCCGGCTGTGCCGGATTCGGCACCCGCTCGGTCTCCCGGTAGGGCGCGAGGCGGACGTCGACCGGGCTGCCGTTGTTGAGCCGGTGGGCCTGCCCGTGGACGGCGCCGTCCCAGCCGTCCAGTGCCCACTGGTCGACGTCGGAGGTCTTGTACCCGAAGTCGCCCAGGATCCGGGCGATCAGCGTGAGATCGTCCACGTCGCTGTATCGACGGTTGTTCTCCAGCTTCTGCGCCTCGACGTTGAACTCCAACACGTCGTCGTGGAAGAGGGCGACGCCCCCGCTCTGAGTGAGCTTTACTCCGCACGTAATACGCATAGATGCTTCCCCCCATTTTTGGCGACCCAAAATTCCTATCGATGTTCTGTCGGCAAGTCAACCCCCCGATCCTTGCCGACACCGATCAGCGAGCCCCCGAGCTGCACCAAGGGGAGTGGTGTTGCTCGATGTAGATGGTTGCCCACGTCGGGCCAGGAAGGGGTTGCCGAGAGCCCTCTCTGAGATGCCGCAATGCCCATAGGTCTGATGGGATATGGATTTTCCGTCATCTGAAATTCCCGCGTTACGAGTTGGTAACTTAGCGCTGTCGGCTGCCAGGGTTGGTGTCGAGCCCGATCACCGAAGCGGTGTCTCGGGCGGCATATGAGCAGGTCAGATCGGCTGTGACGGGCATGGGGGATTAATGAGTGGCGATGAGGCCAGTTGGCGTCTATCTTCGACCGGGGGTGCCGCGCGGTCCGGGAGTCCTCCGGCGGACGAAGCGGATCTTGAGCGATGGATACGAGATATCCTGCAATCGACGCACCCACTCCGAATCGGTTCGGAACTGCGTCGCGCCGAACGCGTCGCGAGTGCCAAATTCTCTGACCCGACAATTGCCAAAGCGGTCCACAGGGCTGTTGCAGCGACAATGAACAGGCGTGATTGAGTCACCGTCACCGGGCACCCGAGCCCCGCGGTTGCGGGTCAGGAAAAGCGCTCCCGAAAAGGGCTTGCCCTTTTCATTGTCCGAGCCCGGCGGTCATGCCCGGGCACGCAAAACGCCCCGACCGGAAGACCCGGTCAGGGCGTTGGCGACTAGATGTCCGGTAAGGGCTGGGTCAGCCCTGACGGCTCTTCCACTGCGGGTTGGCGCGGTTCACCACGACCACGCGGCCGCGACGGCGGACCACCACCGAACCCGGCTTCTGCTTCAGCGCACGCAACGAGCTACGTACCTTCATGTCTGCCTCCTCGGTGCTAGCGGTTCCGAGTATCGAAACGCCGCACCCACCCGCGGGATTCCCGGCCGGTCAGCGTCGAACCTTTGCCGTCTCCCGGCCGTACCAGTGGGCGGAGGTCATCCTCATGCCCGTACGCCGGCTCCTCGCCACGGTGCTGGTCGCTGCCGCGACAGTGCCACTGGCCGCAACGCCCGCCGCCGCCCACGGCGCTCCGACCGACCCGATCAGCCGCGCGGCGGCCTGCGGCCCCGAGGGCCGGTACGCGGCCACCAGCGCCTGCCGGGCGGCGATCCAGGCGGGCGCGGCGGTCCGCGAATGGGACAACGTACGCGTTTCCACGATCAACGGGCGAGATCGGGAACGGATCCCGGACGGTGAGCTGTGCAGCGGCGGACTGTCCGCGTACCGGGGACTGGACCTGCCCCGCACCGACTGGCCCAGCACCACGCTGACCAGCGGCGCGACGTTCACCTTCCGGTACCGGACCACCATCGAACACCGGGGCACCTTCCGGCTCTACGTCACCACGCCGGCCTACGACCCCCGCAAGAAACTGACCTGGGCGGATCTGGAATCGCGCCCGTTTCTGACGCTGACCGACCCGCCGGTGCGGGCCGGGGCGTACCAGTTGGCGGGTCGGCTGCCGGCGGGCCGCAGCGGCCGACACCTGATCTACACGATCTGGCAGAACTCCAACACCCCGGACACCTACTACTCCTGCTCGGACGTGGTGTTCCGGGGTGCCAAGGCCAGTCCCACCCCGGCGAAGGCCGCCGCACCGAAGAGCTCACCGCGTACCGCAGTGAGTGGGCCGTCCGCCACCGAGACGGCGGTGGCGGCGGCGGCCGACCCGGGCGTGCCGGTGGCGTCGGTGACCAACCTCGGCGGCCGGTGGCCGGTGCTGGCCGGTGCCGCCGGCGTGCTGGTCCTGGCGCTGCTGCTGATCGGTGCCGGACGGCGACGTCGCAGCGCCGCCGCACCCGCGGGCCGGCAGTGCGAGGTGCGCAACCACCGGGCCGGGCGGCGCCGGATCTGGTGATCCGAGCCGCCCGGGACCCGACGGCGTTCAGCCCAGGTGGCGCTCGATCTCGGCCAACTCGTCGGCGGTGAACTCGAGGTTGTCCAGCGCGGCGATGTTCGTCTCCAACTGCTCGACGCTGCTCGCCCCGATGATCAGGCTGGTCATCCGCGGGTCACGCAGCGCCCAGGCCAACGCGAGCTGAGCGAGGGACTGACCGCGCCGCTCGGCGACCGCGCCGAGCCCACGGATGGTGGCCATCTTCTCCTCGCTGAGATCGCTTTCGTTGAGGAAGACGCTGGTGCGAACCCGCGAGTCGGCCGGGATGCCACCCAGGTAACGGTCGGTCAACAGGCCCTGCGCCAACGGGCTGTACGCGATGCAGCCCGCACCCACCTGCTCCAGCGTGTCGAGCAGGCCGTCGGACTCGGTCCAGCGGTTGAGCATCGAGTACGACGGCTGGTTGATCAGCAGCGGCGTACCCAGCTCGCGCAGGATCGCGGCGGCCCGCGTGGTCTGCTCCGAGTTGTAGTTCGAGATGCCGACGTAGAGCGCCTTGCCGGAGCGGACGATGGCGTCGAGCGCCCCCATCGTCTCCTCAAGAGGGGTGTCCGGGTCGAACCGGTGCGAGTAGAAGATGTCGACGTAGTCCAGTCCCATCCGGCCCAGCGACTGGTCCAGCGACGAGATCAGGTTCTTGCGCGAGCCCCACTCGCCGTACGGGCCGGGCCACATCAGATACCCGGCCTTGCTGGAGATGACCAACTCGTCCCGGTACGGCTTCAGGTCGGTGGCGAGCATCCGGCCGAAGTTCTCCTCCGCCGAACCGGGCGGCGGGCCGTAGTTGTTGGCCAGGTCGAAGTGGGTGACACCCAGGTCGAAGGCGCGGCGGACGATGTCGCGCTGCCGTTCGAACGGGCGGTCCGGACCGAAGTTGTGCCACAGGCCGAGCGAAACGGCAGGCAGTCGCAGGCCACTGCGTCCGCTGCGCCGGTAGGTCATGGTGTCGTAGCGGTCATCCGCAGCGAGGTAGGTCACGATCATGAGCCTAGCTCCGGCCCCCAGTAGCGCGGCTTGGGCGTGGAAACCGGGACATCGGGGTAGTTTCGACGCCATGCGTTTCATTGCGCTCGACACCCCCAAACCGCTGTCCAGGATCGGCTTGGGCACCTGGCAGTTCGGCTCCCGGGAATGGGGGTACGGCCCGGACTTCGAGCGGCAGGCGGCGCAGATCGTCCGGCGGGCCATCGAGCTGGGCGTGACGGTCTTCGACAGCGCGGAGATCTACGGCTTCGGACGCAGCGAACGCATCCTCGGCGCGGCCCTCGGCGACGACCGGCCGAAGGTCGTGATCGCCAGCAAGATCCTGCCGGTGCTGCCGGTGGCCGCAGTGGTGCAGCAGCGGGCGGTCGCCTCGGCGGCCCGGCTCGGCGTCACCAGCATCGACCTCTACCAGGTGCACCAACCCAACCCGCTGGTCGCCGACCACACCACGATGCGCGGCATGCGGACCCTGCAGGATGTCGGGCTGGTCGGCGAGGTCGGCGTGAGCAACTACGGCCTGCGCCGCTGGCAGGTCGCCGAAGCGGCGCTCGGCCGGCGGGTGCTCAGCAACCAGGTCCGCTACAGCATGCTCGACCGCGCGCCCGAGCAGGACCTGCTGCCGTACGCGCGGCAGGCCGGTCGGGTGGTCATCGCGTACAGCCCGCTGGCACAGGGCTTCCTCTCCGGCCGCTACGACGCCAAGAACCCGCCGAACGGTGCGGTCCGGCGCGCCAACCCGTACTTCCTGCCCGAGAACCTGGAGCGCGGCGCGGCCCTGATCGACACAGTGCGCCAGGTCGCCGACGCCCACGACGCCACAGCCAGCCAGATCGCGCTGGCCTACCTGCTGCGCCACCCGAACGTGCTCGCCATCCCCGGGGCGTCCGGCGTCGAGCAGATGGAACGCAACGCCGCCGCCGCCGACATCGACCTCGCCGACGACGAGTACACGGCGCTGGCCGAGGCAGCGAAACGCTTCCGCCCGATCACCGGACTCGCCGCGATGCCGGCGATGCTGCGTGCCCGGTTCGGCACACCAACCAGAAAGTGAGCACAGTGGACGACATCACCGCGCTGATCCTGGACGATCACGCCGCCTTCCGGCGTGGCTTCGCCCGCCTCGACGACGCCCGCGACGAGCAGGAGATGCTCGCCATCTGGGACGCCCTCGCCCTGCACCTGGACATCCACGCCGAGGCGGAAGAGGCGATCCTCTACCCGCACCTGGTCAAGCACGGCGACGACGGCGAGGACGAGACCGCCGACGCGATCGGCGACCACAACAAGATCCGCGACGCCATCGCCGAGGCGAAGCTGCACCCGGTCGGCTCGGACCAGTGGTGGGAGGCGGTCGGCACCGCCCGCCGGGAGAACAGCGAACACCTGGCCGAGGAGGAGGACGAGGCGCTGCCCGACTTTCGCCGGCACGCCAGCACCGAACTCCGCGCCGAGCTGGGCCAACGCTGGCTGACCTTCTACGGCGAGCACAAGAACGGCCGCAACCTGCCCTTCCGCGACAAGGACCCGCAGCAGTACGTGGCCGACCACCGCTGACATCTCCCCGACGCGGGGGAGTCGGCGGAACCCGTCCGGGCAGCAGAATGGCGAGGTGAACCTCCGAGCGGCGCTGGCCCCGCTGGTCGCCGGCACCACCTGGCGACGCGGCGTGTTCCTGCTGCTCGGCGGAGTGCTGGCGCTGCCGTACGGGCTGCTCGCGGTGACCTTCGGCCAACTGCTCGCCGACTCGGAGATCCCGCGCCCACTGGTCTACGTCCTGCTGCTCATCGCGGTGCTGATCGCCGTCGTCCCGTTGCTGCTGGACGGCAGCCGGGCCCTGGAGATCGCCGCCGTGCGGAGGTTGCTCGGCGTCGACCTGCCCGAGCCCGAGCTGGGGCATCGCGGCGACCGGGAAACCCGGCTGCGCAGCGCGCTCTGGATCGCCACCCACCTCATCGTCGGCGCTGTGGTGATGATCGCGCTGTTCAGCGCCCTGCCGATGGCGCTGGCCTTCATCGCCCAACAGTTCGGCGTCGGCACCGAGCTGACCAGCCAGGAACGGTTCGGGCCGTTGGACGGGCGGGACAGCGGCTGGCTGACGGTGGCCGGGGTGCTCCTGCTGGTCGGCCTCGGCTACGTCGTCGCCGGGCTCGGCGCGCTCGCCGGTCTGATGGCACCGGTGCTGCTCGGCCCGGCCCAGGCGGAGCGGATCGCCGCCCTGGAGGCGCGGGCCACCCGGCTCGCCGAACGCAACCGACTGGCCCGGGAACTGCACGACTCGATCGGCCACGCGCTGACAGTGGCCACGCTCCAGGCCGGGGCCGCCCGCGAGGTCCTCGACACCGACCCCGAGTTCGTCCGACGGGCACTCACCGCGATCGAGGACGTCGGGCGGACCGCCATGGACGACCTCGACCACGTGCTCGGGCTGCTCCGGGAGAACGGACGCGACAGGCCCGTGGTGGCGCCGCAGCGTACCCTCGCCGACCTGGACCGACTGGTCAACGACGCCCGCGCGGCCGGCCTGGCCGTGCACGCGCAACGCGCCGGCGACCCGGCCCGGGTGCCAGCGGTGGTCTCCCGGGAGGGCTACCGCATCGTCCAGGAAGGACTGACCAACGCCGCCCGGCACGGCCACGGGCCGGTGACGGTACGCCTGGACCTGCACAGTGACGCGCTGGAGCTGGAGCTGGTCAACGCGGTGCGCCACCCCGACCGGGGCCTGCGGGGGCGGGGCGGCCGAGGCCTGGACGGCATGCGGGAGCGGGTGCTGCTGCTCGGCGGCCGGCTCACAGTGGGCCCGGACGGCGACCGGTGGCTGATCCGCGCCCGCCTGCCCTACGAGGAGACGACGACATGACCACCGGGGTGCTGATCGTCGACGACGACGAACTGATCCGGATCGGGCTGCGGGCCATCATCGACGCTCAACCCGACCTGCACGTGCTCGCCGAGGCCGCGGACGGCGCGGAGGTGCCGCCGCTGGTCGCCCGGCACCGGCCCGACGTGGTGCTGATGGACGTGCGGATGCCCGGTATCGACGGCATCCAGGCCACCCGGCACCTGCTTGCCACCTCCGCCGACCCGCCCCGGGTGCTGGTGGTCACCACCTTCGCCAACGACGAGTACGTCTACGAGGCGCTGCGCGCCGGCGCCTCAGGGTTCCTGCTCAAACGGGCCCGGCCCGCCGAGGTGGTGGAGGCGGTCCGGGTGGTCGCGGCCGGCGAGTCGCTGCTCTTCCCGGCCGCGATCCGCCAACTGGTCGGAGCGTACGGGCCGGCGGGTGGCGACCGGTTGAGCGCCGCCCGGCTCACCGAACGGGAGGCCGAGGTGCTGCGGCTGATGACCACCGGCCGGTCCAACCCGGAAATCGCCGCGCACCTGGTGGTGGGGGTGGAGACGGTGAAGACGCACGTCGGCAACGTGCTGGCCAAGTTGGGGGTCCGCGACCGTACGCAGGCGGTCATCGCCGCCTACGAGTCCGGCTTCGTCACCCCGTCCGGCTGATCGTTCCCTCGACCGGGGGAGCGGGTTCACCGCTGGCCGGGAGGGAACCGGGCGGTCATCAGTCGAGGCTGAGAGCATGACAACGATCACTGCTTCCCCGCCCCGTACCGCCTCCCGTTGGCCCGACCGGTTCGCCCCACTGGCCGCCGGTTGGTTGGGCCTGTGGGGAGTGCTCGCCCTGATCGGCACGCTCACCGGTGCCGGCTACCCGTTCGGCCCGAACGACCCCCACGGCGGCGACGTCAGCCTGCTGCGCCTGGTACCGGTGGAGGTGGCCGCCCCGCTCTTCGCCGGCGTACTGCTCACCGCCGCGGTGGCCGCCCTGGCCATGAGCCGCCCGGCGGCGCGCCCACCCGGCCCGCTGCGGGCGCTGCTCGCCGGCTACGGCTGGGCTGTCGCGTTCGTGCTCGTCCTGGTCGTGCCGGATGTCCGAGTGCTGATCGTTCTCGGTTACCTGCCGATACTGATAGTCGGGGCGCCGTTCGGCTGGCCACCGATCGACTACTCCGACGTCTTCAACTGGGCGCTGTTCGGCCGGTTCGCGGCGCTGGCCGGCGGGCTGCTGCTGGTCGGAGCGGTGCTCGCCTGGCAGCGGCGTACCGCCGGGGCCTGCGTCGGCTGCGGCCGCGCCGACACCGGCCAGCGATGGACCACCCCGGCCGCCGCCACCCGCTGGGGCCGGTGGGCCGCCGGCATCGCCGCGGGCATCCCGATCACGTACGCGCTGACCCGGTTCGCCTGGGCGGCCGGCATCCCGCTCGGCATCTCCCGCGAGTTCCTGACCGAGATGCAGGACACCGGGCTGGTCTGGGCCGGGTTCGGGCTGGCCGCCTTCGCCACCGTCGGCGCGATCCTCACCCTGGGCCTGGTGCAGCGCTGGGGTGAGCGGTTCCCGCACTGGATGCTCGGGCTCGCCGGCCGTCGGGTGCCGGTGAAGCTGGCCGTGGTACCGGCCACCCTGGTTGCCATCTCCGTGACCGCGGCCTCGCTGGGGCTGCTCAGCAACCCGAAGTTCTGGGAACTCACCGGCGGGCTCAGCATCACCGGGGCGCCGATGCTGCTCTGGCCGGTGTGGGGCGTGGCGCTCGGCGCGGCCACCTACGCGTACCACCTGCGCCGCCGTGGCACCTGCCGGCGATGTGATCGGGGCTGAGGGCGGGAGTGGGGGTGCCCCTGATGCCCGGGGCGCCCCTGCGAATGTGAGCTAGCGTGGGTCGGGTGACTGCGCCTACCCCGGTAATCCCGGTTCCACCGGCCGACCTGCCCGGCACGCTCGGCGCGCTACGGGCGGCCGGTCACCAGTACCGCACCGTCAAGCAGGAACTCCGCGACAACCTCCTCGCCCGGATGCGCTCCGGCGAGACCCGTTTCCCCGGCATCGTCGGCTACGACGACACGGTGCTGCCCGAGGTCGAGCGGGCCCTGCTCGCCGGGCACGACATGGTGCTGCTCGGCGAGCGCGGCCAGGGCAAGACCCGGCTGATCCGCTCCCTGGGCGCGTTGCTCGACGAGTGGACCCCCGTACTGCCCGGCTCGGTGCTCAACGAGCACCCGATGCACCCGCTCACCCCGGCGTCCCGCGCCCAGGTCGCCGAGGCGGGCGACGACCTGCCGATCGGCTGGCTGCACCGCTCGATGCGGTACGGCGAGAAGTTGGCCACCCCGGACACCAGCGTCGGCGACCTGATCGGTGACGTCGACCCGATCCGGATCGCCCAGGGCCGTACCCTCGGCGACCCGGAGACCATCCACTTCGGGTTGGTGCCGCGCACCAACCGGGGCATCTTCGCCGTGAACGAGCTGCCCGACCTGGCCGAACGCATCCAGGTGGCACTGCTCAACGTGCTGGAGGAGCGGGACATCCAGGTTCGCGGCTACCAGCTGCGCCTGCCGCTGGATCTGCTCCTGGTGGCCAGCGCCAACCCGGAGGACTACACCAACCGGGGCCGGATCATCACCCCCCTCAAGGACCGGTTCGGCGCGGAGATCCGCACCCACTACCCGGTCGACCTGGAGCTGGAGCTGGCGCTGATCCGCCAGGAGGCTGACCTGGTCGCCGAGGTGCCTGAGCACGTGCTGGAGGTGCTGGCCCGCTTCGCCCGCGCCGTCCGGGAGTCGCCGTCGGTGGACCCGCGCTCCGGCGTCTCCGCCCGATTCGCCATCGCCGCCGCCGAGACGGTCGCCGGTGCCGCGCTGCGTCGCGCCGGTCTGCTCGCCGCCTCCGACACCCCGGAGGGACGCCCCGAGGCCGCCGTTGCCCGCGTCGGCGACGCGGTGTCGGTGACCAGCACGCTGCGCGGCAAGGTCGAGTTCGAGAGCGGCGAGGAGGGCCGGGAGACCGAGATCCTCGCGCACCTGCTGCGTACCGCGACCGCCGAGACGTTCCGGGCCCACCTGGCCGGGCTCGACCTGTCCGGGTTCACCGCCCTGGTCGAGGACGGTGCCGCGATCGAGACCGGCGAGTTGGTCAGCGCCGCCGAGCTGCTGCGCCAGGTCGGCACCGTACCCGGGTTGGCAAAGGTCCTGGACCGGCTCGACCTGGGCGACGCGCCCACCTCCGAGGAGGCCGCCGCCGCCGTCGAGTTCGTGCTGGAAGGGCTGCACCTGACCCGCCGGCTCGGCAAGGACGTCACCGACTCGGGGCGCACCGTCTACGGCGGCCGGGGCTGACAGTGGCCGGCAACCGGTTCCGTTACGGGCAGTGGAACGGCGGGCCCGACCCGCTCGCACCCCCGTACGACGTGCGTGAGGCGGTGGACGCGGTCGGCGCCGAGGTGCTGGCCGGCGGCAGCCTGCGGGAGGCGCTGCGTGACCTGCTGCGCCGTGGCCCGCAGGGACGGGGTGGCCTGGACGACCTGGCCGCCCGGGCTCGGCGGTTGCGCCGGGAGGCGCTGCGCAGGGGCGACCTGGACGGGGCGGTGACCCGGGCCCAGGCCCTGCTCGACCAGGCACTCGCCGCCGAGCGGGACGAGCTGCGGGGTCGCGACGACGACGCCGCGCGGTTCGCCGAGGCAGTGCTGGACAATCTGCCCCGCTCGACGGCGCGGGCGGTGGAGGAGCTGTCCGGCTACCAGTGGGCCAGCGACGATGCCCGCCGCTCGTACCAGCAGATCCTCGACCAACTCCGCGACGACGTGCTCGGCCAGCGCTTCGCCGGGCTGAGCGAGGCGGTGCGCGCCTCCGCCGACCCGGCCGCCCAGCAGCGGCTCGCCGAGATGATGGGCGACCTGAACGACCTGCTCGCCCGGCACGGTCGCGCGGAGGACACCACCGACGCCTTCGCCGAGTTCATGCGCCGACATGGCGACTTCTTCCCGGAGAAGCCGGAGAACGTCGACGAGTTGATCGACGTGTTGGCCCGTCGGGCGGCGGCCGGTGAGCGGCTGATGAACTCGCTCTCCGAGCGGCAGCGCGCCGAGCTGGCCGGCCTCATGCAGCAGTCGCTCGGCGACCGCCTCGCGGGGGAGTTGTCGGCGCTCGACGCGAACCTGCGCGCGCTGCGGCCCGATCTGCGCTGGGGGCGCGGCGAGCGGGTCCGCGGCGACCAGCCGCTGGACTACGCCGACGCGGCCGGCGCGCTGGGTGAGATCGGCGACCTGGACGACCTGCTGGACCAGCTCGACCAGGAACACCCGGGGGCGACCCTCGACGACGTGGACGTCGACGCGGTGGCGCGCACGCTGGGCCGGGACGCGGCCGACGACGTTCGCCGGCTGCGCGATCTGGAGCGGGAGCTACGCCGCCAGGGTTGGGTCAGCCGGGACGCGGAGGGGCTCACGCTGAGCCCGAAGGCGCTGCGCCGGCTCGGCGGGACCGCGCTGCGGCAGGTCTTCGCGGAGCTGACCGCCGGGCCGCGCGGGCAGCACGACCTGCGCTCGGCCGGTGCGGCGGGCGAGGTCAGTGGCGCGTCCAGGCCCTGGCAGTACGGCGATGAGCAACCGTTGGACGTGGTCCGGACGTTGACCCGGGCGGTCAGTCGGGCCGGGCCGACGGTCCCGGTGCAGCTCGCGGTGGACGACTTCGAGGTGGTGGAGACCGAGAGGCGTGCCTCGGCCGCTGTGGTGCTCTGCGTCGACCTGTCGTACTCGATGATCTCTCAGGGTCGTTGGGGGCCGATGAAGCAGACGGCGCTGGCGTTGGCACACCTGATGGAGACGCGCTTCCCACAGGACGCCCTGCAGATAGTGGGCTTCGGCCGGGAGGCGATGACGCTCACCCAGCAGGAGTTGGCGGCCGTGGAGCCGGACATGGAGCAGGGCACCAACCTCCAGCACGCGCTGCGGTTGGCGGGCCGGCACCTGCGGCGACACCCGGACGCCGAACCGATCGTGCTGGTGGTCACCGACGGCGAGCCGACCGCGCACCTGGACCCGGACGACGGGGAGGCGCTGTTCCACTGGCCGTCGCTGCCGGAGACGATCGAGGCGACGGTCCGCGAGGTGGACCGTCTGAGCCGTTACGGTGCCACGCTCAATCTGTTCATGCTCGGCGACGACCCGGGTCTGCGGCGCTTCGTCGACGCGGTGGCCCGCCGCAGCCGGGGTCGCATGTTCACGCCGGACACCGGAGACCTGGGCGAGTACGTGGTCAGTGACTACCTCCGCTCCCGCCAATCCCGCCGCTAACTCCCGCCGCTGCGGGTTGACTGGGGGGATGGAGAGCGGGGGATTGCGGCGGGCTTACGGTGCCCTGTTCGCGGAGGTCGACGCTGGCGGGTTCGGTCCGGCTCCGGAGGGGCAGCTCAGTGCCGAGCAGATCGTCGCGCATCTGGTAGCCAACGATGAGCTGATGATCCAGGCCACCGAGGCGTTGCTGGCCGGGTCGCCGTTCGCCTACTACGAGTTGGCGGAGGACATGCACCGCCCACAGCTCGACGCGCTCGCCGCCGAGCACTGTGGTCTGCGTGGCCTCACCGCGCTGCTGCACGGCACCAGCGACCGGTTGTGCGGGCTGGTCGACCAACTCGGCCTGGCAGCGGAGACCCCGGTCGAGACGCACCTACGCGAGGGCTTCGACCTCATCGTCGACGAGCCGCTGCCCTGGTCCCGCACCCTGGACCTGCACACGAGGGTGCACCTGCCCAAACACCAGTCCCAACTGCACCGGCTCCGGTCCTGAGCGCCAAAGACACTCGGCCCAAATGGCCCCGAGAAGCCGTCGGCCGGCCGGCGTGGCGGCGTGGCGGCGTGGCGGTGTGGCGGTGTGGCGCAGAGTGTCGAGGCTGTTGCCACGTTGAGCGTGATGTCGGTGAGTCATCGTGATGACTCACAGACATCACGCTTGTTGACCTACCCGACCTCACCCCAAGCTCTCCGTCGATCTTGCACATACTGTCCCGGCAAAAGCGGCATAAGTGGATGTTTGGGCGACAGTAAATGCAAGATCGCGGGTGCGCGGGTGCGCGGGTGCGCGGGTGCGCGGGTGCGCGGGTGCGCGGGTGCGCGGGTGCGCGGGTGCGCGGGTGCGCGGGTGCGCGGGTGTGCGGGTGGGTCAGGGTTTGGCTAGGGCGGGGCGGGGGTGGAAGGTGCGGCGGTAGGTGGACGGGGCCACGCCGATGCGTTGGTGGAGTTGCTGGCGTAGGGCGGCGGTGGTGCCGAACCCGCAGCGGTGGGCGATCTGGTCGACTGTGAGGTCGGTCGTCTCCAGCAGCAGTCTCGCGTGGTCGGTGCGCTGTTGCAGCAGCCACTGCGCCGGGCTCAGGCCGGTCTCCGACCGGAAGCGTCGGGTGAAGGTGCGCACGCTCATCCGCGCCTGCTCGGCCAGATCGCGCAGTGCGATCGGCTCGTGCAGCCGTTGCCGCGCCCACTCCCGGGCTCCCGCCGTGCTGGTGTCGGTCGCCTTCGGCACCGGCTGCTCGATGTACTGCGCCTGACCGCCGTCGCGCCACGGTGGCACCACACAGCGGCGGGCCGCCCTGTTGGCCACCTCGCTGCCGTGATCGAGGCGGATGACGTGCAGGCAGAGGTCGATGCCGGCGGCGACTCCGGCCGAGGTGAGCACCCTGTCGTCGGCGATGAAGAGCACACCCGGATCGAGGTCCACCCGGTCGTGCAGGCGGCGGAACCGCTCGGCGTACGCCCAGTGGGTGGTCGCCCGCCGCCCGTCGAGGAGCCCGGCGGCGGCGAGCACGAACGCTCCGGTGCAGATCGACATGATCCGGGCGCCCCGCTCGTACGCCGCGCGCAGCGCCCCGGTCACCTCCGGGTCGGCGATGCCCGTTGTCAACGCGGTCCCGTCGTGGATGCCCGGGACGATCACCGTTTCCGCTGTGTCGAGCAGCTCCAGACCGTGGTCGGGGACCACCTGGAAGCCGGCGGTGCTGCGCACCGGCTGCCCGCCCGGGGTGCACACCCGGACGTCGTAGAAGGGGGTTCCGTCGGCGGCCCGGGCCGTGCTGAAGACCTGCGACGGGGTGCCGAGGTCCAGGCCGACGACCTGGTGCAGCGCGAGTACGGCGATCCGGTGCGGGCGAGCGCTCATGGCCCGATTATTGCGCATGATGGCTTTCCGGCCACTCGTCGAGGTGGGTGGCCCGGCTCAGACTTGTCAGGTGACCAAGAACCGCCGTCTGCATCCCGCCTGGCTGGTCGCCGCCGTCGCCTTCGTGGCGTTGGTCGGCGCGGCCGGCTTCCGCGCCACCCCGTCGGTGCTGCTGCACCCGCTGCACGAGGAGTTCGGCTGGCCCCTGGCCACGATCTCCGCGGCCGTCTCGGTCAACCTGCTGCTCTACGGGCTCACCGCGCCGTTCGCCGCCGCTCTGATGGACCGGTTCGGCATTCGCCGGGTGGTCTCGGTCGCGCTGCTGCTGGTCGCCGCGGGCAGCGGGTTGACGGTCTTCATGACCGCCAGCTGGCAGCTCCTGCTCTGCTGGGGTGTGCTGGTGGGGCTGGGCACCGGCTCGATGGCGCTGGCGTTCGTGGCCACCGTCACCGGCCGTTGGTTCGTCCACCGACGGGGCCTGGTCACCGGAGTGCTGACCGCGGGCGGGGCGGCCGGGCAACTGGTGTTCCTGCCACTGATCGCCATCCTGGTGCGCGACCACGGCTGGCGTACCGCCGCGCTCGTTGTGGCAGGGGCGGCGCTGGCTGTCGTACCCCTTGTGGTGTGGCTGCTGCGCGAGCACCCGGCGGATCTCGGCCTGCCCGCCTACGGGGCGACCGAGGTCGTCGCGGCCCCGCCGCCGACCGGCGGCGCGGCGACCCGGGCGCTCGGCGCGCTGGCCACCGCGGCCCGGACCCGACCGTTCTGGCTACTGGCCGGCGGCTTCGCGATCTGCGGCGCGACCACCAACGGCCTGGTCGGTACGCACTTCGTGCCGGCCGCGCACGACCACGGCATGGCTCAGACCACAGCGGCCGGGTTGCTCGCCCTGGTGGGGCTCTTCGACATCGTCGGCACGATCGCCTCCGGCTGGCTCACCGATCGGGTGGACAGCCGGTTGCTGCTCGGCGCGTACTACGCGCTGCGCGGGTTGTCCCTGCTGGTGCTGCCGAGCCTCTTCTCCGGCACCGCCGAGCCGAGCATGCTGGTGTTCATCGTCTTCTACGGCCTGGACTGGGTGGCCACCGTGCCGCCGACGGTGGCGCTGTGCCGGGAGTACTTCGGTAGCGCCGGGGCTGTGGTGTTCGGCTGGGTGTTCGCCGCGCACCAGCTCGGCGCTGCTGTCGCCGCGACCGGCGCGGGCCTGGTCCGGGACCGGCTGGGCGACTACGCGATGGCCTGGTACGTGGCGGGTGCGCTGTCGATCGGCGCCGCCGGGCTGTCTTTGCTGCTGCGCCGCCGACCGGGCCGAGGAGTACCGGAGGCCGTGCTGGCCGCCGCCACCGCGCCCAGGGCGTGGAGCTTCCGCGGCTGAAACGCGACGCGTCGGCCGGTCAGCTCAGTGCCCACTGCTGGGCCGGCCGGCCGTCGCACTGTCGCTGCCGGATGTCATCGCCGGCCTCGACGGCGTCGTCGTCGGCCTGGGCGCACTTGTTGCTGTGCGCGGCGATGAGCAGCACCGCGCTGGTGCCGGTACCGCCGAACCGCCACTGCTGGTTGGCTCCACCGTGGCAGGGGAACTGGAGCAACCGCGCGCCGTCGTCCCGACTGCCACCCTCGACGTCGAGGCACTGCCCGTACGCGGCGTTGGTCACCGTCAGCACGCCCGCGCCGGCCGGGCTGACCACCCACTGCTGCTCCGGAGCGCCGGTGCACACGGCCAACTCGGCCTTGGCCTCCTTACCGTCACCGTCGAGCCCCAGGCAGAGGCCCGAGGCGGCGCGCAGCACCCGGGGCCCGGTGGGCGGGGCGGCCGGCGTGCTGGTCGACGGGGTCGGTGACGGCTCGGTCGGTGCGGCCGGGCTCGGCTCGCCCGCCGGTGCGCTGGGCTGCGGCGCGCTGGACGGCGTACCGACCGACGCCGGCACCGACGGCTCGTCGTCACCGTCGAGCAGCCCGGTGGCGAAGACGACCCCCAGGAGTACGCCGACGGCCCCGACCGCCACCGCGACCCGCAGCAACGGATCGGCCAGCGGCCCGGAGCGCGGTGCCCGGTGGCCGCCGTAGACGGTGCCGGCGGGGTCGGGGCGTTCCTCGGGCGCGGACATACGCGCCATCCTCACCCACGACGTCGCGCCGGAGCCAGCCCGGCGGTCAGTCGACGACCCGGACGTCCTTCCAGAACGCCACCCGGTCACGCACCATCTCGGCGTCCGGCTTGGGCTCCGGGTAATACCAGACCGCGTCCTTGCTGGTGCTGCCCTCGTGTTCGAGGGAGTAGTAGGAGGCGGTGCCCTTCCACGGGCAGACGGTGTGCGTGGCGGACTCGCGGATCAGGTCCTCGCGCAGGGCGGAGCGGGGAAAGTAGTGGTTGCCCTCCACCAGCACGGTGTCGTCGCTCTCGGCGACGACCAGGTCGTTCCACACGGCTTTTGGCATGTCCCCACAGTAGGCCGCGCCGCCGCCCCGGCAGCGTTCAGCGGGTGGGCTGCGCGTCGGTGACGTCGGCCACTGTGGCATCGAGGGCGGCTATCGCGGCGTCGGCGTCGAGCGCGATGGCGAGACCGCGCTCGCCAGCACCGAGGGTGATCTCCCGGCCGCGTAGTCGCTCGTCGGCGACCACGGGCCAGGCGGTGCTCGCGCCGAACGGGGTGATGGTGCCGCGTTCGTAGCCGGTGGCGGCCAGGGCACCGGCCGCGTCCGGCATGGAGAGCCGGTGCACACCGAGCAGAGCGCGCAGCTTGGGCCAGGAGATGACCCGGTCGCCGGGGGTGAGCACGAACAGGTGATCGTTTTCACCGCGCCGGACCACGATCGTCTTGACCACGTCGGGGACGGCCACGCCCCGGGCGGCGGCGGCCTCCGCGAGACTGCCGACCGCACCGTGGCTGACCAGCCGATACGGCAGTTGGGCGGCGTCCAGGGCGGTGATCGCTGGCGATGGCATGCCCGCCACGGTAGCCGTCGGGCCTGCCACCGGACGGGAAACTGCCACGGCCGACATCCCACGGTTTCCAAACGGCGAGCGTAAGGTGATCACATGCGCGCTGAGCGTGTGGATCAACCGATTGACCATGATCAAGCGGTGGACACGCTGCGGCGGTCGTACGCCGCGGTGCCCACGGGCGAGCCTGTCCGGCTGGCCAAACGCACCTCCAACCTGTTCCGTCCCCGGTCCGCTCCCCGGACTCCGGGGCTCGACGTGAGTGGCCTGAACGGCGTGCTGTCGGTCGACCCGGCTGGCCGTACCGCCGACGTGCAGGGCATGTGCACCTACGAGGACCTGGTCGACGCGACGCTGCCGCACGGCCTGATGCCGCTCGTGGTGCCGCAGTTGCGCACCATCACGCTCGGTGGCGCGGTAACCGGCCTCGGGATCGAGTCGACCTCGTTCCGCAACGGCCTGCCACACGAGTCCGTCCAGGAGTTGGACGTGCTCACCGGCTCCGGCGAGATCATCACCGCCCGGCCCGACGGCGAGCACGCCGACCTGTTCACCGCGTTCCCCAACTCGCTGGGCAGCCTCGGTTACGCCACCCGGCTACGCATCGAGCTGCAACCGGTCGGCCGGTACGTGGCGTTGCGCAACGTCCGGTTCACCCAACTCGAGGCGTTGACCGACGCGATAGCGGAGGTGACCGCCACCCGGTCCTGGGCCGGCGAACCGGTGGACGCGATGGACGGGGTGATGTTCAGCCCCGGCGAGGCGTACCTGGTCCTCGCCACGTTCACCGACGTGGCCGACCCGCCCAGCGACTACACCGGTCAGGCGATCTACTACAGGTCGCTGCGCCAGCGCACCCGCGACGTGCTCACCGCGTACGACTATCTGTGGCGCTGGGACACCGACTGGTTCTGGTGCTCGTCGGCGTTCGGTGCGCAGCACCCTGTCGTGCGCAGGCTCTGGCCGGCGCGTTACCGGCGTAGCGACTTCTACCACCGACTGGTCCGGCTGGAGCATCGCCATCAGGTGGCGGCCCGGATCGACCGGCTGCGCGGGCAACCGGCCCGGGAGCGGGTCGTGCAGGACGTGGAGATCCCGCTGGACCGTACTGCGGACTTCCTGCGTTGGTTCGCCGGCGCAGTGGGAATGAACCCGGTGTGGCTGTGTCCGTTGCGACTGCGTGAGCCGGCGGGGCCCGGTTCGGCGCGGTCCTGGCCGCTGTATCCGCTGCGGCCCGGGCAGGACTACGTCAACATCGGGTTCTGGGGGAGCGTGCCGATCGCGCCGGGCGCCGCCGACGGCGACGTCAACCGCACGATCGAACGCAGGGTGTCGGAGTCGGGCGGGCACAAGTCGCTCTACTCCGACGCGTACTACGACCGGGACGCCTTCGATCGCCTCTACGGCGGCGACACGTGGCGCGCGGTGAAAGACCGCTACGACCCGGACCACCGGCTGACGGGACTGTACGAAAAGGCGGTAGCACGAGCATGAGCCTGACCGACAGAGATCAGGGGGCGGCGAGCGTTCCCGCCACCCCGCCGGCGGGGGGCCGGCACACGGGTCCGACAGTCGCGGATGTCGTCCGCGCTGTCACCACTGGGCCGTTGCCGGTGCGGATCACCGGGTACGACGGCAGCGCCGTCGGCCCGTCCGACGCCGGCATCACCCTGGCGATCCAATCCGAGCGTGGGCTGTCGTACCTGCTCACCGCACCGGGTGACCTGGGCATGGCCCGGGCGTACGTCAGTGGCGACCTGGCGTTGCAGGGCGTGCACCCGGGTGATCCGTACGAGGCGTTGCGGGTGCTCAAGGACGAGTTGCGGTTACGCCCACCGTCGCTCGCCGAGGGGCTGGCGCTGGTTCGTGGGCTGGGCTGGGAGCGGCTGATGCCGCCACCGGCGCCGCCGCAGGAGGCGCAGCCCCGCTGGAAGCGGGTGATGAACGGGCTGCGGCACTCGCGGGTGCGGGACAGCACCGCCATCTCGCACCACTACGACGTCTCCAACGCCTTCTACGAGAAGGTGCTCGGCCCGTCGATGACGTACACCTGCGCGGTTTTCCGGTCTCCCGACGACACGCTGGAGCAGGCCCAGGCGGCGAAGTACGACCTGGTCGCCGGCAAGCTGGCGCTGAAGAAGGGGATGCGGCTGCTGGATGTCGGGTGCGGCTGGGGTGGCATGGTGCGCCACGCCGCCCGCGAGTACGGCGTCAAGGCCCTCGGGGTGACCCTGTCGAAGGCGCAGGCGCAGTGGGCGCAGGCCGCGATCGAGCGGGAGGGGTTGACCGAGCTGGCGGAGGTGCGATACCTGGACTACCGGGACGCGCCGGCCGAGCAGTTCGACGCCATCTCCTCGATCGGGTTGACCGAGCACATCGGGGTGCGCAACTACCCTGCCTACTTCGGGGCGCTGCGTAGCCGGCTGCGGCAGGGCGGGCGCCTGCTCAACCACTGCATCACCCGGGCGGACAATCGCGCGCCGCACCGCTCGGGCGCGTTCATCGACCGGTATGTCTTCCCGGACGGTGAGCTGGCCGGTCCGGGCCGGTTGATCAGTGAGGTGCACGACGCCGGGTTCGAGGTGCACCACGAGGAGAACCTGCGTCAGCACTACGCGCTGACGCTGGCCGCCTGGTGCCGCAACCTGGTTGAGCACTGGGACTACTGCGTCTCGGAGGTGGGCGCGGGCACCGCTCGGGTGTGGGGGCTCTACATGGCCGGGTCGCGGATGGCGTTCGAGCGCAACGGCATCCAACTGCACCAGGTGTTGGCCACGCACAACGGCCCGAACGGCGTGAGTGGCTACCCGTTGCGACCGGACTGGTTGCCCTGATCACCTGCTGACCGCCGCCTGAAGCCGCGCCGAAAAAGTCGGCGCGGCTTCTCGCGAAGCGATTGACAAAGAAGTTTTGTACGTACAAACTGATTTTGCCATGAGAGATGTCCTGTACCTGGAACAGATCGAGCAGGCCGAAGTCCTGCTCAAGCCGCAGCGCGTCGAAGTGCTGCGGCAACTGGCCGAGCCGCGCACCTGCACCGAGGTCGCGGCCCGACTCGACCAGACGCCACAGCGCGTCTACTACCACGTCAAGCAGCTCGTCGCGGCCGGCCTCGTCGAGCTGGTGAACGAACGCAAGGTCCGCGGCATCACCGAAGGCATCTACCAGGCCGCAGCCCGGTCCTACTGGCTCTCCCCGCGACTCGTCGGCCGGATCGGCCTGCGCCGTGCCCGCGACGAACTGAGCCTGGGCTACCTGCTCGACCTGATGGAGGAGGTCCAGGCCGACATCGCCGGCCTGGACCGGGCGGCGCCCGAGCTGCCCTCGATCGGGGTCTCCGGCGAGATCCGGGTGCCGGCAGAGCAACGACAGCAGTTCCTGCACGACCTGCAAACCGCACTTCAGGACCTGTTCACCCGCTACGGCGGCAGCGAAGGAGATGCCTTCAAGCTGGCCGTCGCCTGCTATCCGAAAGGGAACGACAATGAGTGAGCCGATGAAGGTCAAGGCCCGTCTCTCCGCGCCCGTCGGGCGCGTCCGCCAGGCTCTGACCGACCCGGCCGAGCTGCGTCTCTGGCTGGCCGAGCACGCCGAGGTCGAGCTGCCCCAGCGGTACGAGTTCTGGGGTCGCTACACGCCCGAGGGCGACGCCCCGCACCAGCGGCTGCTGCACGCCGACGACGACACGCTGCGCTTCGGCTGGCTGCTCGACGGCGTGGAGACCACCACCGAGTTCCAGCTCACCGCCGAGGGCACCGACAGCACGGTGCTGACGCTGATCCAGAGCCACTTCGACTTCGCCGAGGCGATGAGCGGCTCCACCATCCGTGGCGTCCTCCAGACGTTCTGGGCGCTGTCCATCGCCAACCTGGCCGCCCACCTGGAGGGCAAGCCACTGCTGCCCCGCACCGACTTCACCTCCGCCGACCTGCGCGGTGAGCTGGTCATCGCCGCCCCCGCCGACAAGGTGTGGGAGTCGCTGACCGACTCCGAGCAGGCCAGCGCCTGGTTCGGCTACCCGATCGGCATCGAGCCCTGGGTCGGCGGCCGGTACGCCATGGGCGGCTTCGAGACCGGTTACGCGGCCAAGGTCGTCGACCTGGAGCCCGGCCGCCGGATGTCCGTCGACTGGGGGCCGACCGGCGTGACGAGCTGGGAGCTGGCCGAGTCCGGTGGCCGGACCACGCTGACCTTCGTGCAGAGCGGCTTCGACGAGGCCAACCCCCCGTACGGGGCGTGGAGCGGGTCGGTCGCCGGGCTGTTCGAGCTGCGTCGCTTCCACGAGGTGCCGAACTGGCAGCCGATCTGGCTCTCCGAGGAGATCCCCGGCCTGGAGCCCGCAACGTCCAGCTGACGCCTTGATCACCTCGCCTTGATCACCTCGCCTTGATCGTGCTCGATCAGGGATGTAGTGGCCTCGTTCACCCAGGAGGCCACTACATCCTGGATCGAGCACGATCTTGTGCATGCGGGCCCGATCGTCGGAGATCCGGTGGCGGGATCTGGTGACTTTTCGCTGTCGAGTGGGTACTGGCGGGCGATGTTCTTCATCTTTGGTCTGCGTACCAAGGTCGACCGGTCCGGCGTCGTGCAGCAGGTCTGCCGCCACTGCGGCAACCAGGCCGCGCAGGTGATCACCCGCCGCTCGACGAAATTCACACTCTTCTTCATCCCCCTCATTCCGATCCGCACCCGGTACGCGCAGCAGTGCACGTTCTGCGGGGCGGAGTACGAGATTGCCAAGTCCGACGCCGAGCGCCTCCCGGTCGGCTGATCCGACGATGGAACGCTTCCTCTGCTGGCTGATCGGCCGGCCGACGCCCTCCGCCGACGTGGCAGTGCACACCGTTGCCCGCCCGCCCTGCACCCCTGGCCGACGCAGACGCCGCCGCGCACGCCGTCCGGTGGCCGGCACCGCGCTGCCCCGTTCACCCTGGAACCGGTCCGCGGGCCGCTGACCAGAGGCGCGAGCCGCAGCGGGGGTGCACGTTCGGCCCTGGCGGCGTTTCTGAGCGCTGGTTAGGCTTTCGGGGTTTGCCGTGGACCGGCGCCGCCGAGGGTGCACGCACGACGAAAGAGCCGGAGCGACCGTGTCCCGACAGGACGGAAAGCAGGCTGCGGGGACGCTCAACCCCGTCGGCGTGTTCGTCGCGGCTGCTGTCATCCTGCTGGAGGCGGGCTGGTTGGTCGCCGCGTTGCCCGGCGCGGCGCTGGTCAGCGACATCGGCGCGATGCTTGTCGCCGGTTGGGCGACGCTCGCGTGCGTCGGGGTGGCCCGTCGACATCCGGCGCCGCTGCGCCGGTTCTGGGTGCTGCTCGCCCTCACCATGGCGCTCGCCGCGACCGGCCGGGCGATCTGGACCGTGCAGCGGCTCGTCGGCGGCGACCTGCCGCACACGCCGGCGGTCGGGGTGGTCTTCACCGCCGGCATCCTCACCGGCACTGCCGCGCTGCTCAGCTCGCCGTCCGCACCGAGGACCACCGTCGGGCGGGCGCGTACGTTGCTGGACGGGGTGATCGTCGCCCTGGCCCTGGTGCCGATCGGTTGGGTGCTGGTCTTCCGTGGGGTCGCCGCCGCCGAGCTGGCCGACCCGGCGCGCACGCTGGGGCTGCTCTTCCCGATGTTCGACCTGATGCAGCTCACCATCCTGGTCGCGGTCTCCGGGCCGGCCCGGCCGATGTGGCGGCCGATGACAGTCCTGGCGGCGAGCCTCACCCTGCGGGTCGTCGCCGACGTCGTCTATGTGTCGCTCGTCGCCCGCGCCGACTACACCGCCGGTCACCCGATCGACCTGTGCTGGCCGTTGAGCTACCTGCTGATCGGCCTGGCCACCCGGAACCCGCCGCCACCGGACTGCGACGGCACCGACGACACCGCCGAGTCGCCGCTGCCGCCCTGGTGGCGGGTGGCGTTGCCGTACCTGCCGGTGGGTGGGGCGATCATCGCTGTGGTGCTGGCCCGCCGGCCCACCGGGCAGACCCCGCAGCTGGTGTTCGTGACCATGATGGTGTTGCTGGCCGCCCTCGCCGTCCGGCAGGGGCTGGCGGCCAACGAGAACCTCCGGTTGGTGGCCCGGCTGCGCCGGCTCGCGTACGGCGACCAGCTCACCGGGCTGCCCAACCGGCTGTTGTTCAACCGGCGGCTGCGCCTGGCCCTGCGCCACGGGCGGCCGGTGGCGGTGCTGCTGCTCGACCTGGACGGGTTCAAGCAGGTGAACGACAGGTTCGGGCACGCCACCGGTGACACCCTGCTGACCGGGCTCGCGGCCCGGATGCACACCGCCGTGAACGGCGACGGCACCATCGCCCGGCTCGGCGGTGACGAGTTCGCCGTGCTGGTCGACGGCGACCGGCCGGTGTCACCCGAACGGCTCGCCGAGCGGCTGCTGGACGCGTTGCGGCCCTCCGACGACGAGGAGGACGTCGGGGTGCACCCGTCGGCGAGCATCGGCATCGCCGAGTACGGCCCCCAGCACGCCTCGCACAGCGACCTGCTGCGTGACGCCGACATCGCCATGTACGCGGCCAAGGCGGCCGGGAAGTCCGCGTACCGTACGTGCACGGCGACGTTGCGCGAGTCGGCTGTCTCCCGCGCCGAGTTGATCGCCGACCTGCGTCGCGCTGTCGACGAGGACCAGCTGCACCTGGAGTTCCAACCCATCGTCGACCTGACCACCGGCGCGGTACGCAGCGCCGAGGCGTTGGTGCGCTGGCGGCACCCCCGGCTGGGGATGTTGCCGCCGGCGAAGTTCCTGCCGTTGGCCGAGGAGACCGGGCTGATCCTGCCGATCGACCGGTGGGTGATCCACGAGGCGTGCCGGGCCGCCGCGACCTGGCGGGGTCGAGCGCCGGACGCGACAGTCGCTGTGAACATCGCCGCCGCGCATCTGCGCCGCCCGGACCTGATCGCCACTGTCACCGCGGCGACCAGCGCCGCCGGGCTGGCGCCACGGGCGTTGACACTGGAGTTGACCGAGTCGGCGCTGATCGAGGGCACCGAGGCGGTGTTGGAGCGGCTGCACCAACTCCGGGAGTTGGGCATCCGGATCGCCATCGACGACTTCGGCACCGGCTACTCGTCGCTGAGCTACCTGCACCGCATCCCGGCCACCGAGTTGAAGATCGACAGGTCGTTCGTGGCTCGGCTGGGCACCGACGACCGGGCGTACGCCACTGTCGAGATGGTCACCCGCCTGGCCGGCGCGTTCGATTTGGCGGTGGTCGCCGAGGGGGTGGAGACCGAGCGTCAGCACGAGGCGGTCACCGCGATCGGCTGCCCACGAGGCCAGGGCTATCTGTACGGGCGGCCGGACGGCCCCGCAATGGTGGGCCAGAATCGGAGTTGACTCTCACGTAACGGCAGGCAGGAGCCTGGTTCCCGGAAGGGAGGGGGACCATGGCGTACACGGTGGGTCAGGTCGCGAAGGTGGCCGGCGTGACGGTGCGGACGCTGCACCACTACGACGAGATCGGGTTGCTCTCGCCCAGCGGGCGCACCTCGGCCGGTTACCGCCGCTACGACGACGCGGACCTGCAACGGCTGCAACTCGTCCTGTACTACCGGGAGCTGGGTTTCCCGCTTGAGGAGATCACCGCGATCATCGACGACCCGGCGGCCGATCCGGCCGCGCACCTGCGCCGGCAGCACGAACTGCTGACGGTACGGCTCAAGCGGTTGCAGGAGATGGTCACGGCGATCGAGTTCGCGATGGAGGCGAGCAAGATGAACATCCAACTCACGCCGGAGGAGCGGTTCGAGGTCTTCGGTGACTTCGACCCGGAGGAGCACCAGGCCGAGGCGGAGCAGCGCTGGGGTGACACCGACGCGTACCGGGAGTCGAACCGGCGGGTCGCCCGTTACAGCAAGGACGACTGGCTGCGGAACAAGGCGGAGAACGAGGACTGGGGTCGGCGGATCGTCGCGCTGATGGCCTCGGGGGCACCGGCGGACAGCCCGGAGGCGATGGAGTTGGCCGAGGAGCACCGGCAGCTCATCAGCCGCTGGTTCTACGAGTGCTCGTACGAGATGCAGACCGGGTTGGCCGACATGTACCTGGCCGACGAGCGGTTCACCGCGCACTACGAGAACATCGCGCCGGGGCTGGCCGCGTATCTGCACGAGGCGATCCACGCCAACGCGATCAGCCGGGCGTGACGGGGGGCGGTCCGGCTAGTCTGGCCGGACCGCACCGCCCGGGGGAGATGACAGTGCAGAAACCGAAGCTGATCGCCGCTGGCGTCATCCTCGCCGTGGCCGTCGCCGCCGGGGTGTGGGCGTTCGTGACCACCGGAGACGAACCCGATGAGGGTCGGCCGGCGGCGTCGGCGGGCCCGACCGAGGCGATCGGTGTGCTCAGGGCCGCCGCCGGGAAGGTCGACCAGCAGACCTACAGGCTGGCGTTGAGCAGCGGCGGGACGACGGGCGGGGACGCCACGCTGGTCCTCTGGGACCCGAAGGCGAAGCGTGGTCTGGAGACCACCTCCCTGAAGGTGCCCACCGGCGAGGTGAAGATCGAACGGTTGACCACCGGACCGGACGTCTACGTGCGGATCAGCGCCCCGGACCGGCGCGTTCCGGTCTGGGACGGCAAGACGTGGTGGCATGTCGGCGCTCCGGGTTCACCCCCCGCCCAGCAGGGCCTGGACAACACCAGACTGGCCAGCACCCTCAGCACGGCGACCGCCGTCCGGCAGACCGGTGCGCGTGAGTACGCGGGCACACTGGACCTGCGCCAGAGCGGCGCGGTGCTGGGCAACGGGGTCGGCGGTGTGCTCGGTGACCGGGCCGCCGCGGTGCCGTTCACCGCTGCCGTCGACGAGCAGGGTCGGCTGGTCCGCTACCGCATCGAGTTGGCCAGCCAGCAGTCGGAGGTCGCCCAGCTCGACCTGACGTA
Organism: Micromonospora sp. NPDC048947; assembly: GCF_040649495.1. NCBI lineage: Bacteria > Bacillati > Actinomycetota > Actinomycetes > Micromonosporales > Micromonosporaceae > Micromonospora > Micromonospora sp. NPDC048947. Next base: position 149,929 of record NZ_JBEZFO010000011.1, read on the forward strand.
CTCGGATTTCGGGCTGCCGGTGTCGGCGGACCCGCCGGCGGCCGACCTGGTCGGCGAGGACCCGCCGGCGAACATTCCCGGCGCCTGAGGTCGGCTCACTCCTCGACCGCCCCGGCGACCGGGGTGACCAGGAAGTCGTAGACGGTGCGGGCCATCCGCCGGACCGTCTCGTCGCCCGTGGCCATGGGACCGGCGGTGAGGAACGCGACGGCGGTCTCGGTGCCGGGGATCAGGTAGTAGCCGACGTCGTGTGAGGCGTCCGGCAGGTCACCGGTCTTGTGGGCCACCGGCACCCCGGGCGGCAACGCCGCCGGGATCTTCGTGTTCAGTGTCTGCTCCCGCATGAACCCGATCATCAGGTCGCGGGTTGCGGGGGTGAGAATCTCGCCGTCCCAGACCGCGCCGAGCAGTGACACCACGTCGTCGGGGCTGGTGTAGTTCTCCTCGCCGCGCTGGGCCGCCGCGCTGTCGAGCATCCGGCGGGCCAGGATGGTGGACCGTTGGTTCATCGAGTCGATCAGCGCGTTGACGGGGGCGAACCCACCCAGGTAGGTGATCAGCACGTTCGCGGCCACGTTGTCGCTGTACTTGATCAGATACTGGGCGAGCCGGTGCACTGTGACCACCTGCGGGAACGTCTCGAACTGCAACTGGCCGGTGCCGCCGACCACGTCCTCCGGGGTGACCAGCACACCGTCGTCGAGGAAGACCTGTCCACAGTCGACCCGACGCAGCAGTTCGACGAGGATCCACAGCTTGATGACGCTGGCCGCCTTGGGGCGCAGCGATCCGTTGACGGCGATCTGCTGGTCGCCGTAGCGGCCGGACAGGTCGCGGACGGTGACTCCGGCCGGGTTGAGGCTCGCGTCGGCGACCACCCGGGCGAGCTGCCCGCTGAGCGGGAACAGCCGGGCCCCGGCGACCGGGTCGGTGGGCGGCTGCGGGCTGGTGACCACCACGCCGGTCAGCGTCGTCGGCGGGCGGTGCCGTTGGATCACCTCCAGCGTGCCCTCACTGCGCCCCACCAGCGGCACCCGGTAGCGGTAGGCCGTTCCTCCGACCACGACAGCCCCGCTGGCCACCCCGGCGGCGACCCGCATCGTCGGGTCGGCGACCCGGCCGGTGTCGCCGTCGCAGGCGCGGTAGCGCACCGTGTGCCCGAGTGAGTCCACAGCGAACACCCCGCCGGGAAACGACAGCCAGGACACCTCGCTGGTCGGTGGGCGCTCCGGTGTGGGGTCCACCCCGGGCTCGTGGCTCTCCGCGACGGGCGCTTGGCCTGGACCGTCCGCGGTGGCCGGCCCGGTCGTCGCGAGCACCGCGAGCGCGACCGCCGCCGTCAGCACCTTCAGTGGTACGCGGGCAGAGTTCCCCAGCAGGGAAGATGAGCGCCTCTTGTCGCTTTTTTTCACGTTTGCACGATATGAAGCGCCGGGGGCTGGTGAGGCCGACGGGACCGGTGTCACCCGTCTGGGCGGGGATGTCCTGACGAGCGTGATGACACAGAGACATCACGATGACGCACAGGCATCATGCTCATCAGCAACCCCCATCTCTGGAGGTCCATCATGTTGATCATCGCCGGCAGTCTGCAGGTCGAACCGGGCACCCGCGAGGCGTACCTGTCCGACTGCGAACAGGTCATCGCGCGGGCGCGCGCCACCGCCGGCTGCCTCGATTTCCTGCTGGCGGCCGACCCGTTGGAGCCCGGCCGGATCCACGTCTACGAACGCTGGGAGTCACCGGAGCAGTTGGCCGCGTTCCGTGGCTCCGGGCCGGACGACGCGCAGGAAGTGGCCATCCTCGACGCCGACGTGCAGCGCTACCTGATCGCCGCCGTCGAAGCGCCCTGACCCGGCGAGCCGGCACCGCTCACTCCTGCGGTTCGGGGCCGGTGGGCAGGCCGGGTGCCATCCGGCGGATCGAGGTGAAGGTGGGCGTGAGGGCCTCGTACAGCTCGGCGAAGAGCGGCAGCAACGCCGCGTAGGTGGCGGCGGCGGCCGGGTCGGGGCGGACCGTCTCCTCGATTCGCACCAGGTCCGCGGCGACGTCGATGCTGGGGATCAGCCCGAGCGCCTCCATACCGAGCAGCGCCGCACCGAAGCTCGACCCCTCGTGCGCGGCCGGGAAACTCACCGGCAGGCCGAGGGCGTCGGCCAGCATCTGCCGCCACAGGCCGCTGCGGGCGAAGCCGCCACCGGCCCGGACCTCCCGGACCTCGTTGCCTGCCGCGCGCACCGAGCTGAGCACCAGCGCGAGCTGCTGGCAGACGCCCTCCAACGCGGCCCGCACCAGATGCTCGCGGCGGTGTGCGTGGGTCAACCCCACGTACGCGCCGCGCGGCAGGGCGCTCCAGTGTGGTGCCCGTTCGCTGTGCAGGTACGGCAGCATGATGAGCCCACCCGAACCGACCGGCGCGCGGGCCGCCACAGCCACCAGTTCCTCCTCGGAGTGCTCGCCCAGGTCCGGTGCGAGCGCCGCGCCGGCCCACTTGAGCACGATGCCGCCGTTGTTTATCGCGCCACCGACAGCCCAGCGATGCTCGGTCAGCGCGTAGCAGAACACCCCGCCGAGCGGGTCCACTCCGGGCCGCTCAACCATCACCCGCATCGCCCCGCTGGTGCCGATCGAGCAGGCCACCATGCCGGGGTGCACCGCGCCCAGGCCCAGGTTCGCGAGCGGCCCGTCGCCCGCGCCGACCACCACCGGCGTGCGTTCCGGTAGGCCGGTCTCGGCCGCGGCCTGCGGGGTCAGTGTGGGCAGCACGGCGGTGGTGGCGACAAGCTGTGGGAGCTGTTCCGTGGTGATGCCGGCGATGGTCAGCGCCTCGCGGTCCCACTCCAGCTTGTGGATGTCGAGCAGGCCGGTGGCCGAGGCGATCGAGTGGTCGGTGACCAGCGCGCCGCAGAGCCGCAGCAGCACCCAGTCCTTGATGCCCACCCAGTGCGCCACCCGCTCGAAGAGTTTCGGCTCCTGCTCGGCGAACCAGAGCAGCTTGGGCAGCGGCGACATCGGATGCATCGGCGTGCCGGTACGCCGGTGCAGGGCCAGCCCCGACGGCACCGCCCGTAACCGCTCGGCCTGCCGGGTGGACCGCGAGTCGGCCCAGGTCACCGACGGAGTCAGCGGATTGCCGTCCCGGTCCAACCCGATCAGGCTGTGCATGGCGGAGCCGAACGACAGCCCGGCCACCGGCTGGACCAACTCGGCCACGACGATGCTGATCGACTTGAGCACCGCGTCGAGGATGAGCTGCGGGTCCTGCTCGGCGTAGCCGGGTTGCGGGTTGTTCAGCGGGTAGTCGGCCAGGTGACTGCCGAGCTGCCGCCCGTCGGTGTCGTACGCGACGGCCTTGGTGCTCGTGGTGCCGATGTCGACCCCGATCACGACCCCGGGCAGCGTGACACGCGGCACGACCGTCACCCCCTCGGAAACATGAACGTCGGCATCAGTATCCCCCTATCGTGCTGGTTGCTCCGCCGATCGGGTACTTCGCCCGTTTCGGCGTTTCCGTGCGGCGCGCCGGACCTGTTAAACCTCGTGACACCCCAGATTGGTGGCCAGCGCGGCGAAGGAGTCGGCGTGGCGAAGACTGATTCGACGGGTTCCACCTGGCGGTACCGGTGGGCGCACCGGCAGAACGTGCGGCGGGTCAGCACGTACCGCGGCGCTGAGGCGGCGTGGCGGCGACGCGACGACGAGTTACGGCGGCTACGCGCCCTGGCCGCCGACTTCCAGGGCTCGGCGGCCGCCGGCGCGGGGCTGGCATTGGAGCTGGCCGCCGACGAGGTGGTGCTCTGGGCGCTACCCGCCGCGCAACTGGTCGAGGTGCGGCACAGCACCGTGCTGCCCGCGCCGGACCTCACTGTCGCCCCGCGAACCGGGCAACTGCGCCCGCGCCGCCCGGACGGCGTACGCGTCACCGACGCCGGCATGGCCGTGATCACCAGCCGTCGGCTCGTGCTGCTCGGCGGGCGGGGCCGGCGCGACTGGGCGTACGGCCGGATTACCGGCCTGGCCCACGACCCGGCGGCGCCCGTCACCCTGATCCAGGTGCTGGACCGACGGAGCACCTCCGGGTTGTTGCTGCCCACCGACGCGACACCGGACTTCCGGTTCAAGCTCACACTGGCCTTCGCCGACGCGATCGAGCAGCGCGCCGCGGTGATCGCCCAACTCGACGAGCTGATCGCCGAGCACGCCCAGCTCAAGCCGTTCCGGCCGGCCGCGGCCACCCCCGGGCAGGCCCGGCTGTCGTCGTTGGTGCCCGGTGGCCGCAGGACCATCGCGGTGGCGGCGGCCATCGCGCTGCTGGTGCCGGCGGCGCTGATCGAGTCGGACCCGTCCGACCCGACCGGTGGCGCGGAGGTCGCCGTCGCCGCCACCCCGGCGCCCACCACCAGCGCGGCGCCCGCGCGGATCCGCCAGGCCGGCCCGGCGCTCGCGCTGAAGACCCCGCCGCCCAAGCCGACACAGTCACCACGCCCGTCGCCCAGCGCCACCCAGCGATCGCGCTGCGGGGGACCGGAGAACCCACTGGGGTACGGCTTCTGCGGCGGCACCCGGATCCGCAAGCCGGCCGCCGAGGTGTGCGACTGGTTCGACTGCGTACCCCAGTTCTGGGCCGGTCGCGGTTACCTCGTGCAGTGCCGCGACGGTTCGGTCAGCCTGGCCGGCGGCCGGTCCCACGCCTGCGCCGAGCACCAGGGCGTGCGGAGAACCATCACAAAGTGACCGATTCGGGGCCTGAAGTCCGCTTCGCTCGGCCAGAATGATCGAGTGGAGATCCGGTCTGACGATGGCGCTCGGGTGCGGGTACGCCCCGTCGGCTACCAGCCCGGCATCGACCCGCCCGACGACCTCGACGGGGCCACGTCCGGCTGGCACGACTGGCTGCTCATCGAGGTGGACGCCCGCACCGCCGACGGCCAGACCTGGTCGCACCACTACCCGAGCCTCATGGTGGAGGAGGCCCGCGCGCTCGGCGGCTGGCTGCACGGGCAGGCCACCGCCGCCCTCGGGCTGAGCGCGCCACCGGCGATGGTCCGCTTCACCGAACCCAACCTGGCCCTGCGCAGCCGGGTGCTGCGCCGCCGCCGGCTGGAGCTGATCGTGGAGTTCTCCGCCGAGTCACTGCCACCGTGGATGCGCCGCCCGTCCAGCGCGATCTACCCGCTGATCCTCACCGTGTCCGCTGACGCCCTCGCCACCGCCGCCGAACACTGGGCCGAGCACTGCGAGGCATACCCACCGCGTACCCAGTCGAGGTTCCCGGCCCACGGCCCGCAGCCGTACCGGCGGCGAGCCGGCTGATCACCGTCAGGTACGGTGATCGTCGTCAGCCACGAGAGGAGGTGAGCCCGGTGACCATCCACCGTCATTCCTGGGCGCTCCTCTCCGCCGTCCCCCTCAGCTGACCTCTCGCGTCGAGGAGCGCCCTCCTTTTCCGGAGGACCAATGTCTGTCTCTTCGTTCCGCATCGACGTCCCCGATGCGGTTCTCGACGACCTACGGGCCCGACTGGCCCGTACCCGATTCACCGACCGCAGCGGCAACCAGCCGTGGCAGGGCGGCGTCGACCCCGACTACCTGCGGGACCTGGTGTCCTACTGGCACGACGGGTACGACTGGCGCGCTCGCGAAGCCGAGCTCAACGCGTACCCCCAGCACCTGGCCGTCGTCGGCGGCCGGAAGTTGCACTTCCTGCACGTCCGGGCCGCGCGCCCGGCGGGTACGCCCGCGCCGTTGCCGTTGATCCTCAGCCACGGCTGGCCCAGCAGCTTCATCGAGATGCTGCCCCTGGTCGACCGGTTGACCAGCCCTGCCGGCGGCGGCTTCGACGTGGTGGTGCCGTCACTGCCCGGCTTCGGCTTCTCGGAGGTCCCGAACGAGCCGGTGACCCGGGCGCTGCTGGCTCGGACCCTGCACGAACTGATGACCGACGTGCTCGGCTACGAGCGGTACGGCGCCTTCGGCGGCGACGTCGGGGGAGTGGTCACGGGCTGGCTGGGCGCCCTCTATCCGGAGCAGGTGGCCGGCATCCACATGATCCATCCACCGTTTCCGGCCAGCTTCGACGCCCGCCCACTGTCGGCGGCCGAGCAGGCGTACCTGGACGCCGAAGCCGCGTACGACGAGACCGACGGCGGCTACAGCGCCATCATGGGCACCCGCCCGGACACTCTCGCGGCGGCGCTCGCCGACTCACCCGCCGGGCTGGCCGCGTGGATCGTCGACAAGTACCGCGACTGGAGCGACAACCACGGTGACCTGGCGAACAGCGTCGACCGGGACACCCTGCTCACCATCATCACGCTCTACTGGGTGTCGGGCACCATCGGCTCGTCGTTCCGGCAGTACGCCGACTTCGACCACAACACACCACGACCCGACATCACCGTGCCGGCCGCGTTCACGGTGAGCACCGAACCCGCGCAGGCCAACTTCCCTCGCTCGATCGCGGAGCGGGCCTGCCTCGACATCCGGCACTGGAGCGAGCCGGGCCGGGGCGGGCACTTCATGCCGCTGGAGGAGCCGGATCTGCTGGCCACTGAAATGAGGCAGTTCTTCACCTCGCTGTAGGGCGATGCGCGGCGGCGGAGCCGAGCCCAGCGTGGTCGGCTCCGCCGCTGCCGGAAATTCTCTCCTTTCGGACGCAACGGGATGCATCGATCCGGGTCGCGTTGCCTGTCACGTACGTGAGCGGTTGTACCGCGTGTGACCGTGACGTCTGTGTCCTGTGCCCCCTGGCGGATCGCCTGGGCCGAGCGCGAGAACGAGCGCCGGCAGCGCGCGTACCGCGACGCCACCGACGCCTGGCGGCGCCGCGACGACCACCTGGCCCGGCTCCGCATCGAAGCCGCCAGCTTCCTCGGGTGTACGCAGCCCCGCGCCGGCCTACCGGTGGACCTCGACGACGACGAACTCGTCTTCCGCGTCCTCCCCGTCGCCACGCTCGTCGAGGCCGAAGCGCGGCACATCCCCGGCCTACCCAGGCCGGACGGCTTCTGTTCCTTCGCCGAGGCTTCTTCCGAGGCCCTGCCGGCGGGCCTACGGGCCGTCGACACCGGCATGGCCGTCGTGACCAGCCGACGGGTGGCCTTCGGCGGTCGGGAACACCGGCGCGAATGGCGGTACGCCGACCTGGTCGGCCCTGCCCACCACCCCGACGTCCCGGTCACCCTGCTGCCCGACCGCAGTCGACTTGATGGGTTGCTGGTCCCGGCGGGTGCCGTGGTGAACTTCCGCTTCTATCTCACCCTCGCGGCTGCCGACGATCGCGCTGCCGTCATCGCGCAGGTCGACGCGTTGCTGGCCGCACACCGGGCCGCCCCGCCTGCGCCAGTTGTGTTGGTGGACCCCGACGACGCGCCGCTGACGGCGGTACGCCCCGACCGGCGGGCGCTCGGCGCTGCCGCCGTCGCGGCCGTGGTCTTCGTGACGCTCGGCCCAGGTGCTCTGGGACCTGGCGCGTGGGGGGCTCGCGGGCCGGTGCCCTCGGCGGAGATCGTCGCCTTGGACCTGCCAAGGGCAGGGGTGGGCCTCGTTCCGATCGGTCCCGTCGGGCCGGCGGCACCCAGGTCACGGGTCGGCCTGGCCGACAGTGCCGTATGGATCCCGCCGCACGTCCCGGCTGTCCGGCCGTCGGCTGTCTCCACAGTGGCGGAAGCCGCTGTCGTGGTGGCCCTGCCGCCGACAGTTGCGCCGTCCGTCGATCCCGCACCGTCGGCCAGTTCGGTGCCTACGCCTGGTCCGGTCCCCACTACCGACCCGCCCGCGTCGGCCTTGCCGACGCCGCCCGTCGTGTCGGCCTCGCCGACGCCGAGCCCGGCTGTTACGGCGACGCCCTCAGCGGATCCGGGGCTGCTGACGATCTGTCTGGACCCTCTTCAACTGCCGTTGCTGGACCCGCTGCTCTGCCCGACTCCGGCGCCCTGATCAGCGATCGTGCCTGACGGCCTGGCGTTTGCTCAGCTCATGGCGCTGAAGTCGGGGACAGTGAGGGAGCCGTCCTCCGCGAGGGTGAAGCCGGGGTTCCAGGCGATCTCCCACAGGTGGCCGTCCGGGTCGGCGAAGTAGCCGGCGTAGCCGCCGTAGAAGGTCTCAGCGGCCGGCTTGGTCACCGTGGCACCGGCCCTGGTCGCCGTGGCGATCACCTCGTCTACCTCGGCCCGGGAGCGGACGTTCTGGGCGAGGGTCATCCCACCGAAGCCAGCGCTGCCCGGGTCGTCGATGCCCGCGTCTTCGGCCAGCTTGTCGCGGCCCCACAGGACGAGAGCCAGGCCGCCGGCCTGGATGAAGACCGTCTCCTCGACCTCCTGGCCCTGCCAGCCGAGCTGCTCGTAGAACGCTTTCGCGCGGGATACGTCCGCGACTCCGAGGGTGACGAGGCTGATCCGCTGCTCCATCCCTTCAACCTAACGCCAGGAGTACTCCCGCATCCCTCCCATAGCGTTCGCGCAACGGAAGCCGGCGGTCGTTGATCTAGGATTCCAGGTCATGCGGGAGTTCTTCACGGTTGGTGGTCGGAGGCTTTCGTATCTGGACTTCGGCGGTCCCGGTGACCCGCTCCTGGCTTTGCACGGGCACTACAACGAAGCGTCGGCTTTCGCGCCGCTGGCGGAGGCGTTGGCACCGCGATGGCGGGTGATCGCGCTCGATCAGCGTGGGCATGGAGAGTCCGACCCTGCCGAGAGCTATGAGCGGGACGACTACGTTGCTGACGTCGCTGCGCTCCACCAGCATCTGAAGATCGGTCCCGCTGCGGTGCTGGGCCACTCACTCGGCGGGGTGAACGCCTACCAGTACGCCAGCCGGCACCCGAATCTGGTCACCGCGCTGATCGTCGAGGACATCGGCGCGGTCGTGGACTGCGACTGGTCGTTCACCACAAGCCTCCCTCGCCAGGCGGCATCCCGCCATGCGCTGGCCTCGGCCCTGGGTGCGGCGGCTCCCTACCTGGAGTGCTCCTTCCGCCAGTCGAAGGACGGCTGGGGCTTCTCGTTTGATATCGATGACACTGTGGCGTCCCAGAAAGCGCTCAACGGCGACCACTGGAAGGACTGGGTAGCGGTGACCTGCCCGACCCTTCTGATCCGCGGGACGCGCAGCGACGAGCTGGCGGCCGATCACGCTCGCGAGATGATCGCCAGTCGCCCCGGCCAGGCCCGGCTCGCTGAGCTGCCAGCGGGTCACGTCGTACATCACGATGCGCAAGCGCAGTTCGCGGCTGCGGTCGCAGCCTTCCTGTCCGAGCTCCATTGAGCCGGGCGAGTTTCAGCCCTGCCCGTGAGCAGGAAGGTGGGTCGAGCTCGCGAGGAGCATCAAGCCGCGATCGTTCGGGCGGTGGCGTACACGTCGGCGGGTAGGGCGTGGTGGAGCTGCCACAGGACGCGCATGGGTCGGTCGCCGGTGTGCCTCTCGTACGTCATGGTGCCGGCGTACAGGTACGGCGGTGCGCCCAGGTCGCGGTCGGCGATGCGGGTTTCCCGCACGAAGAGGTGCACTGTCGAGCCGCCCGAGGTGTAACGCTGCCCGGTCGCCGACGCCGCAGACGTGGTGCTCTGCGACTCCCACTGGAACAGGGTGTCGGTGATGGCGCGGTCGGCGTACATGGTGGTGGGGGAGTAGTGCGCCTCCGACTTGACCAGGGTGACGAAGAACAGGTCGGCCTGGGCGTCGGGCAGCCACTTCACCCCCTCGCGCAGCGACCCCGGGTTCGTCATCCCGAAGGCGGCGCATGCCTCGTTGCGGCTGTAGCGGGCGTGCACCCGCAGCGGCACCGCACCCGGAGCTGCGGTCGGCGTCACCCGGTGGATGCGGTCCCGCAGCACCTCGGCGACCTGCCGCAACTCCGCGCAGCGCGCCGGTTCCTTCCACAGTCGTGCCAGCCGTTCGTCTCGCGTCGCGAGTGGTGCGTTCGGTCCCCAGAGGCTGAAGTGCAGCATGTCCAGCAGTCGGCTGTTGCCCGCGTACACCTGCTGACCTGGCGCGGGCGGTCCGGCCGCGACCCGGGTCAGCAGTTCCAGCCGGTCGGCGTCGTCGGTGTGCAACATGCGGCCAATGGCACGGCCCAACTCCCGGTCATCGGGGCCGGGTGCGGACGTCTCGATACCGGCGAGCCGCCGCAGTCCGGTCCAGCCGCCGATGCTGGCCGACCGGTACACGTCTTCGACCTCCAAGCCGGTCTCGCGCAGGAACGTGGCGAGGCTGACGTCGCCGAGTTGCCGCAGCTCGGACACGAGTCCGGCCTTCGAGGTGGGCAGTGCCGATCGCAGGTTGGCGAGCACGATCTCCTTCGCCACCCGGTCCAGCTCGACATGGCAGCCGCTCGGCAAGCTCGGGAAGTCGTCGCGGACGGCTTCGGTGATCGCCCGCCGGCTCACCCCGGTCAGGGCGCGCCAGCGCAGGTCAAAGCGGAAGTTGGCGTTTTGACCGCCGATGAAGTCGAGCACCGTGAGGCAGGGCTTGTCATCGTCGAGGCGCAGGCCACGGCCGAGCTGTTGCAGGAAGATCGTGGCGCTCTCGGTGGGTCGCAGCATCAGGATCGTGTCGACCATCGGCAGGTCGACGCCCTCGTTGAACAGATCCACTGTGAAGAGCACCCGCAGCTTGCCGGTCTTGAAGTCCCGCAGCAGCGCGGCCCGATCGGTGCCCGCTCGCGAGGTCACCGCCGCCGCCTCGACACCGTGCTCCCTGAACGAGTTGGCCATGAACTCGGCGTGCCCGATGCTGACGCAGAACCCGAGCGCGCGCATCCGCCCGACGTCCACCTTCTCGCGGACCGCCCGCAGCACCGTCCGCGCCCGCGCATCGTTGCCGGTGTAGATCGTGCTCAGCTGCGTCGGGTCGTAGCCCTGGCCGCGTTTCCAGGTGAGGTGCGAGAGGTCCTCGTTGTCGTGTAGTCCGAAGTACTGGAACGGCGACAACAACTGCCGCTCCAACGCTTCCCACAGGTGCAGCTCAACGGCCGCCCGGCCGTCGAACCACCGACGCACGTCGCCGCCGTCGGCCCGGTCGGGGGTCGCCGTCAGCCCCAGGAGTACGCGGGGACGCAACCGCTCCAACAGTCGCGCGTACGTCGGTGCCTCGGCGTGGTGGAACTCGTCCACGATCACCATGTCGTACGCCTCGGGGTCGACCTCCCGGCGGTGCAGCGACTGGATGGAGGCGAAGACGTGCTTCCAACCGTTCGGCTTCTCGCCCGCGACCAGCGTCTCGCCGAAGCTGCCGTCGCCCATGACCTGCCGGAACGTCGACAGGCTCTGCCGCAGGATCTGCTCCTGATGAGCGACGAAGAGCAACGAGTCGGCCCTGCCCGCCTTGTGCAGCCGGCGGTAGTCGAGGGCGGCGACCACGGTCTTGCCGGTGCCGGTGGCCATCACCACCAGGTTGCGCCAGCGGCCGTGGACCAGGCGCTCGGCGTCCAGGTCGGCAAGGATTTCTGCCTGGTATGGGTAGGGACGTACGTCGATGTTCGAGATCTCGGTCGGTGCTTCGTCACGGCGCTCGCCGCTCAACGCGTGCCGTAGCCGGTCGGCATCCCTGGTCGCGTCGTACGCCTCGAACGCCGGATCGTTCCAGTAGTCCTCGAACGTCGCCGTGAAGGTGTCGATGACGTGCGGCTGCTCCAGGTTCGAGATGCGCACGTTCCACTCCACGCCGTCTACCAGCGCGGTCTTCGACAGGTTCGACGAGCCGACGTACGCGGTGGTGGTGCCGTTGTTGCGGCGGAACAGCCATGCCTTGGCGTGCAGCCGGATGGTCCGCGTCTCGTAAGACACCTTGACCTCAGCGCCCAGCTCCGCGAGCCGGTCCAGCGCTCGCTGATCCGTCGCGCCTAGGTAGGTGGTGGTGATGACCCGAACCTTGCCACCTCGGGCAATCAGCTCGCGGATGGCCGGCTCGACGATGCGCAGGCCGTACCACTTGATGAATGCGCAGAGCAGATCGACGCTCTCGGCCGACGCCATCTCGTGGTTGACCTCGTGACCGATGCGGGGCTGGTGACGGCCGTTGACGAGTAGCGCGCCGGTGGAGAGGGGGGTGGTGGGGCGCTGCGGGAAGGCTGGCAGCGCCGGTGGGGTTGGTGGGGCGGCGATGGCGTGGAGCAGGTGCTTGGCGTCGGTTACCTGATCCTGATCGGTCGCAGCCTTTGGGCTCAGGGCGGCGATGGCGTCGGCGATCTGGTTCGCCATCTCGACCTGGTGGTGGAGCTTGTCCTCGCCGCTGGGGACGGCCTGGAGGGCGCGGGCGGCCAGGGTGGCGATGTGGCGCGCGAGGGTGGTGTGCGCGTCGGCGGGGTCGAGCTTCTGGTGCTGGATCAGGGCGGGATCGACATGCTGGAGGCGATCTGCCAGCTCACGGGTGATCAGGTGCTCGTAAACACCCCGCTCAAGATCCGTCATCCACGCAATCTAATCGGTCGTGACGCTTCGAGACCGCCCCTGGCTCATGTCTCTTCACGTGTGTCGGTTTGCCGGCAGGCGCATTTGATGACGGCTTGACACGAGATGGGCGAAGGGCTTCCAACGGGCTTCCGGGTCATTTCTTCGCACTGATTGGAGACGGTCTGCGAATTCCCCCGCGACATTGGGTGAGCTGCTAATGAGCGGCACGGCGGCAGCGATCATTTTGAGCTCACGGGCTTCTCGCAAGACTGTCCATGACTGGTCCGAGGTCACGTCGTAGCCGTAGGCGCTAGCCAACCCTCGGTGTAGGCCCGTGCCTCCGAACCGCGCCTCGCCTACCGCCACCGCTGCCAGGTCAACCTGCCATGGTCCGATGCATGTGGCGTCGAAGTCACACATCACCGTCCGGCCCGACGCCTCTCGCAGCAGGTTGCCGACATGGGCATCCCCATGAACGAGTTTCGGCTCCTGCCGGTGGCTGAGCGCAACGAGCCGCGGTTCCAAGCGATCGCACCACTTCAGCAGGAAGTCGCGGTCATTCGGATCGAGATCCTCTGCGTCAGCCAGGCGTCGCCGGGCATCCCCGACCGGATCCCAGGCTGGGAGTGCAAGGGGACCCACGTCGAGAGAGTGGAACTCGCGCAGCACAAGGCCGAGATCCTCCACCGTCGGAGCAGGCGTTGACGGTTGAACGTAGGACCAGACTGAGGCGACGAGGTCGCCGACCCGCACCGGCTGCTCGACATCGGGTGCGAGCCGGATCACCGGTGCGTCGATCCGCGCAAACCAACGCCCAAGCTGAACTACCTTGGTCACCCGGTCCAGGAGCTGATGGGTTCGCGCGATTCTGATGACGATTCCAGATCGAGGCAATGCGAAGACGGCGTTGTTAGTCAATTGCAGCAGCCGAGCGCCCTCCGCAGAGACGTCCAGGGCTGCCGCGATGTCCCGCATGGCCGCCGTCATCGTTTCCTCGGAGAACCGCCCGCTCACGCGGCCATCGCAGCCCGAGCGGTGATGGCCCGCTCGAATGCGGCTACCTTGGGAAGCTCCCGACACCGAGCGAGATCACGACGCAGATTGACCACCCGGTCGAATACCCGCCTAGAGCTCATTGCCTGTTCCTGCTTCAGCACCCGCGCGCCCACCGCAAGCGCCTGCTCGGGCTCATCAGCGAGGAACAGCGCGCTGCACAGTCCGACCTCGTTGAGCACAGTGCTGCGCACGTTCGCCGCGCCGAACGCCGCGATGGAATCCCTGCCCCAGCGCACCGCCTCGGACGCGTGCCTGCGGTCTCGCCGTGCCATGTCCCGGTACACCCGCCCGTACTGAGCGAACAACTCGCCGCGGTCGTAGAAGCCCATCCAGGCCGGCTCGCGCTCCTTGTCGATGCGCTCGAACTGGTCGCTGGCCTTGCCGAGGGTTCTCACGGCGGTTTCGTGGTCACCGAGTGCCGCGGTCGAGGCCGCCTGCGCACCACAGAGCAGGGCTCTTACCGCCGGCGTTGCAGTGGACCCGAGCTGCGCAAGCGTGAGTTGCAGTGTTGCGAGGGCATCCCGGTTGTGTCGGAGGTGTTGAAGCTGCTTGACCTGCGCATACCGAATCATGGCGACCAGTGGCGCGTTCTCGGCAGCCAACGCGGCACGCTCCCCGGCGACGAAGTGTCGCTGCGCGTCGTCGTGCCTTCCGGCGTCGAGTGCGGTCCAGCCGGCCAGTTGCCGAGCTGTCGCCACCGCCGTGATGAGGGGCGGTGTGAGCCCGGCCGGATGCGACCAATCAAGCATTCGGTACACGGACTCCGCGAACCGGGCCACCTCCTGATACAGCAGACCGCCGCCAGACTCTCGGTCCACCGACCGGTACAGCTCCAGCACTGCGTTCAGCCGAGCGATATCTGCCGTGCCGATCCGGCGGGGCTGCACAAGCTTGCTGCCGGCGAGCAGACCCGCGCCCGCAGCGACAGCGGCGATACCGGCCAACAGAGCCCGTCGACCCTCGTGCGGCCCAGAACCCTCTGGGTCGGTTGAGGCGCGAGTAGTGGCTTTCTCGATCGTTCGCTGAGGCTGTCCAGGGAGGACGAACCAGAGACACGATGCGGGTATCCCGAGAAGCTCGGCCCAGTGCGCCAGTCGGTCCAGGTGCACGAGCGGTGGTCCGTTCTCCACCCGGCTGAGTTGCGCCTGCGTGATCCCCAGCCACCCCGCCACAACGGTCTGCGGCAGGGCGACCCGCCCGTGGTACGGGTGGCAGCGGTACGCCCGGATCACCCGCCCCAGATGTCGTTCGGCGAGCGCGAGTCGCACCGGCTCGTGCTCCCAGAAGCTCACCGGCACCACCGGCGGCGCGCTCAACCGGTCCCGCTCTGCGGCCTGGCATGGCGTACACCGTCCGCTGTCGTTGTCCCGGGCCAGCCGTCCGCCGCACCGAGGGCAGTTCGCGTGGGTCACCGGCGGCTCCGTCCGTCTCGCCTCATCGAGCCTATCCATTGAACACGCTGCGTGGGGCGCTGGTATACGCACAACGCATATCGTCAACGGGCCGCCAGACAAGGGAGCAGACAGCAACTGCTCAGGACGGGCGCACCGTCCGCGCCGCTTCGACGACCACGCCCCAACGCCCCGGCCCGTTCATCGAGTCCAGCGGCTTCCCGTCAGCCACGACCACGCCGGCAGCCCGCAGCACCGCCAGGTGACCCGCGTGCGCGGGATGGGCAGCCAACTCCGCCTTGGTGTGCGGAAACGCGATGATCGGCAGCCCCGCCCCCAGCGACTCGTTGAGGACGCCGAGCGCCAGCGTGTCGTTGATGCCCAACGCCCACTTCGTCACCGTGTTGAACGTGACCGGCGCGGCCAGCACCACATCAGCGGGCGGGTGCGGCTCCGGGTCGCCGGGCATCCGCCACTCCACGCGTACCAGATAACCGGTCTTGTCTTGCAGCGCGGCCCGGTCGAGCCACGGCGCGGCGGTCGGGCTGACGATCATGCAGACCCGCCACCCGTCGGCGATCAGGAGGTCGACCAGCTCGTCGATGTGTTCCGCCGGGCCGGCGGCGCAGACGACCAGATACAGCACCGGGCGTTCCGTCATGCCCGCAGTCTGCCCGATTCGACAGTCGCGGCGTCGAGCGCATACCGATTGCGCATGCCACCGATGATCACCGTGACATGCCGTTGTGCCTGGTCAGCCGCGACAGTCGACGCATGGCCCGGGGCGGGTGCCTTGTCCCGGGGTTGCGCCGGCCCTCAACGGCGCAGCTCCTCCCGCCCGCCCCGGTGCCAGCCCACGAATCAACGTCTTGGAGCCGGCATGCCCACCGCGATCGACGACGATCACCCGGCTCGGGTGAGCCTGGCCGCTGCCTGGGAGTCGGTCGACGTGCGGGCCGCCGCCGACTTCTGGTGCACAGTCGAAGACCGCCGAACCGGCCTGCTCCCACACCGCGACGCGCCGCTCTTCTTCACAGCGCTGGGCCGCCTAATGCTCGACGTCGACGATCCGGCGAGCCGGGCGGCGCTGCTCCGGGTGCTCGGCCGCGCGTACCGTCACTTCGGCCTGCTCCCGCACTCCACCACCATCGGCGACGCGCTGCTCGCCACGGTTGCCCGCCACGTGCGCCCACTGTGGACGCCGCAGCTCACCATCGCCGCCGAGCGCGCCCTGTGCCGCGCCACGCACGCGATCCGCCGCGCCGCCGCCCGGGCCGACGACGGCCGGGCCTGGTGGCACGTCGAGGTGATCGGCCACAATCGGCCGTCGTCCGACATCGCCATCCTGACGGTACGTCCCTGGCGGCGCCTGCCCTTCCAGCCAGGTCAGGCCGTGCCGGTCTGCACGCCGCGCCTGCCGGGGCACTGGCGCTGGCTCTCGCCGGCCAACGCCCCACGGGCGGACGGCACCGTCGAGCTGCACGTCCGCGCCGTACCCGCCGGCACCGTCTCCCACCGCCTGGTCCATGAGGTACGCCCCGGCGAGCTGCTCTGGCTCGGCCCACCCGTCGACACCGGTCTGAGCCTCGACCCGGCGAGCACCAACGACCTGCTCCTCGTCGCAGGTGGCACCGGCCTGGCGCCGCTGCGCGCCCTGGTCGAGCAGGTCGCCGCCGCACCGGACGGCCGGCGGGTGACGCTCATCGTCGGCGCGCGCACCTTCACCGACCTGTACGACGCGATCACCCTCGACAAGCTCCAGTGCGCCCACGACTGGCTGACCATCGTGCCGGCCCTCTCCGACGACCCCTGCGCCGAACCGGCCGAGCGGGGCGACGCCCTGACCATCGCCTTCGACCACCACCAGCCCGGCCAGGACGTCTACCTCTGCGGCCCACCCGCGATGCTGGCCGGCGCGCGGCTGCTCGCCCTCGGCGTCCCCGCCGCGCGCATCCGCCTGCCCGAGAGCTACACCTGCTGATGGCTTGCCTGCCGCACTCGACACACCCTGACCGGGCCGCGCACCCCTCCGGCCGAGGTGGCGATCAGGATTCTCGACGTTCGTTCACCAATGGGAACTGAGCTGCCTGGCGGCCTGGCGGACACGCCGCGGCGGCAGGACGGACCGGAGCTTGTCGGCGGCGTCAGCGAAGTCCGAGATCGTGGTGACGCAGCCGTGGCCGAGGTGGGCGAGCTGGATGACGCCAAACCGCTCGACCACGAGTGCCTGGGACAACGGGACCGTGTGCACGTTGCCGTCACCATCCACAGTGGAGATGGCGTCGATGCCGATGACCAGCGAGCCCTTGTTGCGGAACCTCTTGGAGAACGTCGGCCTGACCACCTCACCTGTCGGTACGAAGCGGGTGGTCGGGCAGGAAGCGTCGGTGGTGCCAGGAAGGTTCGGCGTCGACCCGTACGGCACGACGATCATGGCGCTTGAGAGCCAGGCCGATACGATGTCCCGCGCCGATTCCGGAGTGAGTCCGGCCAGTTCGCTGAGCGATTCCGAGTAGTCGATCTTCGCCGTGCCGAGCAGCTCCCGCTGGGTCAAGGATTCGAGGCTGGAGATCGCGTCGATCCATTCAACGTCGACCGTCGGGTCCTCGTCCTGCGTTGGCATCAGGTCAGCGATCTCCACTCGGTCGATTCCGTCGGAGACAAACCGCCGCAGCTCGGCCCAGAGCAGCTCCGCCGCGACGGTGGCGTCGAAACTCTTGCCCTTCCTGCCGAACTCCGGCGTGACCCTCAACCCGAGCTCGTGCCGCGTACTGTCGACGACCTCGCACACGAATTCAGCACCGAGGGCCACCCCGGCCCGGTGTACTGCCTCAGCGACCCGCGACCGCAGGGCCCACATCAGGAAGGCCGCTTCCGCGCTGGGCTCGACACTGATTATCAGCGCTACGCCGCGGACCTCGTCGGCGTACCAGATGGGCCCGATCTCGTGGTTCACGAGTGCCGTGCTGCGGGTGACTCGCGGGCCGACGGGCAAGGGGAGCCGCATCGCCTGCGGCGGTTCGCCAGTCAGGGTGAGAACCGCGTTGCCGCTGGTGAAGAACCTTTTGACATGCCGTCGGATCTCGTCGGCCGTGAAGAGCTTGTAGTCCACTGCGGGCCAGCGCGACAGGCCGTATCCGCTGGGCCCGAAACGCCGCGACAGCAGCGCTCCCCACGGGTCGCGCAGACCTTCTTCGATGTTCGAGACGTACCGGCTGTCCGCATCGAGGCCCACGACGGCGTCGGACAGATCCTCCGGCGGAAGATTACTGATAGCCGAGCAGATAGTGGCGAAATGCTCGGCGACCCGATCCGGTGGGCCGCCTGCGAGGAATTGCGTTTCGTTCATCCACACGTGGTCCTGGTAATTCTCCGCGACGTGATCCTCGGTCCAGTCCACCAGGTGCTGTACGAGATGAGTCAGGCCGATTGAGTCGATCTCTTCGTCGCGGGCACCGCAGCCAAACGTCAGCGACGCGGCCAGGGTGCCAGGCACATTGCGTTGGATGACAGTAACTCCGTCTATCTCCTCGCGCCGCATGAGCGGATCGTAAGGTGACCGGTCAAGCCAAGGGCTGAGGCGCTCAATCATCAGAGGAGGCGGTGCCGTTGGGACGCCAGAGCAAGGATGCGGGACGGTCGGGAGTAGTTCCCCGAGAAGCGTGATGCCTGTGAGTCATCATGATGATTCACAGGCATCACGTCCGTCAGGACAAGCCACCCAGACCCGGGGCACGCCGGTCGCCCGGCGCGTGCCCGGGAGTGGTCAGGAGTAGGTGTCGCCGAACTCGCGTACCCCGTCGACGTCCAGTGTGATCCGGTCGTTCTCGGTCCACTGGCCGGTGGCGGCGAGCCAGCTCGGGTCGTCGCGTTCGTCGATGTCGCTCCAGCTGTGCCGGTGGTGCCGCAGCTGGATCGGCCCGGTCGACTGGCCCGGTGCGAGCGTGCCGTCGGTGAAGGTCAGCTCCACCCAGCCGGGGACCGGCGTTCCCGGGGCCGGGTACGGCGGTGCTGGCGTCGTCATCGCGCCGGGCGGCCCTCCGGACGGCCCGCCGGGCGGCCCGCCTGGCGGGACGAAGAACTGCACGGTCTGTCGGATCCGGTCGCAGCCCAGTGCGGCCCAGTCGCAGTGCGGCACGAGCGAGGTGTTGCCGCCCTCGAAGCGCAGGTGGTAGCGGACCTGGACGGTGCTCAGGTCGAGTGGCGCGGTGCCGGTGTTTGTCACCTTCAGGAGGTGCTGGATCTGGTTGTTCGTCGGGGACCAGTCCAGGTTGAGGTAGCTGACAGTCGCGCGGCCGGCCGCGGTGCGCACTGTGGTGGTGGGCGAGGTGTCGGAGTAGCCGCCGAGCGCGCGGGCGGCGATCCCGATCCGGTACGTCGTGCCGGGTGCCAGGTCGGTCAGGGTGATGGTGGTGTCGGTGGTGGAGCCGAGGAAGCGGTACGTGTTCGGCCCCAGCGGCACCTGCACCTCGTAGTTGATCGGCTGCTCCGTGCCGGGCTCGACCCAGGCGGAGGGCGTCCAGTTGAGCGTGAGCTGGTGGGGTTCGTTGACCACCACGGTGGGGGTGCCCGGGGTGCTGATCGCCGGCCCGTCGGCGCGGGCGGCGTTGACGGCGAGCAGGCTCGCCAGCGCGGCGAGGGCGATGGTGGCGGTGACGCGGCGAGCGGGCATAGCCGAATGATATGCACGGCCATCGATGCCTGCGCATCGTCCATCAGGCCAGTGACGCCGACGACGGATCCAATCCGTTACGCGACGTAGTCGGCTTGGAGATAATGCCTGGTCAGGTGGCTACCTAGCGTGAACCCGTCATCACGAACGGCCTCGACGTCGGCGTCGCACCTGCCGCCCCGTCCGGCCTCAGACGGGAGAAACACATGCGTACTCAGAACGAAACCCGGCGGATCGGCGCCCGAGCGTCAGTACTCGTGCTCGGTCTTGTCGCGGCCGGGGCGGTGCTCGTCCCGGCGAGCCCGGCGTCCGCCGCGGTCCCCGGCCTGGTGCGGGTCGCCGCGACCAGCGTCAGCGACTCGGCCGACTACCACAGCGTCACGGCGACGTGCCCGGTCGGGAAGGTGCTCACCGGCACCGGCTACGAACTCAACGGCGTCACCGGCGAGGGCGTCGTCGACGACCTGCGCCCCAACGGTGGCGTCGCCACGGCACCGACCGCTGTCACCGTCGGCGCCTACGAGACCGAGGCGTTCGCGGGGAACTGGTCGGTGACGGCGTACGCGATCTGCGCCAACCCGCTGGCCGGCCTGGTCCGGGTGGCCACAACCAGCGTCAGCAACTCGACCGACTTCCGCAGCGTCACCGCGACGTGCCCGGTCGGGAAGGTGCTCACCGGCACCGGCTACGAACTCAACGGCGTCACCGGCGAAGGTGTCGTCGACGACTTCCGCCCCAACGGTGGCGTCGCCACCGCGCCCACCGCGGTCACCGTCGGCGCGTACGAGTCGGACGCCACGGCCCTGAACTGGTCCGCCACCGCGTACGCGATCTGCGCCAACCCCCTCGCGGGCCTGGTGCGCGCCTCCGCCGTGGGAGCCAACACCTCCCTCGACTTCCGCAGCGTCACCGCGACCTGCCCGGTCGGGAAGGTGCTGACCGGCGCCGGCTACGAGCTGAACGGGGTGACCGGCGAGGGAATCGTGGACGACTTCCGCCCCAACGGCGGCCCCGCGACCGCCCCGACATCAGCGGCGTCCGGTGCGTACGAGGAGGACGCGTTCGCCGGCAACTGGTCCGACACGGCGTACGCCATCTGCGCCACCGCGTAACCGGCAGGTCGTCCGGCGTGGCTACCCCAGCGCTCGGGGTGGCCACGCCGCGTCGCTACCCGCGGCAGGTCGGCCCCGACAGACCGTTCCGCCCGTGCTCGTCCGGCCTCACGGATTCCAGTAGACGAGGACGCTGGCCTGGTCGAAGCGTCGCTCCTTCAGGTCGGCACGCTGAATCACCCAGTGGATGCTCGCGCCGCCCTGTCTGCCGCCGTGGAACTCGGCCAGCACCACCCAGTCACCATGGTCGGGTGGTCCACCACCGGGCACCGACCCGTCGGAGCCGGACCGACCCGAGGGGTTGGCGCCCAACCAGGCGGGGTTGAAACCGTTGCAGTCAGTGCCGTAGCCGCCCAACAGCAGCGGCGAGCCTCCAGAGGAGAACATGCCGTCCGGCACGTTGCCCAGGACCTCCCGCCACACCTTGGTCATCTCTTCGAACGGGGGATCTCCCGGCAGCGGCGGAGACCACGGGGGCCCCGGGATCGTCTTGACGTAGGGCAGAGATACGTCGACAGTGAGGCGCAGGTCGCCCGGCTGGATCTCCGCGTAGACCTCGGCGAACTCCTCCTCGTCCGGCGGGAAGTCCGGCGGATATTGCTCTCGCTCCTCGACGGCCACGCCTGCCGGCACATACATGACTTCGCCGTAGCCGCTTTCTTCAGGCCAGCCGAACAGCAGCAGTTGGCCGTCGGACGGCAGGGGAAGGTCGGTCACGTCTGCCGGAAGAGCAGCGCAGTCGATGGTGGCGATCAACGGGTACTCGGGGTCCTCGGCGTCGGCCGGAAGCATCACGGGCCCACGGATGGCGCCCACGACCGGCCCGTCACCCCCCTGTGTCAGCAGGGCGGACGGGCGGGCGAGCTCCAGCCAGCGCTCCACGTCGGCAGCGGGGATGTCGCGTCGCAGCGCCTCGGCGCGGACCTGATCGAGGATCTTCACGTTTCGGGGAAGCACGGGAGCACCGTAGGTCAACAGTGCGACGTTCTCGACCCGCCAGATGCGGTGTCTCTGATAGCTGCCCGGAAGGTCGATACCGCGATTTGCCGTCGGCGGGCGGTGTGTGGGAGCGCCCGACCATAGCGTCCGAACCACGGAGTTCCGCGAGCGCGCGCTCCGAGGGAGGCGACGATGCAGACGACCAAGGGTCTGGAGTTACCGGGCGAGCGGGCTCCGGTCCGGGTCAACATGGACCGGTGGCGGGCGGGGCTACCGCCCGACGCGTGGCCCGAGGGCCTGCCGTCGACCGGCGGGCTCTGGCGGCGCGACGTCTTCGCGGTGGCCGACGCCTACCGGGCGGGGTCCGCGAGCCCACGGCACCTACTGACGGTCGTGCTGGCCTGGGCTTACGGACCCATCGGGTACGGCCCGTGGCGCACCGCCAGGTCGCTCGACGCCGATCCGCACGGCAAACGCCTGGCGTACGCGCTGGAGGAGGTGTCCACGCCAGCGCCCGACGAGGACGCGCTGCGTACGGCGTACCGCCGCTTCCGCGACCCCGACCACGCTCGTCTGCCCTGGTTGGGGCCGGGCCTGTGCACGAAGGTCCTCTACTTCGTGGGCTACCGGCGAGGGGCGGGCGGGGTGCAGCCCCTGATCCTCGACCGGGTCGTGGCCAGCCAACTCCCGGTCGAGGCGGGCGTCGGTCGTCGCAACGGGTGGTTGTCGGAGGAGTGGCTGGCCTATCTCCGTTGGGCGGCCGAGCAGGCCCGGGTCAGGGGAGTGGAACCGGACACTGTGGAGATGGCGGTGATGCCCGACCGGTGAGAGGGCTATCGGGCGGAGCGTAGGCGGGTGTCGAGGGCGTCGAGGTCGGGGACGAACCAGATCTGTCCACCCTGGTTCGACTCGTGCACCAGGGCGCGCAAAGCGGAACTCTCCGCGAGCTGTGCCGAGATGTCGCCGACGACAGCCAGCCGCACCCGGTAGTTGACGAACTTCTGCATCACGTCGCCAGCGAAGCGGGTGCCCAGCGAGAAGAAGCGTTCGTCGAGTCGGTTGGCCGGCACGGCGACCACCTGGGCGCCGAGGAACGCCGCCCCGATCAGGTCCAGCGCGTCCTGCTCGGTGGCCACCGGCGGCCCCGCCGGGTCGCAGACCAGCACCGGCACTCCGGCCCGTTCCTGGATCTCGTCAGACATCGTGGACCTCCCGGTCGAGCAGGCCGTTGTCGGCGTTGAGTACGGCGTCGAGCAGGTGCAGCAACTCGGCGGTGGCGGCCGGGTCACCCAGGATGATGATCTTCATGCGATGGCGTTCCTCGTCGTGCACCGTCTGCACCCGCAACGGGTTGGCCTGGTCGTGGCCCGTGTTGGCGCTGGTGAGCACGAGCGTGCCGAGCCGGTCGGCGGCAGCCCTGCCGACGCCGTCGATCTGGACGATGCTCGACACCTCCGCCTGCCTGGCGACGCTGGGTGCGGTAGGGGCCTGGCCGGTGAGCGCGTCGAGATCGCTGGCGGCGATCCGGTACTGCTTACCGATCCGCACCGCGCGCAGCCGGCCCGAGCGGATGTAGCCGCGCACGGTGCGCACATGCAGGTTGAGTCGTTCGGCCACCTGCTCAACTGAGTACATGTCTTCCGTCATCGTTCCCTATCCTACCCGGATAGGGAAGTGTAGGGAACGATGAGGCCGACTCGTTTGTGACATCAGCTCCAAAGGCTCCGAACCCACCTGGACCGGTGAGACCCCGCGAGGCGTCCGGCCGGCTAACTCGCTCGCGCTGTCGGACAGGTCCAGTACCGTCTGGAAACCATGGACGCGCTCGGCGACGCCATCATCGGGCGGGATCACCCCGCAGGTCTGCTGCGTGCCGAGTTGGACCGCGCCACCACCAGTCACGGCGGTCTCGCCCTGGTCACCGGCGAGGCGGGCATCGGCAAGACCACCCTCGTCACGTCGGCGGCCCGGGAGGCCCGGCAGCGGGGCGCGCTGGTGCTCGGCGCCGCCTGCTGGGATTCCGACAGCGCCCCCGGCTACTGGCCGTGGGTGCAGGTGCTGCGTTCCCTGCGGCGATCCGCCGACGACTGGGAGGTGGCGCGGCAGTCCGCCGAGCCGGCCCTCGCGGCCCTGCTCGGCCAGTCCGGCGTCGCCGGCGAGCAGGCCGGTCGCCTCGTCAGTTGGGCCGGCGTCGACCCCGGCCCGGACGCCGCCGACCAGGAGGCGTTCGCGCTGTACGACGCGGTGACCGCAGCCCTGGTCGCCGTCTCCCAGCACCGGCCGGTAGTGGTCGTTCTCGACGACCTGCACTGGGCCGACCCGGCCTCGCTGCGGTTGCTGAGCTTCGCCGCCCAGCACACCTGGTTCGAGCGGCTCCTGCTGATCGGCACCTACCGCGACGCCGAGGTCGAGTCGGGTGAGCATCCGCTGCGTCCGCTGCTGATGCCGCTGGTCGCGAAGGCCACCACGATCACCCTCACCGGTTTCACCCGCGACGAGGTGGCCGCACTGATGACCCGGACCGCCGGCCGGGAGCCCGAGGCCAGCCTGGTCGACGAGGTGCACCGGCGCACCGGCGGCAACCCGTTCTTCGTCGAGCAGACCGCGCGGCTGTGGCACGCCGACGACGCGGTCGGCACGATCGCACCCGGCGTACGGGAGGCGGTGCGCCGCCGCCTGGCCCAACTGCCCGCCGCCGTTGTGGAGGCGCTGACCGTCGCCGCCGTTCTGGGTCGCGAGTTCCACCGTCAGGTCCTCGCGGCCTGCGCGGCAGCACCGGCGGCGCAGGTCGACCGGCTGCTCGACCGGGCGGTGACCGCCCGACTGGTGGTCGCCCGGGGTGGTGGCCGCTTCGCCTTCGCCCACGACCTGGTCCGCGAAACCCTCTACGACGGGCTGACCGACGACGACAGGCGGGCCCGCCACGGCGCTGTCGTCCGGGCGGTCGACGACCTGCGGGAGCTCACCGACCGGCTGATCCCGGCCGACCTCGCCCGCCACGCCTACCTGGCCGGCCCCGCGCTCGACCGGGCCCGGGTGGCCACGCTGCTGGTCGCCGCCGGGCGGGACGCGTTCGCCCGGCTTGCCGGCGACGAAGCGGCGGTGCACTTCCGCCGAGCCCTTGAGGTCGTCGAAGACCCGGCACAACGAGTGCGGATCCTCGTCGAGTTCGCCGAGTCGCACTATCACCACGCCCGCCGGGAAGAGGTCACGCGACTGCTGGCCGAGGCCGCCAGGCTGGCCCGTTCGCTCGACGACCCGGTGATGCTGGCCCGGGTCGCGCTCACAGTGAACCGCTCCCGCCAGGTCGATACCGCCCAGTCGGTCGAGGCGGCCGATCTGGTGCGCGAGGCGTACCGCCGGTTGATCGGCGAACCAGACGCCACCGCCACCGTCGGCGCCCTGGTCGCCGACCTGATCACCGCCAGCGAGACGATCGCCCGTCGAGGGCAGGACGATGAGGCGCTCACCTTCAGCCTCTGGGCCCGTCACGACACGACCTGGGGGCTCGGCACCGCCGCGACCCGAGCCGCGCTCACCGCCGAGATCCGGGACGTGGCCCGTCGGACGGGCGACCGGGAGACCGAGCTGTGGGCCACCTCGCTGCGCTGGGTGGCGCTGCTGGAGTTGGGCGACCCTCGCTTCGCCGAGGAGTTCACCACCTTCGTCGACGCCGACCGGCAGGGTGACTTCGCCCGGCACCGGATGGCCGCGGCCGTCGACAGCGGGATCATCGCGGCGTTCCAGGGTGACTTCGCCACGGCCGACGAGCGGTTCGCCATCCTCACCGACCAGACCGAACCGGGCCACACCGAGTTCGGGTTCATGGGCCACCACCTGCGCTGGTCCCGACTGCTGCTGCAGGGTCGGGTCGCCGAGGCCACAGTGCTGGTGGACGGGCTGGCCCCGATCGACTACCCCTACCGGGAGTTGCTGAAGGCGATCACGGCTGCCGAGCGGGGCGACGGCGAGACGGCGGTCCGACTGACCGCCGGCATCGAGGCCGCCGCCATCCGGTACCCGCGCCCGGTGTCACCGCTCTGGCTACGGTTACGCGCGCAGGCCGCCGCCGCGTCCGCCGACCCGCAGCGCTGCGACGACGCGCGGGCCGCCCTCGCCCCGCACCGTGGAGAGTGGACGGTAGGGCTCTTCGGCTGCGACATCAGTGGCCCCGTCGACCACTGGCTGGCGCTGATCGACGCCGCGCAGGAACGCTGGGACGACGCCATCGCCGGTTTCACCGCCGCTCGGGACTCCGCCGACCGGCTGGGCTCCCGACCCTGGTCGCTGCTCGCCCGCACCGGCCTCGCGAACGCCCTCGCCGGCCGAGGTCACCCAGGCGACACCGCGACGTTGACAGCGCTGCGCGCCGCCGCCATCCAGGAGGCGACCGCCCTCGGCATGACGCAGGTGCTCCACCGTCTCGCCGCCCCGACAGCCGCCGACGCCGACCTCCCGGCTCAGGCCGTCGGGTCGGGTCGGGTTGTCGCGCCCGGCCAGGCCGTGCCGGTCGCGGCTGCGATCGAGGGGTACGAGTTCCGGCGCGACGGGCCGGTCTGGCAGCTCGCGTACGAGGGTGTCGTCGTGCACCTGCCCGACGCCAAGGGCCTGCACGACCTGCACCTGCTGCTCAGCCGCCCAGGCAGCGACGTGCCCGCTGTGGAGTTGCTCGACCCGGCGGCGGGGCCGGAGCTGGTGGCCGCCCGCCGGATGGGCGCCGACCCGGTCCTCGACGACGAGGCGAAGGCCCGCTACCGGCAGCACCTGGCCCGCCTCGACGAGGAGATCGACCGGGCAGCCGCCCGCGACGACGACCAGAAGGTGTCCAAACTGGACGTCGAGCGGGGCGCGTTGCTCGACGAGCTGCGTGCCGCGGCGGGCCTCGCCGGCCGGAGCCGTCGTCTGGGCGACGAGGCCGAACGGGCCCGCAAGACGGTGACCGCGCGGATCCGCGACACGCTCCGCAAGCTCGACGACCGACACCCGGCACTCGCGAGCCACCTACGCGAAGCCGTCTCCACCGGCACCACCTGCCGCTACCTACCCCCGGCTCCACTGCCCTGGCAGCTCTAACCCCCGCCCCGCCCCCAGCCCTCAGCCCCGCCCCTCAGCCCCGCGATCTTGCACTTTCGGTCGTCGATTCAGGGGTATTTGTCACCCTTGTCGGGACAGGAAGTGCAAGATCGCGGGGGTCGAGCGGGGGCGGGGCGCGGGGGCGGGGCGCGGGGTGGGGTTAGCGGCGGTTGTACTTGTACATGGTCAGGGTGCCGAAGACCAGGACGAAGCCGGCGCTCCACAGCAGCAGCCACATCGTGGCCGACGGGTCCGACTCGCCGCTCATCGCTCCGCGGATCGCGGCCACCAGTTGCGTCACCGGGTTGACCTTCACGAACGCCTGGAGCCAGCCGGGCATGGTGCTCGGCTCGACGAAGACGTTGCTCAGGAACGTCAGCGGGAACAGCACCATCATGCTGACCCCCATCACCGACTTCTCGCTGCGCAGGATCAGCCCGAAGAAAGTCCACACCCAGGAGAACGCGAACGAGAAGACCACCAGCAGGCCGATCCCGACGACAACCCCGACCACACCGCCTTCGGGGCGGAACCCGAGCACCAGCCCGAGACCCAGGATCACCACGGCGGCGAGGATGTAGCGCAGCACGTCGCCGAAGATCATGCCGACCAGGGCGGCCGGACGCCAGACGGGCAGCGTCCGGAACCGGTCGAAGATGCCCTTCTCGATGTCGGTGTTGAGGCCGACGCCGGTGTACATGGTGATCATGACGACGCTGGTCACCATGATGCCGGGCAGGAAGAACTGTAGGTACTCACGCGGGCTTCCGGCCAGGGCGCCACCGAACAGGTACGTGAACATCAGCACCATGATGATCGGGAACGCGGTCACGTCGAAGAGCTGCTCCGGCACGTGCTTGATCTTCAACATGGCCCGCCAGCCGAAGGTGAGCGACGCGCCCAGCGCGCTCGGCCGGGGCGGTCGGGCACCCGGCGCGAGCACGGTAGCCAACGCCTCGGCGGACGGAACGTACACGGCCGGCGCCCGTTCGGTAGTGGTGGTCGTGGTGTCGCTCATCGGGCTGCCTCCAGCTCGTCGTCGCGCTCGCCGGCCGGCACGGCGGGGTGGTCGGTCAGGGCCAGGAAGACCTCGTCCAGGCTCGGCTGGCCGAGGGAGAAGTTGTCGACCACGATGCCGGCGCGGGCCAGGTCGCTGAGTACGCGAGCGGCCTGGGCGCTGGCGTCGAGGTCGGTGCCGGCCTCGCCGACGCGGGCTGTCAACGCCACCGGATCGGCGGCGAGCTGCACCGGCACGTCGAGCGCCTCCCGGAGCACCCGCTCCGCCTCGGGGCGCTGAGCGGGGTCGCGCAGTCGCAGGTGGACGGTGCCGGAGCCGACCGACGACTTCAACTCACCAGGGGTGCCCTCCGCTATGACCCGCCCGTGGTCGACGACGGCGATCCGCCCGGCGAGCTGGTCGGCCTCGTCGAGGTACTGGGTGGTCAGCAGCACCGTCGTGCCGTGCGACACCACCGCCCGGACGATCTCCCACACCTGGTTGCGGCTACGTGGGTCGAGGCCCGTCGTCGGTTCGTCGAGGAAGAGCAGATCCGGGGTGTTCAGGATGCTGGCGGCGATGTCGATGCGTCGCCGCATCCCGCCCGAGTACTTCTTCACCTGGCGGTCACTCGCCTCGGTCAGCCCGAACGCGGCGAGCAGGGCCGCCGCGCGCTCCCGAGCTGCCGGCTTGGGCAGGCCGAGCAGGCGGGCGAGGAGCACCAGGTTCTCCGTACCGGTCAGGTCCTCGTCGACGGAGGCGTACTGGCCGGTGAGGCTGACCCGGGAACGGACCTTGTCGGCCTCGGTGACCACGTCGTGCCCGAAGACCCGGGCCGAGCCTCCGTCGGGTCGCAGCAACGTGGCGAGCACCCGGACTGCTGTGGTCTTGCCAGCGCCGTTCGGGCCGAGTAGACCGTAGACGGTGCCGGCGGGCACCTGGAGGTCGATGCCGGCCAGCGCCCGGGTGTCCCCGAATGAGCGGGTGAGCCCCTCGGCCTCGATGGCCAGGCCGGTGGTGCGTCTACTCATGATCCTTACCTTTCGTGGTGGACGTGTTCAGGAGACGTAGGATCGAGCCGCCCGGCCGTCGCGCAGGGCCAGACCCCACCAGCGCAGCTGGTCGAGCAGGACGCCGACGTCGCGTTGCAGCTCGTCGGTGCACTGGGTGGTCGGCTCGCCGGCGAGCAGGTCGATCCCGACGACATCGCGCACCGTCATCGCGTGCAGTGCGGTGAAGACGGTACGTAGCTGGTCGACAGCGTGCAGTCCGGTGGACCCGCAGCCGTACGACACGAAGCCGACCGCTTTGGCCTGCCACTCGTCGTACGCGTAGTCGATGGCTTGTTTCAAGGGTGCCGGGAAGCTGTGGTTGTACTCGGGGGTGACCACGACGAACGCGTCCGCCCGGCCCACCTCGCTGACGAACGCCCGGATGGACGCGGTCGGCTCGGCGGGGTAGGTGGCCGGGAAGTCGTACCCGGTCAGGTCAACGACAGTCACCGCCAGGTCGTCGTGCCGCGCTGCCTGCTCGACGAACCAGTGGGCGACCCGGTCGCCGACCCGACCCTCCCGGGTGCTGCCGACGATCACCGCGATCCGCAACTGGGTCATGGCCCACCCCCTTCCACACAGAAGGCGCGAGGTGACGACAGGCGCCCGCTAGATCCGATCTAGCGGGCGCGGTTCGGGGCGAAATGTCGGTGCGATCGGTTTGACTGGGGGTCGACAAATGAAGGAGCGGAATGGCACAGGTACGCATCGAGCAGTGGCACGAGGACGACCTCGACCTGCTGCGGCAGCTCAACTCACCGGACACCCGCAAGTACACCGGCGGTCCGGAGACCGACGAGCAGGTGCTCGCCCGCCACGACCGGTACGTGCACTTCTCCGGCACCGGGCAGGGCTGCATGTTCACGCTGGTGCTGCCGGACGGGGCACGGGCGGGCAGCGTCGGCTACTGGGCCCGCGAGTGGCGCGACCAGCCGGTGTACGAGCTGGGCTGGGCGGTGCTGCCCGCGTACCGGGGGCAGGGGCTGGCGACAGCGGCGGTGCGCGCGGTGGTGGACGTGGCGCGCGCCCGACGGGACCGGCACTACGCCCACGCCTACCCCTCGGTGGACAATCCCGCCTCGAACGCGGTGTGCCGAAAGGCCGGCTTCACGCTGCTCGGTGAGACCGGTTTCGAATACCCGCCGGGGCAGATGATGCGGGCCAACGACTGGCAGCTCGACCTGACCGCCCCACCGACAGTGAGCTGAGGTCGGCGGGGCGGCCGGTGACTGTCACCAGGTGGTGTCGAGGCGGTGCCGCTGCTCGGCGGTCAGTTCCAGGTCGACCGCCGCCAGGCTCTCCTCCAGTTGCGCCACCGACGAGGCGCCCACCAGCGGGATGGACGGCAGCTCACCGCCCAGCAGCCAGGCGAGCACCACCTGGTTGACTGTCGCGCCGCTCTGCCCGGCCACCTCCCGCAGCGCGGCCAGTCGCCGGGGCGCGCTCGGCAGGTCGTACGCCGAGCTGAGCGGCTTGTCCGCCCGGGTGAACGCGCCCTTGAGCAGCGGCGAGTACGCCACCAGGGTCAGCTCGGGTTCGGCACGCAGGTAGCTGAGCAGGTCACCGCTGACGCCGCCCGGCTCGCCGTCCGGGTCCAGTTCGCTGACCATGTCGGTGCGGTTCGGCAGGTAACTGCGGTGGTACTGGAGCACCTCGTACCCCGGCAGGCCGGCGGCGGCGGCCAACGCGCGGGCCCGCTCCACCCGCCAGGCCCGGTGGTTGCTGGCGCCCAGCAGACCCACGGTGCCCTCGGCGACCAGCTCGGCGAAGCCCTCCACGGTTTCCCGCAGCGGCACGGTCCGGTCCTCGATGTGCGCGTAGAGCAGGTCCAGCCGCTGCACCCCGAGCCGTTCCCGGCTGCGCTCCGCGGACTCGCGGATCACCTTTGCGGAGAGGCCCTCGGCGTTGTTCAGGTAGCTGGTCCCCGGGGCCAGCGGTCGGGCGCCCAGCTTGGTGGCGATGACGATCTCGGCGCCGACGCCGCGGCTGCGCCGCCACCGGCCGAGCAGCTCCTCACTCTGCCCGCCCTGCCCGCCGTCCACCCAGAACGCGTAGTTGTCCGACGTGTCGACGAACGTGCCGCCGGCCTCGACGTACCGGTCGAGGATCGCGTACGAGGTGGCCTCGTCGGTGGCGCTGCCGAAGAGCATCGCGCCCAGGCTGAGCACGCTGACCTCGCGCCGGGTCGCCGGGTCGGTGCCGATCGTGCGGTACCGCATGGGGATCTCCTCTCGTGCGCCCTACCGGTGGGCGCACGAGTCACAGTGCCGGCTGGAGCGCGCTCCAGGTCAAGCGCTCGGTCACCAGGGCAGTACGCCGTACCCGCCGCCGGCGTCCATCTGGAAGCCCCAGAGCAGCCCGCTCGGCCCGTCGGCCGGCAGGGTCGCCAGGTGCACGCTGACCTCGGCGCCCTGTTCGGCGGTGCGGAAGCCGCTGTTGCCGTTGAGGTCGGTGGCGCAGTAGCCCGGGTTCGCCGCGTTCACAGTGATCGGCGTGTCCCGCAGCTCCTTGGCGTACATGGCGGTGAGCATGTTCAGTGCCGCCTTCGACGACGGGTACGGCACGGAGGTCAGCTCGAACAGCGCACCGTTCGGGTCGGTCATCACGGCGATCGAGCCAACCTCGCTCGACACGTTGACGATCCGGGCGGCCGGTGCCCGGCGCAGCAGCGGCAGCAGCGCGTTGGTCACCGCCACCACCCCGAAGACGTTCGTCTCGTACAGCCGGCGCAGCGTCGCCACGGCCGTCTCGCTGGGTAGCCCCCGAGCGCCGTCGGCGAGGATGATGCCGGCATTGTTGACCAGCACGTCCAGCCGGCCGTACTCCGCCTCCACCCGCTTCGCGGCGGCCGCCACCGACTCGGCGTCGGTGACGTCCAGTGGCAGGAACACCGCGTCCGCGCCGCCGTCACGCAGCTCCCGCTCCGCGGCCCGACCCCGCTCGGCGTCGCGCGCCCCCACCAGCACTGTCATCCCGAGGGCGCCGAGCTGCCGGGCGGTGGCGAAGCCGATCCCCTTGTTGGCCCCGGTGATCAGGGCGATCATGTTCGTCATGCCGTCGAGCCTCGCCGGGCCGGCCGCGCCCGGGGAGAGCCGGGCCGAGGCTGGGACCGGTGGTACCACCCTCGCCGGCCCGGCCCGGGGCATGCTGGGGACATGACGAGCAGCGGGCTGCAGCGTGATGAACTGGCGGCGTTCCTGCGCACCCGCCGCGCCCGGTTGCGGCCCGCCGAGGTCGGGCTCCCCGAGGGTGAACGCCGACGGACCCCCGGGCTGCGCCGGCAGGAGGTGGCCCAGCTCGCCGGGATGTCGATCGACTACTACATCCGGTTGGAGCAGGGCCGCGGACCGCACCCGTCGCGGCAGGTGCTCGCGTCGATGGCCCGGGCGCTGATGTTGAGCCGGGACGAGCGCGAGTACCTGTTCCGGATCGCCGGGGAGAACCCGCCGCGTACCGTCGGCCCGAGCCGGGAGGTGACGCCCGGACTGCGGCACCTGCTCGATGCCATGACCGAGAGCCCGGCGTACCTCGTCGACGCCGCGTACCACGTGCTGGCCTGGAACCACCTTGCCACGTACTTCGTGGGTGATCTCGCGGCCGTGCCGGACGCCGACCGCAACATGATCCGTTGGACGTTCCGGCAGCCGGTGACCGACGCCCACTGGACCGACGCGGACGCACGCTGCTTCGTGCAGAGCACGGTGGCGGACCTGCGCGCCGCCTACGGTCGCTACCCCGCCGACCCGGCGATCCGTGAGCTGGTCACCGAACTGCTCGGCACCTCGCCCCGGTTCGCCCAGCTGTGGGCCGAACACGACGTCGAGGAGCGGCGTCCGATGATCAAGAAGGTGCCGCACCCCCGCCTGGGGCCGTTGGAGTTCGAGTGCCGGGTGCTGCTGGTGCCGGAGACCGAGCAGCGGCTGATCGTCTACGTCCCCGAGCCCGACTCGCCGACCCAGGCGGTGTTCCGCCGGATCGCCGGCCGCGTCGGCTCCTGACCTCGCCGAAGAGCGCTGTACCTCAGCGTCGACATCGACAGTGCGGTACAGCGCTCTTCGGGACATCGTCGGCCGGGAGGCCGGCGGCTGAGGTCAGTTGGGCAGGTAGGCGAAGGTGTCCGGGTTCGGGCCCTGCCGGCCGGCGTCGCCCTTGTCCAGCACGGTGATCCGCTCCATCGCCGCGTCGTCCAGCTCGAAGTCGAAGATCCGGGTGTTCTCCTCGATCCGCTTCGGGGTGGTCGACTTCGGGAAGATGATGTCGCCGCGCTGCACGTGCCAGCGGAGCACCACCTGCGCCGGGGTCCGGTCGAGCTGCCCGGCGATGTCGACGACCGTGGGGTCGTCGAGCACCTTGCCCTGGGCGATCGGCGACCACGCCTCGGTCAGGATGTTGTGCTCACGGCCGTAGGCGCGGACCTCGTCGTTGGTGAAGTACGGGTGCGCCTCGATCTGGTTGACCGCCGGCACGACGCTCGCCTCGGCGGCCAGCCGCTCCAGGTGTGACACCTGGAAGTTCGACACGCCGATCGAGCGGGCCCGGCCGTCGCGCTGGAACTCCTCCAGCGCCTTCCAGGTCGAGACGTAGTCGCCGTCGTACAGGGTCGGCAGCGGCCAGTGGATCAGGAACAGGTCGATGTAGTCCATCTTCAGCGCCGCGAGCGTCGAGTCGAACGCCCTGCGGGCGTCGTCGGGGCGGTGGAAGGCGTTGCTCAGCTTGCTGGTCACGTAGACCGCGCCCCGGTCCAGGCCGGACATCCGGACCGCCTCGCCGACCTCGGCCTCGTTGCCGTACATCTCGGCGGTGTCGATGTGCCGGTAGCCCACCTCAAGGGCGGTGGTCACCGCCGCGACGGTGTCCTTCGGCTCGATCTGGAACACCCCGAAGCCGAGCTGCGGAATGGTGGTGCCGTCGTTCAGGCTGATGTCGGGAATCGTGTTTGCCACTGCGGCTCCTTCGCGTCTTCGTTACCCGTCATCCATACCCGGGTGGGTGGACGATCCACCGCCCAACCGGGGGTGACGAACGCAACGGCGGACGGGTTCACCCGGTCGTGTCGAACAGCACCGGCCACGGCCGTGCCGCCGGTACCGACGTCGCGGGCGGCGCGGGCGTGACGGGCTCGGCGTCGGCCAGCACCTCCGCGGCGAGTTGGCCGAACATCGCCGCCGCCGGGTGCGCCGCCCGGTCCGGCCAGGCCGCCGAGGTGCGCCTGGCCAGCGGCGCGTCGGTGATCGGCCGCCAGGCCATCCGGGGTTCCCGGCGGGCCACCGCCGCTGGTTCCACGGCCACCCCGCCGCCGGCCAGCACCAGCCCGCAAAGAAACTCCGGGTTGCGGGCCGGACGCACCCGGGCCGGGCGCCACCCGTGCTGCCGGCACACCGCCAGCAGGTGGTCGTGCCAGCCGGGGGCGGTGGCGCGGGGAGCGGCCACCAGATCCAGACCGGCCAGCGACGCCAGCGTCACCTCGCGGTCGCGGGCCAGCGGCGAGGTGCGCGGCAGCAGCACCCCCAGGGGTACGTCGACAGGGGCGCCGAAGCGCAGTCCGTCGGCCGTCACCGGGTGATGCACGAGCCCCACGTCCAGGGTCCGTTCGGTGAGCATCCGCACCTGCTCGGCGGTGGTCAGCTCGTGCAACTCCACGTCCAGGCCGGGCGCCCGGGTGGTGAGCCCGTCCAGCAGTGAGCGCAGCGTCACGGCGGGGGTCTCCGGTGGCACCCCGGCCCGGAGTACGCCCAGCTCACCGGCGCGGATCTGCCCCATCAGGCTGCGGAGTCGACCCTCGCCGGCGAGCAACTCCTCAGCCTCGCCGAGCAGCAGCTCACCGGCGGTGGTGAGGCGTACCTGGCGGCGGGACCTGTCGAACAGCTCGACGGTCAGCTCCCGTTCCAGCCGCTGAATCGACTGGCTCAGTGGCGGCTGGGCCATCCCGAGCAGTTCGGCGGCCCGCCCGAAGTGCAGTTCGTGTGCGACCACCACGAAGTGCCGCAGGTGCCGGAGCAGATCCACGGCCGGGACCCTACGCCAGCGCCGCCACGGCGGCGCTGGATACCGTGCTGCCGTGGACGTGGAGAAACGCATCGGAGCCATCTTCGCCGCCGTCGGGGTGACGGCCAGCCTGCACGTCGTGGACCTGGACGCCGTCGACCTGAGCGCCGTCGAGGGCGGCGGACCGGGCGGCGGTCTTCGGGAGGTCGGGGTGCGGGCCGACGAGCAGGTGGTGATCGCCTCGATCTTCAAGATTCTGCTGGTGTTGGAGTTCGCCCGGCAGGTCGAGGCCGGTCAGCTTGACCCGACCGAGCGGGTGGTCGTCACCGCCGCCGACCGGCTCGGTGGGTGGGGTCTGGCCGGCTGCGCCGACGACGCCGAGGTGTCCCTGCGCGACCTCGCGTACTTCGCCATGTCGGTCACCGACAACACGGCCGCCGACCTGCTGCTGCGCCGGGTTGGCCCGGACCTGCTGCCGATGCTCGCCGTCGAGCTGGGGATGGCCCGTACCCGGGTCCTCGGTGGCCCTCGGGAACTGGTCGAGATGATGCTCGCCGACGTGGGCGCCCGGACCGAGGCGGAGTTCGCCCGGATCTTCCCCACGCTGCCGGCGGATCGGGTCCGGGCGATGCGGGTCTTCGACCCCGCGCACACCACGTCCAGCACCGCCCGGGAGATCACCCGGCTGCTCACGCTGATCTGGCGGGACGAGGCCGGGCCGGCGGCGGCCTGCGCGATGGTCCGCACCTGGATGGCCCAGCAGATCTTCTGGACCCGGCTGGCCGCCGGTTTCCCGCCCGGCGTCCGGGTCTCCGGAAAGACCGGCACCCTGCCCGGGTTCCACCTGGAGGCCGGGGTCGCCGAATACCCCGACGGCGGCCGGTACGCGATAGCCGTCTTCGCCCGCGCCGAACAGTTGACCCCGCGCCGCATCGACGTGGACCTGGCGATGGGGGAGGCCGCCCGGACAGCCGTCGAGGCGCTGCGCGGCAACTGATTTCGTGACACTTCGAGCGTCCCCGCACCCCTTCTGAGCAGTACCGATATCCGCTGACGTATCGAATCCGACGGCGCTTGATCTTGGACCGCTGCCCGGTGCCGCTGGTTGGCTCGTGGTCGACACATCACCCGACCACGGGGAGTAGATCCGCATGCCCAGTCTCGACCGGCGACGCTTCCTGCGCGACGCAGCCGCCACCACCGCCCTGGTCTCCGCCGGTGGCCTCGCCGCCGGTGTCGCCACCCCGGCCCAGGCCGCGCCCTCGACCGCCGCGCCCACGCCGACCGCTCGCCGCAAGGGCGCGGTCAGCTTCCGCTGGTGGGGTACGGCCGGCTGGCGCGTCGACATCGGCGACCGCACCGTCCTCGTCGACCCGTTCCTGAGCCGGATCGACACCGGGCTGTTCACCGGCCCGTTCAGGACCGACACCGCGTTGACGGTGCGCACCGACATGATCGACCCGCGGGTCGACCGGGCCACGACGGTGCTGGTCACGCACACCCACTGGGACCACTTCATGGACGTGCCGTACATCGCCAAGCGCACCGGGGCGCGGGTGTTCGGCACGCTGACCGCGTACCACCTGGGGTTGGCCTACGGAGTGCCGTCGGCGCAGCTCAGCGCCGTCAAGGGTGGGGAGGTGCTGGACTTCGGCGACCACAGCGTCGAGGTGGTCGGCTCGCTGCACAGCCGCAACCCGTCGTACTCGGTGGCCTTTCCCGGGGTGCGGGTGAGCCCGCCGCCGCAGCCGGCCACCATCGCCGACCTGCCGGAGGGTGACACGCTGGGCTACCTGCTGCGGGTCGACGGCGGCCCGTCGGTCTACTTCACCGGGGCCAGCGACGTCGCCGAGCGGAACCTCACCGGCCTCGCGCCCGACGTGGCGATGGTGGCCATGCAGAACGCCACCACCACCGGCGACTACCTGCCCCGGCTGCTGGCCGGCCTCGACTACCCGAAGGTAGTGGTGCCTGTGCACTACGACAACTTCGAGACGGAGCTGCGGAACCCGCCGCCGGTCGCCCCGACCGACCGCACCCGCCTGAACGAGATGATCGCGGCGGTGCGCCGGATCTCGCCGCGCAGCCGGGTGCTGGTGCCCGAGTACGAGACCGCGTACCACTTCTGAGCAGCGCCGCTGGGGGTCGTCGGGCGGCGACCCCCAGCGGGCTCAGGAGGCGGCCAGCTCGGCCAGCGCCCGCACCGACTTCCAGTTGCGGGAGGTGGCCACCACGCCGAGCTTCTTCTCCAGGTACGCGTTGGTGAACTTCGACCGCCCGTAACCGCCGTCGACGTAGTGCAGGAACACCTCCCGACCGGTCACCGTGAACGCCACGTTCTCGGCACCAGGCACGGCCAGTGCGTCCACGGCGGACTTCTTCGGTGCGGTGGCGAGGAAGGCCACAAGCAGCCGGGTCGGGTCGTCCTCCCGGTCGGCGTACGGGTTGCCGCCGGCGATCGCCGCCAACTCCCGGCCGCTGCGCACCAGCACCGGCACCGTCAACGCCAGCTCGTCGGTGAGCGCCCGCGCGATGCCGGCGGCCAGCTTCTCCGCGTCGCGCACAGTGCTGCCGAAGGCCACGTTGCCGCTCTGCAGGTACGTCGTGACGTCCTCGTGCCCGAGGTCGGTGACGATCCGGCGCAGGTCGGCCATCGCCAGCCTGGTGGTGCCGACGTTGACCCCGCGCAGCAGGGCGACGTACCGGGTCATCAAGTCCTCCTCTGTCCACATCGGTACGGCGTCAGCCTAGCGGTGTGGGCGGATCTGTCGGACGGGATCGATAGGCTTCCAATGCCGGCCGCGACTTAGCGAATCGCCGGCCTTTCCTGGAGGTCAGCTTTGATCCGTTCCCGTTTTGCCGTGGCGATCGCCGTCGCCGCGGCGACGGCTGTCGTGGGGCTTCCCACGGCCGCACATGCCGATGAAGTTCCGGTCGTCACGTCCGCGCACAGCGACTACGACCTCGATCGGGGCACGCTGCTGGTGTCCATCACGTCGCCCAGCGACGTCACCGACGTCCGCGCGCACATTCGCGAGTACAACACCGGGGCGGAGGTCGCCGTTCAGGAAGACTTCTACCTCCAGTCCGGCACCGAGCGTGACGGCGTGTGGCGATCCAACCCGATCGTCCTCGACAAGCTCGGCTACTACCGGGTCGACGTGGAGGTCACCGACGAGGCCGGTCACCACGTCACCCAGACCGATGCCGGCGACCTGGACTATTCGGTGGTCACGTTCTTCGACAACGTCACGCTGAACCGCACCACTGTGACCTATGAAAACCGCAACGTGACGGTGCGGGGATGGCTCAAGGGTCGCTGGCCGGGCAGCGGCGAGATCAGGTCCCTGGGGAGATTCCCCATGACGGTGAACGCCGACTTCAGTTGGGACGCGGTCACCACCAGGACCGACGGTTCCTTCACCGGCACGGTCAAGATCGGCCGCAAGGACGAGCGGGTGTACGCGGCCTACAACTATGACAACGACCATCTCTTCCACGGCTCGTCGCGTTCGGCCGAGACCACCATCGAGATCAACAAGCGGCCGATGCGGATCACCATCGGGGCGGATCGACCCAAGATCCTCAAGGATGAGACGGTCACTGTGAGCGGCCAGCTGACCTGGCGGACGCCGGAGGGTTGGGTGCCGGTGCCCAATGTCCAGCCAGGGGTTTCCCTCTGCTCCAGCGTCGACTACTGCCAGACCTACCTCGGCTCCGCCACCACGGACGCGGACGGTCGATACTCGCTGACCGCCTCGCCGTACCAGAGCGGCCGCCTCCAGGTCGGCTACTCGATGGGCGACGAGTTCGTCAGCCCCGCGATCGCCAGCACGAACGTCGCCGTGCTGCAGCCGGCCGCGTTCCGGAACTTCTCGGCGGTCCGGGAGAACGCGACGACGGTGACGCTCAGCGGCGAGATGGAGTTCACCGGCGGTATGTCCCCCGGGACGGTGCCGCTGAAGGTGCAGTTCTCGGCCACCGGTGACGACGGCACCTGGAGCACCCCGGCCACCATCTACGCCGGCGGCAGTTACGACTTCGCCACATCGGTCTACAAGAAGACCGCTGGCTTCTGGCGGGTCGTCTACCCGGGCACTCCGACCGACTTCCAATCCGCGACCAGCGCGTCGGTGTACGTCAGCTGATCGCGGTAAGCGCGGGGGCACCCCTGGCGGGTGCTCCCGCGCCCACCCGTCGGAGCTATCCCGACCGGCCCGGCCCCACCAGGCCCGTCTCGTACGCCACGATGACCAGTTGCGCCCTGTCGCGTACCGCCAGCTTGGTCAGCAGCCGCCCGACGTGCGTCTTGACTGTGGCCTGGCTGAGGTTGAGGTGCGCGGCCAACTCCGCGTTGGACAGGCCCCGGGCGATCAGCGCGAGCACCTCCCGCTCCCGATCGGTCACCCCGTCGAGCTGCCGGGGCAGCGGTCGGGTCGGCTCCGGCTGCCTGGCGAACTCGTCGATCAGCCGGCGGGTCACCGTCGGCGCGAGCAGCCCCTCCCCGGCCGCGACCACCCGAATTCCGGTCAGCAGGTCCGCCGGTGGGGTGTCCTTGAGCAGGAACCCGCTGGCACCGGCGCGCAGCGCCCCGTAGACGTACTCGTCGAGGTCGAACGTGGTCAGGATGATGACCCGGGTGCCGGCCGTCGCCGGGTCGGCGCAGATCCGCCGGGTCGCCTCGATGCCGTCCATCTCCGGCATCCGGACGTCCATCAGCACCACATCGGGCCGGTGCTGCTCGGTCAACGCGACAGCCTCCACGCCGGTGCCCGCCTCACCGACGGTGGTGCAGTCCGGGCTGAGATCGACCAGTAGCCGGAAACTGCCGCGCAGCAACGCCTGGTCGTCGGCGATCAGCACGCGGATCATGCGGCCACCCGGTAGGGGAGGCTGGCCGTCACCGCGAAGCCGCCGTCGGAGCGCGGGCCGGCGCGGAACTCCCCGCCGTGCAACGCCACCCGTTCCCGCATGCCTATCAACCCGTGCCCCTCCCCGCCGAGCAGGACCGGCCGTTGGCCGTCGTCGGTCACCTCCACCCGCACCTCGTCGGGCAGAACTGTCACAGTGGCCCGGCAGGCGGCCGGCGCGGCGTGCTTCACCACGTTCGTCACCGCCTCCTGCACGATCCGGTACACAGCGAGGCCCACCGAGTCCGGCACCGCGCCGGCCGGCTCGTCCCGCCGCACGTCGAGCTGCACGTCGACGCCGCCGATCGCCGCCTGTCGGGCGAGGAGAGGCAACTCGTCCAGTCCGGGTGTCGGCGCGTACGGGCTGTCCTCACGCAACACGCCGAGCACCCGACGTACGTCGGTCAGCGCGGTGCGGCCGGTCTCCTCGATGACCCGCAGCGCGGCGCCCGCCTCGCGCGGGTCGGCCTCGGCGACGTGGTTGGCGACCGCCGCCTTCACCACGATGAGGCTCAGCGTGTGCGCGACCACGTCGTGCAGCTCGCGTGCCACCCGCAACCGCTCCTCGGTGGCGGCCTGACGGACCAACTGGTCACTCTGCCGGCTGGCGAGGGCGCGTCGCTCCCGGATCTGCCAACCGAGCATCCAGGCCGGCGCGACAATGACGGCGGCGTAGACGACAGCGCCGGTCCGCGACCAGAGGTCGCCCGCTGTCAGCACCAGGCCGACGCTCACCAGCGCCAGACAACCGGCGGCGCAGAGCAGCGACCGACGCGTCGGCGTCGCCACTGCCACCGTGTAGAAGGACAGGCTGATGGCGAACGCCGGCGCGGCGGCGGCGAAGTTGGGTATCACCGCGGTGATCAGGGAGACGGTGGCGATTGAGCTGATCACGACGGCCACCGTCATCGGCCACCGTCGCCGGACGGCCAACGGCAGCCCGAGGGCCATCCCGACCAGCACCGACACCCAGAGCGGCTCGTGTACGCCGCCGTTCTGCGGCGACTCCAACGCCGCGTACGGGCAGAGCAGTCCACCGACGGCAACAGCCAGCAGGGCGTCCACCGTGTACAGGTCCACCGGCCGCAGTCGTCGGGTCAGCAGGAGAGCGGTCACCCGTGGAACGGTAACGGCCGGGCCGGGTTCGCCGCGTCCGCCTGCGGGTGGTCATCCCGCAGGACGACGCGCTGGCGGTTACGGGCCCCGGAGTCCACCCGGAGGAGGGCCGGAAAGTGCCCGCCCCGGCCCGACGCGCTGTACCCGCCCCATTCGGCACCGTAACGGTCATGACCACAGACACTGTGACCCTGACGGGGCTGCGCGCGGTGTACGGCACCGGAACCCGGCGGGTGGCGGCGCTCGACGGCGTGACCACCAGCTTCGCGAGCGGCACGTTCACTGCGGTGATGGGCCCCTCCGGCTCGGGGAAGTCCACCCTGCTGCACTGCGCGGCAGGGCTGGACCGCCCGACCGAGGGGATCGTCACCATCGACGGCACCAGCCTCAACGACCTCGGCGAGGACGAGCTGACCCGGCTGCGGCGCGACCGGATCGGCTTCGTCTTCCAGGCGTTCAACCTCGTGTCCACGTTGACCGCCGCGCAGAACGTCGAGTTGCCGTCGCGCCTGGCCCGTCGCCGTCCGTCGGCCGGGGACGTGGCCGCCGCGCTCGACGCCGTCGGCCTCGCCGACCGGGCCGGGCACCGGCCGAGTGAGCTGTCCGGGGGGGAGCAGCAACGCGTCGCCGTGGCCCGAGCGTTGCTCACCCGTCCGGCGGTGGTCTTCGCCGACGAGCCGACCGGGGCGTTGGACAGCGCGTCCTCCCGGCAGGTGCTCCGGCTGTTGCGGGCGCTCGTCGACGACCACGGGCAGACGGTGGTGATGGTGACGCACGATCCCGCCGCCGCCGCGTACGCCGATCGGGTCCTCCTGCTCGCCGACGGCCGCGTCGTCGATGAGCTGACCGGCGGGATCACCGCCGCCGCCGTCGCCGCCCGGATCGCCGAGCGCGAGACCGTCGCGGAGTCGTCGTGCTGAGCGTCCGGCGGTCGGCCAGCGCGTTCGTGGCCGTCGTCATCGGGGTCACGCTGGTCGCGGCGGCCACAGTGCTGCTCGCCTCCGGCCGTCCGCAGGTGCCGGACCGACTGGCACGGGCGGCGGTCGTGGTGCAGAGCCCCGAGGCAGGTGCGTCAGCTGAGGAGTTCCTGCCGACCCGGCCCTGGTCCGCCAGCGCGGCGGCGGAGCTGGTGGGCAGGCTGTCCGGTCTGCCGGACGTGGTGGCGGCGGTGCCGGACCGCACCTTCTACGCGCAACCGCTCGTCGACGGCCGGCCTTCGGCCGCCGACACCCGGCGGGAGGACGCCCACCAGGGGCACGGCTGGTCCAGCGCCCAACTGGGTGGGCTGCGCCTCACGGCTGGCGAGCCACCCCGCCGGCCCGGCGAGGTGGTCGTCGACAGCGCGCTCGGACTGCGCGCCGGCACACCGGTCACCCTGCTGACAGCCGTGGGCCCGGAGTCGTACACGGTCACCGGTCTGGTCGACGGACCGGGTGTCCATGTCGCGGACGAGGTCGCCGCCGCGCTCGCGCCCGGTGTCCGGGCCATCGGCCTGGTGCTCGCCCCGGACGCCGATCCCGAGCGGGTCGCCACTGCGGCTCGCGGAGTGGTCGGCGACGGCGGACAGGTGCTCACCGGCGCCGCCCGTGGTGCGCTGGAACCGCGCGGCGACGCCCGTACCCGGTGGATCGGCATGCAGGTGCTCACCGCCACGGCGGCCCTCGCCGGCTTCGTCACGGTGTTCGTGGTCGCCTCCACCTTCGCGTTCACCATCACACAGCGCCGCCGTGAGCTGGGCCTGCTGCGCGCCGTCGGCGCCACCGGACGCCAGGTCCGTCGCATGGTGTACGCCGAGGCGCTCGCCGTCGGCGTCTCGGCGGGACTCGTCGGCCTGCTGGTGGGCGCGGCGCTCGCCCCGTTGCTGGGTCGGCTGCTGGTCGACGTCGGCTACGAACCGTCGACCTTCCGGGTCCGCTACGAACTCTGGCCGGTGGCGGTCTCGCTCGCCGCCGGGCCGGTGATCGCGTTGCTGGCCGTCTGGTCGGCGTCCCGCCGGGCGGCGCGAATCCGTCCGTTGGAGGCGTTACGCGAGGCTGCTGTGGAACAGCGACCGATCGGGCGGCTGCGCGCCGCCACCGGGGTGCTGCTCCTCACGGCGGGGGCCGCGCTCAGTCTCGCCACGGCGACCTCCGACGAGGCGCGGGTGGGGGCGCAGTACGCGCTCTACGCGGTGATGGCGCTGGTGGCCGGCACCACAGTGCTCGCCCCGGTGGTGGTCGGTCCGCTGGTGTGGCTGCTGCGTTCTCCGCTGCGTCGGCCCGGTGGCGCGATCGGCATGCTGGTCCGGGGCGGGGCGTTGACCGCGACCCGCCGGACCGCCGCCGTCGCCGCGCCGGTGCTGCTCACCGTCGCATTCGCGGTGCTGGTGTCCGGGATGGTGCGTACCAGCACCGCCGCGTACGCGGCAGGACGGGCGGACAACGTGAACGCCGGCTGGATCGTCGTGCCGGACCGCGCACCCGGCCTGTCCGACCGGGCCGTCGCCGCGACCGGCGGGACCGCGCTCCTGCCGACCACCGTCTACCGCACCGACCCCGGAACGTCGCCACCGGACCGGCCGATGACAGCGCTCGGCGTGGATCCGGAGGGCTTCGCCGCCGCGAACCGGGTGCTCACCGTCGTCGCCGGTTCGCTGAACGACCTGAGGGGCGGCGACACAGTGGTGGTCACCGCCTCGGCGAACCGGCTGCCGTCCGAGCCGTACCCGGTGGTCTTCGCCGACGGGACGACTGTGTCGTTGCGCGTCGTCGCGGTGGTCGACGACACCTCGATCCCCGGCGACCTGCTCGTGCCCCGGGCCGTGGTGCGGGCGCACGACCCGTCCGCGCTGACGTCCACCGTGTACGTGCGGGACCGCATCGATCCCCCGGTCGGCGCGCGGATCCTCGACGTCCCGGCCTGGGCGGCCGAGGCGGACGCCGCCGAGGACCGCCTCGTCTGGCTCTTCACGCTGTTGCTGATCGGGGTGTCCGCCGGCTACGGGG
Source organism: Micromonospora sp. NPDC048947 (assembly GCF_040649495.1). Classification (NCBI taxonomy): domain Bacteria; kingdom Bacillati; phylum Actinomycetota; class Actinomycetes; order Micromonosporales; family Micromonosporaceae; genus Micromonospora; species Micromonospora sp. NPDC048947. The sequence goes on from NZ_JBEZFO010000011.1 coordinate 193,605, forward strand.
CCATCGCGGTGGCCAACACGCTGCTGCTGGCCGCCGCTGGCCGCGCCGCGGACCTGCGGCTGATCCGGCTGGCGGGGGCAACCCGACGGCAGGTCATCTGGCTGGTCACCGCGGAGTCCGCCCTGGTGGTCCTGATCGGCGCGCTGCTGGGCGGGGCTGTCGCGTTCGTCGGCCTGCTCAGCATCAGCGCGGGCCTCGCCGAGCAGGTCGGTGCCCCCGTCGACCTGGTGATGCCGTGGTCGGTGGTCGCCGGAGTGGTGGGGCTGTGCCTGCTGCTCGCGGTGCTGTCCAGTGTGCTGCCGACGTGGCGGCTGTTGCGCCACCGTCCCGCCCGGTCACCGGTCAGCCTCGTCGGATGACAGTGCCCCCCGCGCGGCCGAAGGGCCCGCTACCGTCCACTGATGCGATCCGCGCGCCCGGTCGGGCTGCTCCTCTCCGCCGCCGCCGTCGTGCTCTGGGCGTACGGCATGACCACCTGGCAGCCGCTGACCGAGCCGCTCGGCCCGTGGTCGGAGAGCCTGCCGGGCAACAACGCCTACTGGGCGCGCGACCTGCGGTTCATCGCGATCATGGCGGTGCCGCTCGGGTTGGTGCTGGCCGGCCGGGGGCAGTTGCGCTGGAGTCAACCGGCGGTGGCGCTCGGTGGCTGCTGGGTCGCCGCCGACATAGCGATCGACCGGGCCGACCCGTCCGGCATCGAGGCGACCGTGCTGCTCGCCGTCGCCGGTTGCGGCGTGCTCGGCGTGCTCGCGACGGTTCTGCTGTGGCGGGAGCGTGGCGGGCCGCTGGCCGCCGATCGGAAGAGGCTGACCGGTACGGCCTGCCTGGCCGGGGTGCTGATGCTGGTGGCTGTCGGGATCGAGTCACCAACCGACCGGGAGCCGGAGCTGAACCAGGGCGCCCTGGCCACCGCGGCGCTGCTGGTGGCAGCGGCCGTCGGTGCCGCGCTGGCGGCGGCCCCGGCGCGGACCCGGGCTCGCGTCGGGCTGGCGCTCGGTCTCACCGTTGTGGCGTTGCTCGGCGTCGGGCTGGTCCGTGCCGCCGCACCCGGCACACGACTGCTGCCGGAGGCCGCTCTCGGGGCGGTGCTGCTCACCGGGGTCACCCTGCTGGCCTGGGACTGGCCGGGCGGTCGGCCGATCTGGTGGCACCACGCCCTGGCCGCTCTCATCGCCTTGGTGGGCCCGCTGGTGTTCCTGGTGGCCATTGCCGTACCCATCATGATCCTGCTGCCGATCGGCGCGACGTTCACCGCGCTCGCCGGCAACAGCCCGATCAACGCCGCGGATTCCGACGTGCTGCTGTCCCTGTTCGGGCTGCTCTCCGGGCTGGCGATGTCCCTGCTGCTGGCTCGGCCGAGGGTCGAGGACCGTCGGCTGCTCCGCTAGCTCACTCGACGACCGGCAGCACCACCTCGTTGCGGCGCAGGAACCACGGCTTCCACGGCGGGTCGAAGCGCGCGTACCGGATGGCGCCGGTCGGTTGCAGCCCGGCCGCGGTCACCGACCGGCCGAGCATCGTGGCCCGCTGGCTGAACGCCTGCTCCGTCCACCGCCCGGAGAACCGCATCGCCGCCGCCAGCCGCGCCGGAACCGCGCGGATCCGCACCCGCGCGTCCACCGGCTCGGGCACTGTGGCGGCGGTGAAGCTGGCCGGCATGACGAACTGGATCAGGTACGCGCCCGGCCACTCACCCTCGATCTGCACCACCGGCACGGTCATGGCGATCTTCTCCGAACCGCTGGCCGCCGCCATCGCGGGCGTGGCGGAGCCGATCGGATGCCGGGCCCGATTGGCACCGCCGATGTACGCGGCCAGCGGCCGGAACGCCTCGATCGGCGCCCTGGTGAACGACGCCTGGATCTGCATCTCGGCCACCAGGTGGGCCGGGTACCGACGCAGCTCGAAGCCGGGGTGTCGGGACACCACCCGGTACGGCTGCTGTTCGGTCATCGCGCGGCTCCCACTGTCTGCTGGGACAGACGCTACCGCCCGTCCGCCTCCCGCTCGGCCGAAGTCGGCCGCTCCGGCCCGGAGGCGAGGGCTCGTGTGGTCAACCGCCAGTACTGCCGCTTGCCCTCGTCGCGCAGCACCACCCCGATCTGACCCAGCTCGCGGCGCAACTCCCGGGTGTCGTCGCGGCGGTCCCGCTCGATGGCCCGGTCCCGGGCGCGCAGCAGCGCGTCCGCGCCGGCCGGCAACCCGGGCAGGTCCGGAACCCACAGCCGGTACGCCGACCGGTGCGGGTCGTCGTCCGCCCAGCCCCAGCCGTGTTCCCGGAACGCCGCGGCCAGTTGGGCGGCCGGCAGGTCCGTCGACTCCCGGACCAGTTCCGCGCCGTCGGCGTCCAGGAGCACCAGATGTTTGTCGGCGAGGAAGACCACCCGGGTGTCGACCCGGGCGATGGTGCGGTTCTCATCGGAGCGGCGTAGCTGGACCTGCGCCCCGTCGACTGTGACGATCAGCCGTTCGGCGGTGCCGATCCCGGCGATGACCAGGCCGGCCAGGACGCCCACACCGATGGTGGCGGCGGTGGCCTGTGGCTCGGGCAGCCGGTCCAACCACTCGATCAGGTCGCTGAACGGCACCCAGGGCAGCCGGGCGAGCCAGCCCGTCGCCGCCGCGAGGAGCCATCCGGCGCCCGCGCCGAGCAGCGGGAAGCCACCCCACAGGACCGCCAGCTCCAGCGGGCCGCCGCTGACCACAGTGCGCGGACGGTAGCGGGCCATCTCCATGGTCAGGACACCTCGCGGCGCAGCGTCCGGAACAGGCCGGCGGCCAGCGGGAGGACCATCCAGACCAGCAGGGAGACAGCTACCCGGCCCCACTGCTCGCCGGTGACGGCGTCGCTGCTGAACAGCGGTTCCATGGTCTTGCTGGTGTCCAGCCATTCGGACGGACCGCGCAGCGGCTTGACCATCTCGCCGAGCACCCCCCACAGCGTGGGCAGCAGCAGGTAGCCGACGATCGCCAGCGGCGGGTTGAGCAGCAGCAGACCGAAGGCGGCGCCCATCAGCACGCTGGTGACCTGGAGGATGCCCGCGTTCAGGACCAGCGACCAGTCGAACTGCCAGGTGCCCGCCCCGCCGGTGGCGGACGCCACCAGCGTGCCGACGGCGGCGACGGCGAGACTGGCCAGCACCGAGGCGAGCGCGGTCAGGGACACGGCGATCAGCTTCGCGGCGACCACCCGCTCCCGGCGGGGCACCAAGGCGTACGTGGTGAGTGCGGTGCGCTGCGACCACTCACTGGTGATCGACAGGATGCCCAGGACCGGCAGCAGCACCGACACCGGTAGCAGCGAGGGGACGAAGAAGTTGAGGAAGGTCTGGTCGGCGTCCCCGGCGTAGATCAGTTGCAGGGTGACGATCGCGGCGGTGACCAGACCGATGGTGATCATCAGCCACCGACCGGCCCGGGTGTCGACGAGCTTGCGCACCTCCACGGCGCTGAGCCGGAGCAGCGACGGTCGGCGTACCGCAGTGTGCTGCCGGGGTGCGACGGCACCGGCGGCGGGCGCGGTGGTGGTGGTCATCGGACGGCCTCCTTGGTCGATTCGCCGGCGGTCAGGGTGAGGAAGAGCTGTTCCAGGCCGCCGCCGCTGGCGGGGCGCAGCTCGGCCAACGCGACGCCGGCATCGGCGGCGGCCTGGCCGACCGCCTCGGCGTCGGCCTGCACGAGCAGCCCCTCCGAGCTGTCGGCGGCGCTCAGGTTGGCCACCTCCAGCGCCTGGCGCAGCGCCGCACTGTCGCGGGCCCGGACCACAGTGCCGCCGCCGGCCAGCAACTCGTTCTTGTCGCCCTGGGCCACGATCCGGCCACCCCCGATAACCACCAGCCGGTCCGCGACCGCCTCCACCTCGCGCAGCAGGTGGGAGGAGAGCAGCACGGTGCCGCCCCTGTCGGCGAAGTCGCGCAGCAGGCCGCGCATCCAGAAGATCCCCTCCGGGTCCAGGCCGTTGGCCGGCTCGTCGAGGATCAACACCCGGGGGTCGCCGAGCAGCGCGTGCGCCAGCCCGAGCCGTTGGCGCATGCCCAACGAGTACGCCCGTACCCGACGCTTCGCGGCCACCGCGTTCAACCCGACCAGGTCGAGCTTCGCGGCGACCTCGCGCCGGTCCAGACCCATCGTGTACGCGGACAGCGTCAACGCCTCGCGGCCGGTGCGCCCGGCGTGCTGGGCGGAGGCGTCCAGCAACACCCCGACCTCCCGCCCCGGGTTGGGCAGCTCCCGGTACGGGTGCCCGGAGACGGTGGCGCGGCCGGCGGTCGGCGCGGTCAGCCCGCAGATCATGCGCATGGTGGTCGACTTGCCGGCCCCGTTGGGTCCGAGGAAGCCGGTGACGGTGCCTGGCTCGCACTGGAACGACACGTCGTCCACGGCCGGGTGTGGCCCGTATCGCTTGGTGAGGTTCTCTACCGTGATCATGCGGTTGAGCCTGCCCGCGCCACCCGGCCATCCGCTGCGGCCAGCGGTCGGTGCCGCGTCGACCTTGGTCGACCGGTGGCTCTCGACTTTGGTAGCTGGTCGTGTCGACCTTCGCCTGCCTAGCATGGCGTCGTGACCAGCATCGCCGTCCCGGAGCACCCCTGGCTGCTGCCAGGGGAGCTGGTGGTGCCGGCCGACAGTGGGCGCAAGCGTCCGCGCCGCACCACCCGCGACTGGATCGTGGACAGCCTCGCGTTCCTGGTCTCGCTGCTCTGGGTGCTCTTCGTCACCGCCGACGCCCTGTCGCCCAACCCGGCGATGGCCGAGCCGCTGCCGCACGACTGGATGACCGGCGCGGATGCCCTGATCGGGCTGGTCTGCTGCGGGCTGCTGTGGTTGCGCCGCCGGTGGCCACTCGGGCTGATGGTGGCGACGACACCGCTGACCATGTTCTCGATGGCCGCCGCCATCCCGCTGTTGATCTTCTACTTCACCGTGGTGGTGCACCGACGGACCGCCATCGCGATCGCGGTCACCGGTGCGGGTCTCGTCACCAACCTGGTCTTCAGTTGGACACGTCCGGACCCGAACATGCCGTACTGGGCCACCGCGTTGTGGGGGGTGGTGTTCAGCTTCGCGGTGCTGGCCTGGGGGATGTTCGTCAGGGCGCGCCGTCAGTTGATCGTGTCGTTGCGGGAGCGGGCCGAGCGGGCCGAGGCGGAGCAGCAACTGCGGGTCTCCCAGGCCCGGCACCTCGAACGCACCCGGATCGCCCGGGAGATGCACGACGTGCTGGCCCACCGGATCTCGCTGCTCAGCCTGCACGCGGGTGCGCTGGAGTTCCGCCCGGACGCGCCGGCCGACGAGGTGGCCCGGGCCGCCGGGGTGATCCGGGGCAGCGCGCACGCCGCCCTTCAGGACCTGCGGGAGGTGATCGGGGTGCTCCGGGCCGAGGACGACGGTGGCGACGCCCCCGAGCCGCCGCAGCCCACCCTCGCCGACCTGCCGGCCCTGATCGCGGAATCACGGTCGGCCGGGGTGCGGGTCAACGTCAGCGACAGCGTCGCCAGCCCGGGGGAGGTGCCGGCGGCGCTGGGCCGGGCCGCGTACCGGATCGTGCAGGAGGGGCTGACCAACGCCCGTAAGCACGCTGCCGGCGCGGCCGTCAGGGTGGACGTGGCCGGCGGTCCGGGCGCCGGGCTGACAGTGGCGATCGGCAACCGGTGGCCGGTCGGGTCACAGGCCGGCGGCATACTGCCGGGTGCCGGCACCGGCCTGGTCGGCATCAGCGAACGGGTCACACTGGCCGGCGGGCGGCTCGCCTACGGTCGTGACGACAGCGGTGACTTCCGGTTGGCCGCCTGGCTGCCGTGGCCGGCGTGACCGGGCCGCCGGACGCGGCCGGGCCGGCCGGCCCGGATGTGCCGCCGGTGCGCGTGCTGATCGTGGACGACGACGCGCTGGTCCGGGCGGGGCTCTCGATGATCCTCGGCGGTCTGCCGGACCTGACGGTGGTCGGCGAGGCGGCCGACGGTGGTGAGGTGCCGGCTGCCGTCGCCGCGTACGCCCCGGACGTGGTGCTGATGGACATCCGGATGCCCCGGGTCGACGGGCTGACCGCCACTGAGGCGCTGCGTGCCCAACCGCACCCGCCGGAGGTGCTGGTGCTGACCACCTTCGACGCGGACGAGCAGGTGCTGCGGGCGCTCCGGGCCGGGGCGGCCGGTTTCCTGCTCAAGGACACCCCACCGGCGGAGATCGTGCACGCCGTACGCCGGGTCGCGGCGGGCGAGGCGACGCTCTCGCCGACGGTGACCCGGACGTTGATCGCCCACGTGACCGCCGCCGCCCCCGGCCCGGTCGGCCCGGATCCGCGCCGGGCACGGGCGCTGCGACAGCTCACCGGGCTCAGCGAGCGGGAGCGGCAGGTGGCTGTCGCGCTGGGGCGGGGGCACACCAACGCGGAGATCGCGGGGGAGTTGTTCATGAGCGTGGCGACGGTGAAGGCGTACGTCTCCCGGCTGCTGACCCGACTGGAGCTGAACAACCGGGTCCAGGTGGCGTTGCTCGTGCACGACGCCGGCCTGGTCTGACGAGCGGTCGCACCAGGCCAGATTGGCGTGCGCACAACACGGACGAGGTTACACTCATTTTTGGTTGTTTCATCGTTGGTAGTGTCAGGAGTGACCGTGGACGGCTTTGTCGGGCGGGACCGTGAGCTCCACCTCCTGGGCGCCATGCTGTCCCGCGTGCAACAGGGTGGCCGTGCCGGTCGGCCCGGGCGAGCCCTTCTCATGCGAGGTCGCCGGCGGGTAGGAAAGTCCCGCCTGGTCGAGGAGTTCGTGGAGCGGGCCGGGGTGCCGTACCTCTTCTTCACCGCCTCCGCGCAGCCGGCCGTCGCCGCCGAGCTCGCCCTCTTCGTTGAGGAGGCGGCCGCCTCGACGCTGCCGGGCGCTCAGATTCTGCGTGAACAGCAACCACAGACCTGGGACGCCGCGCTGACCCTGCTCGCGGCCGCGCTGCCGTCCGACCGGCCGAGCGTCGTCGTCCTGGACGAGATGCCGTACCTCATCGCGGGCGACCCGGGCTTCGAGGGAACGCTGCAGAAGGTCTTCGATCGCGAGTTGTCCCGACGGCCGGTCCTCCTGATCTGCGTCGGATCGGACCTGGCCATGATGGAAGCCCTCAACGATTACGGCCGGCCGTTCCACCAGCGCGCCACGGAGATGGTCATTCCGCCGCTGAGCCCGGCCGACGTCAGCGACATGCTCGGCCTGTCCGCCGCCGACGCCTTCGACGCCTACCTGGTCTCCGGCGGTCTGCCGCTGATCCTCGACGAGTGGCCGAACGGTGCATCCGTCCACGATTATCTGGCCGACGCGGTACGGGATCCGACCTCTGCCCTGCTGGTGAGCGGTGAGCGGGCACTGGCCGCGGAGTTCCCGCCCCAGTCCCAGGCGGGTCTTGTGCTGCGGGCGATCGGCTCCGGTGAACGGACCTTCTCGCTGATCTCCCGCGCGGCAGGGAACCTTCCGCAGGCGTCGCTCAACCGCGCCCTGCGCCTGCTGATTCAGAAGCGGGCAGTGGAGGTCGCCGTCCCGCTGTCGACCAAGCCGTCGCGGGAGACCCGGTACGCGGTGGCCGATCCGTATCTGCGCTTCTGGTTGTCGTTCCTGGGGCCGCACCTCCCCGAGATCGAGCGGGGCCGTGGCGACCTGACCCTGGACCGGATCGACCGGTCGTGGACGTCCTGGCGGGGGCGGGCCATCGAACCTGTCGTCCGGGAGGCGCTGCGCCGGCTGCCCGGTGACCATCTCCCGGCCGAGGCGACGACGATCGGCGGCTACTGGACCCGGACCAACGACCCGGAGATCGACATAGTCGGCGCCGACCGTGCGCCAGTCGCTCAAAGGATCAGCTTCGTCGGATCGGTCAAGTGGCAGGAGAGCCGACCCTTTGACGCGCATGACCTGGGCCGGCTGCTCCTGCACCGGTCTCTGCTTCCCGGCGCCGACGAGTCGGTACCGGTCGTTGCCGTGTCGCGCAGCGGCACCGCAGTGGACGGCGTTCGGGTGCTGTCGGCGGAGGATCTGCTTACCGCGTACCGGAATTGAACTTTCGTCCGGTGTCCGCCGTATCCATGGCCGAGGATGTCGGTGCGGTAGGTCCGCCGTACCGCTGCCGAACTGCGGGAGGCCTGCCGTGCGAGTTGGTGAGCAGTCGACGGATCCCATCGATCAGGTACTGGGTGAGGTGCCGATGCCGGCACCACTGACCCCGGAGGATGTCCGGCTCGCGGTCCGGGCGGTGGTAGTGCACACCGCCGAGGAGTGGCCCACCGGGCCGCTGTGCCGCAACGACGGCGCTTCCTACCCGTGCCGACTGCACCGCTGGGGGCGTCGGGTGTTGGAGACACACGGGCTCAACGAGCGGCAGATCGAGGCGTTGATCCGGCATGGCAATCCGTTCGTGCACGTGCCGTTTCCGTTCACGGCAACCGGGCCGTCGCGGCAACAGGCCGCGCGGGTCGTCCCCCAGGGGGTACGGCAAACCGCTGCTGGCCGGCCGGTGACTCCCCCCGTCACCGCGCCGCGCTGGCCCCGGGCGAGCTGAGCGCGCTACCCCTCCGCCCACCCGGCCCGGGGCGACACGACGTCGGCCCGGCGCGAAGATTCCCCCTCCGCGTCGGGCCGACGTCGCTCTGAGCGGGTGGGCTCAGTTGCCGACCCCGCAGTCCGGGGCGGACCAGCTCGTCGTGTTCGAGCTGTTGTCGCTGTTGTTCTCCCGACGCGAGTCGACGTGCACGTGGTCGTCGTGGTCGGGGTAGCCCGGCCCGTAGATCCCGCTGAAGCCGTTGTTACGGGCGCCGCGGGCGACCTGGCACAGCGAGGACGTCCGTGAGGTCACGTCGGCCGCGTTGCCGTACAGGTGCTGGCTGTCGGACGCGCCGCCGACCTGGTTGTTGCAGGCGCGACTGCGGAACCCGCTCGACACGTAGAGCGGCTTGTTGCCGAGGCCCTTGCGCAGCGCCTCGAGCTTCCACATGGTGCGCAGCGCGTTCTGCTTGGTCTGGTTCGCCGACAGCGGGCCACCGCTCCACCCGCTTCCGCCGCACCCGTTGTCCAGCTCGCTGTAGCTGAAGTGCGCGGGTGTGCAGTCGTTGTCCTGGAGTTGGTACAGCTTGGCGAAGGTCTGCGGGCCGGCGATGCCGTCGGCGCGCAGCCCGTACGCCTGCTGGAACCGCTTGACCGCGGCGGCGGTCTTCGGCCCGTAGCGGCCGTCGTTCTCCACGATGTCCCGGTAGCCGGCCCACCCGGCGACCCGGATCTGCAACTGGCGGACGTCGTCGCCGGAGCGCCCCTGGCTCAGGGTGCGGTTCCAGGTGTAACAGCCGTCCGCGTACGCCGCCGGTGCGGCGATCACCGTGGCGATTGCGGCCCCGGGCAGTGCCAGGGCGAATGCGACGGCGACCCGCTTCAAGGTGTTTACGCGCACAGAAGTCCTCCCGATAGGAGAGCGAATGGGGTGGCTCCAGGACATCGACCGAGAAGTCCCGTGATTTCCACCCTCGCACTGATCGGTGCCGTTGGCGGTGGTTAACGAGAATTGTGCTCACAATCCGCTGTCCCTGGGTATTGGCTGGGAATTCGGCTGATTTACGAAACAGCCATTCCCGACCGATCGCCCCTCCTACGGCGAAGAACACCGAACGTCGCAATCTGCTACACGGAGGGCGATGTTCCCGGGGCGATGGTGGCCGGTAACGTCACCTCCGGGTCGGCGGACTGGCGGAGGTGCGCGTGGCACGCGGTGGCGTCTTCTGTGTCGAGGGTCAATGGCACCGTGACCTCAACGAGCGGGGCTCGGTGCTGCCCACGCTGGAGCTGCTGGAGCGGTTGGGCAAGATCCGGTTCATCCACAAGGACGCGGCCACCCGCGACGAGTTGTTCTACTTCCTGGACCGTTGGCTACTCAAGCAGTACGCCGACCACCGGGTCGGCTTCTTCGCCATGCACGGTGAGCCGAGCCGGCTCTGCCTCACCGACTGGCAGTCGGTGGAGTTGAACGAGGTGGCCGAGCTGATGGCCGGCCGCGCGGAGGGGCGGCGACTCTATTTCGGCAGCTGCTCGGTGCTGCGCGCCTCGGACGCGGTGCTGCGCGAGTTCCTGGAGGTCACCGGAGCCGCTCTGATCTGCGGTTTCACCCGGGAAGTCGACTGGGTCGAATCGGCGGCCTTCGAAACCGTGCTCCTCGATGTGCTCGCCAACGGCCAGCGACACAACGCCGCCGAGCTGCGGATGGGCTCAGCCCACTGGGCGCCGCTCGCGTCGTACCTCGGCTTTCGGGTGATCTACGCCAACGGTCGGGCCTGGCGTCCGTCCGGCCGCCCCCGGGTGCCCACCCAGGCGGTGCACCGCGCCGCGGCCCGACCCCGCTGACCCGCCGCCGGCGCTGCGCCCGCACCCTGGTAGGAACGGGGAATGGCACCCAGCATCGCAAGGAACACCAGTGTCGACCGGGACGGCCTGCTCGACTTCCTCCGGCCGCGACACCGCGTCGTGCTGATGACCACCCGGGCCGACGGGCGACCGCAGTCCTCCCCGGTCTCCGCCGGGGTCGACGGGCAGGGGAGGCTGGTCGTCTCCACCTACCCGGAGCGGGCCAAGGTGAGCAACATCCGCCGCGACCCCCGGGTGTCGGCCTGCGTGCTCAGCGACGACTGGAACGGCCCCTGGGTGCAGATCGACGGCACCGCCGAGGTGCTCGACCTGCCCGAGGCGCTGGAGCCGCTGGTCGAGTACTTCCGCAGCATCTCCGGTGAGCACCCGGACTGGGACGACTACCGGGCGGCCATGGTGCGCCAGGGCAAGTCGCTGATCCGGGTCACCATCGACACCTGGGGTCCGATCGCCACCGGTGGCTTCCCGGCCCGCCTCGCCGACTGACCCTCGTTCGGTGGATCCACCCGCTGGTACGCATCGACTACGGTGAGCCAGGCAAGATCCACTGACCCGAACGGGGACCCATGAACAACCTTTCTGCTCCTCGCCGGCTGCTCGCCTGGGCGGTGCCCGCCACCCTCGCGTTCGCCCTTGTCGCCCCGGCCCTGCCGGCCCAGGCCGCACCGGCCAACACCCCGAGCCCGGCTGCGGCCGGCCCGGTCGACAAGGACCTCAACGGCGACGGCGTACCGGACCTGGTGGTCGTCGGCGGCACCGCCGGGCTCGACTCCGGCGTGTGGGCGGCGCGGGGTCGGGTCAACGCGACCACCGGAGTCGGCACCGGCCGCGTGAAGGTCCCGGCGGTGAACATCGGCGTGTATGGCAACGGGGTCTCCGGCAACGACGACCCGGCCGCGGATTTCGACGGCGCCCAGGTGATCACCGGCCGCTTCTTCGGCACCGCGAACCAGGACTTCCTGGCCTACTACCCGGGTGGCGTCAACGCCGGAGGCGGCAGCTTCATCGCGGGCGTCGGCGACGGGACGATGGTGAACCCGTACCGCGGCAGCGGACAGGTCACTCTCATCCGCGAATACTTCGTCGACGAGTACGACAACTCTCCGGTCCAACTCGTCAACGGGTACACGGCCGACGGCGTCGACAGCGGCATCGCGGATCTGCTGGGCATCGTCGGCGACTCGACCAACGGCTACCGCCTTACCTACTACCCGAACATCGGGGCGCCCAGCCTCTACTTCCCTCGTCTGCCGCTGAGCAACGCCACCCCGACCGGCGGCACCGACTGGCAGAACTGGACCCTGGCCAGCACCGAGCTGGCCTCGGGGGCGGCGCTGGTGCTGCGCAACGCCACCACCGGTGACCTCTACCTCTGGCAGGGCGTCACCATGACCGACAACGGCGACGGGACCGGCACGCTCTCCTACACGCAGTACCGGCTCGCCTCGGGCTGGAACGCCGGTGTCGCGATCAGCGGCCTCACCACCGCCGACCTGAACGCCGACGGCGTGGCCGACCTGTGGGCGGTGTTCCCGGACGGCAGTGTGCGCGCGTACCTGATCTCGAACCTCTCCGCCACCAAGCCGGCGAAGATCCGGGCGATCGAGGCGCAGCAACTCCGCTGACCCGAGCTGTGGGGTCCGTCGGCCGCGGGCGACGGGCCCCACACCGCTCAGTCGGTCAGCGCGGCGTAGACCAGTTGGCGCAGCTGGGAGCGCAGTGGGTAGGTGCTGGACGGCATCAGCTGGGTGAACAGCAGCGCGGTGATCTCCTCGGCCGGGTCGACCCAGAACGCCGTGCTGGCCACCCCACCCCAGTAGTACTCGCCGACGCTGCTGGGCACCCGGCTGGGGATCGGGTCGTCGACCACCGCGAAGCCGAGGCCGAAGCCGATCCCGTCCAGTGTGGTCTCGGCGAAACCACCGGTGGACAGGGTGCCCAGGTCCTGGCCGCCGGGCAGGTGGTTGCGGGTCATGAATCGCACCGTGCGCGGCCCCAGGAGCCGGACGCCGTCCAGCTCCCCGCCGCGCAGCAGCAACTGCGTGAACCGGTGGTAGTCGGCGGCGCTGGAGATCAGGCCACCACCGCCGGAGAGCAGCGCCGGCTTGCTGAACGCGAGCGACCCCAGGCTGTCGTAGCGGACGGCCCTGCCGCTGCGCGGATCCGGTACGTAGAGCGCGGCCAGCCGGTCGGCCTCGTCGCCCTCCACCCACCAGCGGGTGTCGGTCATGCCCAGCGGGCCGAAGATCCGGTCGGCGAAGAACGCGTCGAGGCTCTGCCCGGAGACCACCTCGACGAGTCGGCCCAGCACGTCGGTGGCGACGGAGTAGCCCCACGCCGAGCCGGGCTGAAACAGCAACGGCAGCTCGCCGAACGCCGCGCAGGCGCCGGCCAGGTCGACGTCCGCCGGCGGGTACAGGTCGTAACCGGCGGCCCGGTAGAGCCCGTCGACCACCGAGGTCTGCATGAAGCCGTACGTCAGGCCGGCTGTGTGGGTGAGCAGGTGCCAGACCCGGATCGGTTCGACCGCCGGGACCGTGTACGGCTTGAGCGCCGACCCCTTGGAATAGACCCGCAGGTCGGCGAACTCGGGCAGCCAGCGGCTGATCTCGTCGGTCAGCTCGAACCGGCCCTCCTCCCACAGCATCATCGCCGCGACCGAGGTGACCGGCTTTGTCATCGAGTAGATCCGCCACAGGGTGTCGGCCTCGACCGGTGCGCCCGACTCACGGTCGCGCAGCCCGTACGTCGAGGAGTGCGCCACCTCGCCGCGACGGGTGACCACCACCTGCCAGCCGGCCAGCCGGCCGTCGTCGACGTACCGGCCGAAGTGCTCGTCGATCCGCGACAGCCGCGCCCTGTCGAAACCGATCTGATCCGGGTCCTTGCTCCGAGCCACACTCACGCCGCCGAACGTACTCGCCGGTACACCGACGCCGGAAGGGGGTCGGCCTGCCGGCTGTCGGCTGTCGGCGGCGCCCACTAGCCTGGCCGGATGCCGGAGTTGACCGAGGACGTGACCTTCCGCAACGAGGACTGGTACGGCGAGGAGTTGACCGACCGGCACTTCGTGGGTTGTGAGTTCTTCGGTGTGGATCTGACCGAGGCGGTGAGCAGGGGCTCGGTCTTCACCGGGTGCACGTTCGGCAACGTGGCGTTCAACGCCTCCCGCCATGTCGACTCCGCCTTCACCCGTTGCGTGTTTCGGCGGTGCAACTTCTTCGAGGCCGAGTTCACCGGCTGCAAGCTGGTCGGCAGCACCTTCAGCGAGTGCGATCTGCGTCCGTTGACGGTGGACGGCGGTGACTGGTCCTTCGTCGCGTTGCCCGGCGCCGACCTGCGTGGCGTCCGGCTGACCGGGGTGCGCATGCGCGAGGTGGACCTCACCAGGGCCAATCTCACCGGTGCTACGGTCACCGGTGTCGATCTTTCCGGGGCGCAGCTGACCAATGTCCGGCTCGGCGGCGCCGACCTGCGGGGCAGCGACCTCACAGCGCTGGACCCGACGGTCGTCGAACGGGCCGGTGCCGTGATCGACGTCGAGCAGGCAGTGGTCGTCGCACAACTGCTCGGCTTCCGGATCGGCTGACCCGAAAGGGGCTCCTGGTCTGCCCAAGTGCCCGTCCGGGCAGCCGGGATGTCCGACAGCGTCCCATTGTGGGCTGGACACATCCGGCAGTCCGGATCTAGCGTGTCGTCCACGCCCGGGTAAACGTGAAACTGCCCACAGTGAATGGTGTGGTCCTCGGCGGTCCAAAACGGCCGGGCGGCGGAGTTGGAGGGGTCGGTGGCGGACGAAGACCGCACGCGGGCTGGTTCGAGGGCTGGCAACGCGCCGCCGAGGCACCGTCCGCGTGCCATTACCGCTGGGAAGATCCGCAGTGTGCTGGGCCGTGCCCGACAGCGGCGGCGCTGGGCGGTGGAGGGAGCCGCCGTACTCGCCTGCCTGGTGGTGTTGATCTCGTACCTCGCCACCCGGTCCGGTCCGGCGCCCGACGACGAGCAGGCCGGTCCGGGCGGAGTGCCCGCCCGTTCCCCCGGTTTCCCGGCCGCCGACGTGCGCACCGGCGAGGCGGGGCCGGCGACGCCCGGCCTGCGTCCGCGCCAGCGCCCACCCTCGCCGGACCCGACGCCGTCGGCCAGCGCGCCCGCCCCGCCACCGCCGAAGCCCGGTTCGCCGGCGCTGACGGTGAGCCGGGGCGAGATGCCCGCCATCGTCGACCTCACTGCCGTGGGCGCCCGGGACTGGGTGCACTGGGGAGAGCGTGGCGGCAGGTCGACGAACCGCAAGCGGTCGGGCTCCGGTGAGATCATCGACGGGGGCGGCCCAGGCCGGCGGGTCGGTTGGGACGGCAACCAGGAGTACGTGCGCTGGGCCGACGGCACGCCGGAACGGTCGACGAACGGCAGCTCCAACGGCGTCTACGCCTGCGGTGCCGGGAACGGGTTCAGCCTTGCCGTCGCTGGCAGTGGTGAGCCGCGCACGGTCCAGCTCTACGGTGGCATCTGGATGGCGCGGGGGCGACTGGACGCGCGGCTGTCCACCGGCGGGCCTGCCAGCACCGCGCGACTGGAAGACCCGTACACCAGTCAGAGCGCCCAGTTCACCATCCGCTTCACAGCGCCGAAGGGTGCCCGGCTGCTGCTGAACTGGACCGTCGAGAAGGTCTTCACGTCGCACTGCGGCAACGTCGGCCTCCAGGCCGTGACGGTGCGTTGACTGACTGACTGATCGCTGCGCGTCGGACGGCAGGACAATTTGTCCGTCGCGGACTGTCGAATGGGTCGTACTTTTCTGCTGTCCCCATCCGAGCATCCAGTGTGGAGGCAGCGGAGATGAGTAGCAGCACCGCCCACCGCGTCCGTCGTGCCGCTTCGTCCGGCACCGGTGAAGCGTCCGGGGAGGTTCTTCGCGACATCCCCCTGCCGCCGTACGTGACGGGCGAGGACACCCAGTTCGCCGTACGGGCGGTGGTGGTGCACGCCCCCCGTCGCTGGTCCGGGGGTGTGGTCTGCCGTAACGATGCCAGCCCGCACCCGTGCCGCCTGCACCGCTGGGGCACCCGGGTGCTGGCGCTGCGCGGGCTGCGGGCCGCTGAGATCGACGCGCTCATCGAACGCGGTGACCCGACGGCGGTGGTCCCCCCACCGGACCGTCCGGCCTGAGCGCTCGGACGGCCGGGAGGCGCGTTCGCGCCTCCCGGCCGTCGCTCAGCAGGTGATCGGTTTCACCCAGGAGCACTCGATGCCCTCCGGGGTGCGCGGCGTCTCCGGCACCGTCGGCCGGGCCACCCGTGCCGTCGACGCACCACCCTCACGGAAACCGGCCAGCGCCACGGCGATCTGGTCCTCGAGCGACTTCACCGACGCCGTGAGGTAGTTGTTCAGCAGGATGGAGAACGCCAACAGTCGACCATCGGCGCTGGTGACGTAGCCGGAGAGCCCGGAGACACCGGTCAGGCTGCCGGTCTTGGCGTGCACGTTGCCCGCGGCCGGCGTGCCGGCCATCCGGCTGCGCAGGGTGCCGCCGACGAACCGCTCGGGTTGACCGGCGATCGGCAGTGCCGCGTACCAGGTCGCGAACCACGGTTCGGCGCGGACGGCGCTCAACAGGTCGACGAATTCCGCCGCCGGGATCAGGTTGCGCCGGGACAACCCTGAGCCGTCACGCTGGCGCAGTCTCCCGGTGTCCATTCCGGTGTCGGCGACATACTCGCTGATCGCTGTGAGACCGGCCGTCCAGGTGCCCGAACCGGAGAGCACCCGGCCAATCTCCTTCGTCAACACCTCGGCGTGCCCGTTGTTGGACAGCTTCAAGAATGGCGTCATCAACTCGCCCAGACTCATCGAGTCGTGACGCGCCACCGGCTGGGCCGTCTCCGGGGTGGGCTGGCCGAGCACCGTCCGGCCGAGCACCCGGACGCCGTGTCGGTGCAGCGCCGCCCGGAACACGTCCGCCGCGTAGCCGGTGGGTTCCCAGACGGTGACCCAGTCGCTGGCGGGCTCGTCGCCGACGGCGATCTGACCGGTCACCACGACGGTGTTGCCGCCGTGCTCGCGCTCGATCGAGATCGAGGTCTCGCCGTCGCTGACCGTCTGGGCGCGGTTGTCGACGCGGACGTACCCGGTGGCGGGGGTGGTGGTGACCACCGGCGGGGCGCCGGCCCGGTCGGCCGGTGCGGCGTGCACGATCACGGTGCCCGCGTCGTAGTCGGTGTCCGGGGCAACTGTCAGCGCGGAGACCTGGGCGGCGTAGTAGTAGGGCTCGTCGTCCCAGGTCCAGTCGGGGCCGAGTCGGGTGCGGTCGTAGCGGGTGTCGTCGGCGACCAGGTTTCCGGTGACCACCCGCACGCCGTCGGCGGCGACCTGCGCGGCGAGCGCGTCGTAGTCGGCGGCGAGCATTGTCGGATCGCCTCCGCCGTGCAGGTAGAGGTTGCCGGAGAGCAGGCCCGCACGGCGCTTGCCGCTGGCTCGGACGTCGGTGCTGAAGCGGTGGCCCGGGCCGAGCAGCTCAAGGGCGGCCGTCGAGGTCAGCAGCTTGGTGTTGGACGCGGGAACCAGCCGGCGGTCCCCGTTGCGGTCGTAGAGCGTCTGTCCCGTGCTGGTGTCGACCACGACCACCGACGCCTGCGCGCCGGCCAGCCGGGTGTCGGCGAGGATCGTGTCGATGGTGGCACGCAGGTGGGTCGTCGCGGGGGTGGGCGACTCGGCCGTGGCGCCGGGCGCGGCGGCGGTGGCCGCGGTCGCGACCAGCGCGAGCAGCGCGAGGGCCCGGGGAAAGTGACGACGATGCATCCGCTGATGCTGTCACGGAGATATTCGCCGGAGAAGGGTCTCAGGCGAAAGATATTGCCGTCTGGGCTACTTCGGCCCGCCGACCGTCTTCTCGTGCCCACCCCAGTAGTGCCGCTGCGCCCCCATCACCAGTGGCGCGACCAGCGCGGCGAGTGCCCCACCGAGCAGCGGGAAGACGATGAACACCCAGAGCTGCCGTAGCGCCACACCGCCCTCGAAGACCGCCGGACCGAACGCGCGGGCCGGATTGACCGCCGCGCCGGTCAGCGTCACGCCCACCAGTTGGGTCACGGCCAGGGCCAACCCGATGGCCAGCCCGGCGGTGCCCGGATTCTCGCTCCGACTCGTCACCACCAGAACTACCAGCACGAAGAGGAAGGTCAGCACGACCTCCAGCACCGCCGCGCCGCCCCGGTTGATGTGCGCGCCGTAACCGTTGGTGCCCAGGGCCCCGGTCTGGTCCGCCACGTCACCCCAGCGGGTGAGCGCCCAGAGCACGAAGCCCGCGACCGTCGCGCCGACGAACTGCGCGATCCAGTACGCCACCGCCCCGAGCACCGAGATCTTGCCGGAGAGCAGCACGCCGAGCGTCACCGCTGGGTTGACGTGGCTGCCGGAGAGTGGGCCGATCGTGTAGACGAGGGCCACCATCACGAACCCGAAGGCCAGTGCCACCACGACCACACCGCCCTGGACCCGTGCGGCGACCGCGCTGCCCACCCCGAAGAACACCAGCAACAGGGTGCCGAGGAACTCGCCCGCATACCGACGGAAGTCGCTCATCAACTCAGCGTAGGCGCAGGTCAGGTGGTCGAAGCCGGAATAGCAGTCTGTGATCGGCGTGACGGTCGAGGACGGGCACAGCGGCGGCATCCGGCGCGTTGTAGCCCCACGTGGACACCCACTCCGCGGACGTCGTGGTGATCGGTGCCGGGCAGGCCGGCCTGAGCGCCGGCTATCACCTGCACCGCACCGGCTTCGCGCCCGACAGCGGCTTCGTCATCCTCGACGCCGACAACGGGCCCGGCGGCGCCTGGCAGCACCGCTGGCCGACGCTGGTCTTCGACCGCGTGCACGGCTTCCATGACCTGCCCGGGCTGCCGCTCCCGCCCACCGAGCCACAACGCCCGGCTTCCGAGCAGGTCAGCGCCTACTTCGCCGCGTACGAGAGAGCCTTCGACCTGCCGGTGCGGCGGCCGGTGCGGGTCCGAGGGGTGCACTCCCGCCCGGACGGACGACTCGACGTGCGCACCGACCGGGGCACCTGGACCGCCCGGGCCCTGATCAACGCCACCGGCACCTGGACGCGACCGTTCTGGCCGCACTACCCGGGCCGGTCGACGTTCCGGGGACGCCAGTTGCACACCGCCGACTATCGAGGGCCCGCCGAGTTCACCGGCCTGCGCGTGGTGGTGGTCGGCGGCGGCACCTCGGCCGTGCAACTGCTCGGCGAGGTCTCCACCGTCGCGGCGGCGACCACCTGGGTGACCCGCCGGCCGCCGACGTTCAACGAGGAGGAGTTCGGCCCGGAACTGGGTCGGGCCGCCGTGGCCCGGGTGGAGCAGGCGGTCCGCTCCGGCCGGCCGCCGGGCAGTGTGGTGGGCGTGACCGGGCTTCCGGTCACCCCGGAGGTACGCCACCTGCGCGAGCGCGGCGTCCTCGACCGGCTACCCATGTTCGACCGGATCACGCCCGACGGGGTGGCCTGGACGGACGGGAGGAACGTGTCGGCGGACGTGATCCTCTGGTGCACCGGCTTCCGGGCGGCCATCGACCATCTCGCCCCGCTGGGGCTGCGCGCGCCGGGCGGCGGTATCACGATGGACGGCACCCGAGTGGTCGCCGACGCTCGGATTCACCTGGTCGGGTACGGCCCCTCGGCCAGCACGATCGGGGCCAACCGGGCCGGCCGCGCGGCGGTCAACGAGATTCGCGCCTGGCTGGCGCCGGCCGCCGCTCTCCACTGACCTGGCTCTATTTGACGGATGGTCGGCCAGCGGGCACGGTGGGAGTGACGGGGCCGTCAGCTGCCCCGATTCGATGCGACGGCGATGATCGTTCGCCCCTCTGTCGCCTCCCACGTGTGCTCGTAGGCGGGGCCGAGTGTCCGGTCCGCGCGGTATCCGACAGCGAGCCGACAATCCACGAGGAGTTCCACAAATGCTCACCATGACCGATAACGCCGTGCTCGTCATCCGTGACCTCGCCAACCAACAGGACGTCGCCCAGGACGGCGGTGTGCGTATCGCCGCCGACACCGATGCGGGGTCGCTCACCGTCGAGCTGGTGCCCGAGCCGGTGCAGGGCGATCGGGTGGTCGACAACCAGGGCGCGCGGATCTTCCTGGATGAGGACGCCGCCGAGCTGCTCGGCGACGCGTCGGTGGACGCCACCGTCGACGACGAGGGCATCATCCAGTTCGGCTTCACCGAGAAGCAGTAGATCCGGCTTTCAGCGTGGCGATCGTCCCCGCTGCGGTGGCGGCCCCTGCCCAGGGTGCCACCGTGGTGCGCCGTCGCCGGCTGGATGCAACAGCGTGCCGAGCACGTGGGCCAGGTGGTGCGAGGTGCTCCACGCCGCCCAGTTGGCGGTCGAGCCGGCCCCGGCGCCACGGCGGGCCCGGCGCAGCAGCTCATGGTCACCCCAGGAGAAGGCCGCACCGGTGGTCGGCCAGTGCGGTGCCGACACCAGCGTGCGGCACAGGTCGGCGAACCTGTCGTCGCCCCGGCCGCCGCGTCGCGCCCAGCGGTAGACCCACCAGCTGCCGTCGTCGGTGTAGCGCACCGTCGGCAACCGGTCGCCACTGTCACCGGCGGCCGGCCCGGCCGGGTGGACACCGTAGTCGCCGTAGTCGACCCCGGTGTCGGCCAGTCGCCGCCACAGTTGCCAGTCCCAGCGGTCCAGTTGGACCGGCTCGTCGGTGGGCAACCGGGACAGCGTCGGAGGCATACCGCCCGCCGCCACAGTCACCGACCGCCAGGCGTGTCGGCGTGCCCAGTCCAGCAGGTGGCGTACCCGGGGCTCTGCGGTCCGCACGTCCGCCGGGCAGCAGACGTCCCCCGCGTCCACCAGCAGGTCGCACTCCTCCGGGGCGAGGCTGGTGAACCGCCAGATCCGTTCCACGGCGGTGGTGCTCGCGTCCGGCCCGGCCCGGTCCTGGCCGGCCCGCAGTCGGATGAGCGCGCGCCGGCCGTACGACCGCGCCGCCGCGCCGTGCGCGACCAGCCGGTGGTCGCTCTCGGAGAGCCCGATCACCGGCACCACCGGCACGCCCCAACGGGTCAGCTCCGCCTCGGGGATGTCGGTCAGTGCGCTGACGTCGATGGCGGGCAGCAGCCCGGACGGCAGCCGGCGAATGGCGTCCATCGTGGACCGACCGATCGCGCCGATCTCCAGGACCGGGGCGACCAGTGCGGCATGGGCGGGATCGAGGTGGCTCAGGGCTTCAAGCTCGCCCCGTCGGTTGGCGAGGATGGGGCGGTAGACCGGTGCCGCCGCCCGGCCCCCGTGGGCGGGCACCATAATTCAATCTAGCCAGGCATACGCCCGTGCCCCAGGAATGTAAGCCGGAATTCGGCTGCTCGACTGTCGGTTCGGCGACTACCATCCACCGATGCCCACGTCGATTCACCGTTACCAGTCCGACGAAGAGGACAGCGCACGGTGGACCGGTTTCCCGTTCCGCGACGGCGACATCGTTATCAGCACCCGGTCCAAGAGCGGCACCACCTGGATGCAGATGATCTGTGCGCTGCTGGTGCTTCGTCGCGCGGAGTTGCCGGCGCCGCTGACAGTGCTGTCGCCGTGGCTCGACTGGTTGGGTGAGCCGCAGGCCACTGTGTACGACCGGCTGGCCGCCCAGCCACATCGGCGGTTCATCAAGACGCACACCCCGCTGGACGGGGTGCCGTCGGACCCTCGGGCGCACTACGTGGTGGTGGCCCGGCACCCGCTGGACATGGCGGTCTCCCTCTACCACCAGAGCGCCAACCTGGACCGGGCACGCATCGCCGAGCTGACCGGCCAACCCGCCCCGACCGGGCCACCCAGAGAGCGGCCACCGGTGCGGGAGTGGTTGCTGAGCTGGGTCAACCGGGAGGTGGACCCCTGCGCCGAGCTGGATTCGCTGCCCGGGGTGCTGATGCACCTCACTGACGCGTGGGCCCGCCGACACGAGCCGAACGTCGAGCTGGTGCATTACGACGACCTGCTGGCCGATCTGGGCGGCGAGATGCGCCGGCTGGCCGACACGTGGAAACTTCCGAGCCCGGGGCCGGAGTTGGTCGAAGCGGCCACCTTCGGTCGGATGCGGGAGCGCGCCGACCGGCTCGCACCGGACACGCTCGGCGTGCTGCGTGACCGGCAGGCGTTCTTTCGCCGGGGAGGCTCGGGCCAGGGACGTGACCTGCTGGACGAGGCCGGCCTCGCCCGCTACCGGCAACGGGTCGCGGCGCTGGCCCCGCCCGACCTGCTCAGCTGGCTGCACCGCTAGGCCCGCAGGCGGACAAGAGCGCGCGGCGCCGCTCCGTGGTCGGAACGTCGCCGCGCTCTGGCCGTCTCCCACCACCGCAGCCGTTCGGCGGTACGTCGGCGGGGACCTGGCTCGACCGGCCGTTCGCGCCGGTCCGCTCCTCGATCCCCGGTCCGTGTGGATCCAAACCCTCCCAGCGTGGGGAATTCCACCATTCGTGAGTCCCGGCGTGGGTTGCCGCCGGACGGGGTATGAGCGTGGACATGGAGCATTTCACTATCGCGACCGTCGCCGAGAAGAGCCCGGATTTCCGGCGGGTGCTGTGGACCGGTGAGCACACCCAGTTGGTAATCATGACCATCCCCGCCGATGGGGAGATCGGCGAGGAGGTGCACGAGGACATCGACCAGATCCTCACCTTCGTGAGCGGTGTCGGCGAGGCGCGGGTCGCCGGCGCGAAGCGGAAGGTCGTCGCGGGCGACCTGGTGGTGGTGCCGGCCGGCACCAAGCACAACTTCGTCAACACCGGTCCCAACCCGCTGGTGCTGTACACGGTCTACGGGCCGCCGGAGCACGCCGACAAGGCAGTGCACAAGACCAAGGAAGAGGCCGACGCGGCCGAGGCGGCGGGCGAGGACGAGCCACCGACCGAGTGATCGCCTCCGGCCTGATCCGGGCCGATGCGGGTACCCCCGGCGGGTGGAGCAGCAGCCGATCTCCGACTACGGGTTCCTCTCGGACTCTCGTTCGGGCGCCCTGGTCGGCAAGGACGGCTCGATCGACTGGTGGTGCCCGCACCGGTTCGACGGGTCGTCAGTGTTCGCGCGGTTGCTCGACCCGGGAGCTGGTCACTTCCGGCTGGCGCCGGTAGGGGTCGGCGGCCCGGGTCACCGGGTGGAGCGCGCGTACCTGCCGGACTCGTTGGTGCTGCGGACGGTGCACCACACCCCACACGGCAGCGTGGCGGTCACCGACGCGCTGGCCGCCGAGGTCGGGGCCCGCGCGCACGAGCTGGGCAAGAATTCACCCGCCGTGCTGATCCGAGTGGTCGAAGGGCTCTCCGGGCGGGTACGGATGGCGTTGGACTTCGCGCCCCGCCCGGAGTACGGCCTGCTCACGCCGTACCTGCACGAGCAGCCCGACGGTGGGGTGCTGGCCGGTGCTGGCCCGGTGGTGCTGATGTTGCGCGCCGGAGGTCTGCACCTGCGGGCGGGCAGGGACCGGGTGACCCACGAGTTCGAGGTCTCCGCCGGTCAGGTGATCGGGATGGACCTCGCGTTCGGGGAGGCGTACGGCGACCCGCCGGCAAAGGTGGACCCGTTGACCACCCTCGCCGAGACGACGCAGGCGTGGCAGGCGTTCCGGGAGACGCACGGATACTCCGGCCGTTACCCCGAACTCGTCACTCACAGCTCCACGGTGCTGACCGGCCTCACGTACGCCCGCAGTGGCGCGGTCGCCGCGGCGCTGACCTCCTCACTGCCGGAGCAGATCGGCGGCGACCGGAACTACGACTACCGCTACTCCTGGCTGCGGGACTTCTCGTTGACGATGCGGGCGTTGTGGGTGGCGGCCTGCCCCGACGAGACGTCCCGGCTGTTCGCCTGGGCGACCCGCTCGATCGGCCGGTTCGGCGACGAGCCGGTGCCGGTGCTCTTCGGGCTGGAGGGCGAGCGCGACCTCTCCGAGCACCACTGCAACCACCTGCGCGGCTACCGCGACAGTCGGCCCGTGCGGGTCGGCAACGACGCCTGGCGGCAGCGGCAGCTCGACGTGCCGGGTGAGGTGATGTCGGCGGTGTGGCGGCTGCGCGACTACCTCGGCGCGACGTTCGAGGACGAGTTGCGGGAGATGGTGCTCGGGCTGACCGAGCAGGTGGCCGCGACGTGGCGTCTGCCGGACCGGGGCATCTGGGAGACCCGGGACGAGGAGCGCCACTACGTTTCGTCGAAGGTGGCCTGCTGGCTCGCCATGGACCGGGCGGTGGGGCTCGCCGACCGGCTCGGCGACCGGGCCGACCCACATCGCTGGGCCACGGTCCGCGACGAGATCCGCGACGCGGTGCTGCGCGAGGGGTGGAACGAGCGGATCGGGGCCTTCACCGGCGCGTTCGGATCGGCGGAGTTGGACGCCTCGGTGCTCGCCCTGCCGGTCACCCACTTTCTGCCGGCCACCGACCCGCGGATGCGCTCGACGATCGAGATGGTCGAGCGCGAGCTGGGCACCGAGGATGGGCTGCTGCGGCGCTGGACGACCGACCCGGCCGGCTTCCTGCTGTGCTCGTTCTGGCTGGTGGAGTGCCTGGTGATGACCGGCGAACAGCAGCGCGCCGAGGCGCTCTTCGAGCGGGTCGTCGGGCACGCCAACGACGTGGGCCTGTTCAGCGAGCAGATCGACCTGTCCACCGGGATGCAGCTCGGCAACATGCCGCAGGCGCTCTCGCACATCGGGCTGATCAACGCGGCCTGGCGGATCACCCGGCCGGACAGCTACTGATCGGTGGGCGTGCCGCCCCGGTCGGAATCCTGCAACAGACCTGCAAGCGCCAGGCATTGACGCTGGTGCTTGGGCGGTCCTAGCCTCGAAGGAGCTGGAAAGCCCTTTCCCCAGGGCTTCGATCCCGCTTCACCCCGCTTCGGATCCGGGCGTCCGGCGGGGGCGCACACCGATCCCGTTCAGCGCAGCACGCCGTGCCGACACGTCTCGCCACGGCCGCCGAGGGATCACCACCACATGCGTCAAGGAGGACACCTGTGCAGAAAAGACGCTTCACCGGCCGCCGACCACTCCTGCTGGCCGTGGGCGCCGGGGTGACAGCGGCGGCCCTCGCCGCCGGCATGACCTCGGCCTTCGCGGCCACCGTCTTCAGCGACGACTTCACCGACGGCGACACCTCCGGCTGGTCCAAGTCCGGCGGCACCTGGGCCGTCGACGGCTCGGGCGTGCTCAACCAGTCCAACGCCGGCAGCGAGCTGGCCCGCCAGTTCGCCGGCCAGACCAGCTGGACCAACTACTCAGTGCAGGCCCGGGTCAGGCCGACGAGCTTCGCCTCGTCCAGTGCCCTGGTCGGGCTCGCCGCCCGCTCCACCAGCAGCACCAAGATGTACCGGCTGGCCCTGCTCGGCTCCGGCCGGGCCGAGCTGCAGGCGGTCAACGGAAGCTCCGTCACGGCGATCGGTTCCGCCGCGCTGGGCATCGGCACCGGCACCTGGTACAACCTGCGCATCGAGACCAGCGGCAGCACCATCCGCGGCTTCGTCAACGGCACCCAGATCGCGTCCGGCAGCAACAGCCTCGCCGGTGCGGGCCGGATCGGCCTGGTCACCGCGTACGCCAGCGGCGGCTTCGACGACGTGCTCGTCGACTCGTCCGGCGGAGGCACCCCGACCACTCCGCCACCGACGACCACTCCGCCACCCACCACCACGCCGCCGCCGACCACCACACCGCCGCCGGCTGGCTGGCCGACGCCCACCGGCAACCAGAAGGTGGACGCCACGATCCCGGTCTCCGGCTCGTTCGACGGCGGGCTCAAGCGCTACTACGGCATCGGTGACGGCGGGCAGAGTGAGAGCCAGGACCCGATGTTCGAGCTGGCCGCCGGCGCCACCCTGCGCAACGTGATCATCGGCGCCCCGGCCGGCGACGGCGTGCACTGCGAGGGCAACTGCACCCTGATCAACGTCTGGTGGGAGGACGTCGGCGAGGACGCGGCGACCTTCCGCGGCGGCACCACGTACACCGTCGACGGCGGTGGGGCCCGCTCCGCCAGCGACAAGGTCTTCCAGCACAACGGCTCGGGCACCGTCTACATCAAGAACTTCCGGGTGGAGAACGCCGGCAAGCTCTACCGCGCCTGCGGCAACTGCTCCACGTCGTACCAGCGGCACGTGGTGATCGACAACGTCATCGTCCGGAACACCGACGCGATCGCCGGCATCAACACCAACTGGGGCGACACCGCCCGGTTCAGCCGGATCACCATCGTCGGCGACCCGGACCGCGAGACCTCGATCTGCGTGAAGTACAAGGGCGTGCCGAAGGGCAGCGAGCCGACCGAGATCGGCGAGGGCGCCGACGGCGTCAACTGCCTCTACTCGCCCTCCGACATCACCTACCAGTAGACCGGCACGACGGCGCCCCGCGGACCGCACGGTCCGCGGGGCGCCGTCAGCTCACCCCATCAGGGGTACGCCGGAGACGTCGACGGTGTCCGGATACTTCAGCCCGGCGCCGGTGTTGAGCACCACCACCCGTTCGCCGGCCCGGATCCACCCGCCCGCGCGCAGTTGCCGGGCCGCCGTGAGGCAGGCCGCTCCCTCCGGGCACAGCAGCAGCCCCTCCCGGGCGGCGAAGTCCCGCAGATCGGCAAGGATGTCCGCGTCGTCGACGGCGACCGCGGTGCCGGAGGACTCCCGCAGCGCCGCGAGGATCAACTCGTCGCCCAGCGGGGCCGGCACCGTGATGCCGAACGCCACAGTGTGCGCGCCCGCCCACGGCTGCGCCCGATCCTCGCCGGCGGCGAAGGCCCGCACGATCGGCGCGCAACCGGTGGACTGCACCGCCACCAGCCGGGGCAGCTTGTCGCCGATCCAGCCCAGCTCACGCAGCTCGTGCAGCGCCTTGTGGATGCCGATCAGGCCGACCCCGCCGCCGGTCGGATAGATGATCACGTCCGGCGTCTGCCAGCCGAGCTGCTCGACGATCTCGTACCCCATCGTCTTCTTGCCCTCCAACCGGTAGGGCTCGCGCAGCGTGCCGGCGTCGAAGATCGCCCCGTTCGACTCCGCGATCAGCTCGGCCACCCGCCGACCGGCGTCCCCGATCAGCCCGTCGATCAGGCGCAGGTCGGCACCGGCGGCGACGCACTCGCGCCGGCAGATGCTCGGCGCCTCCAGCGGCATGACGATGGTCGCGCGCATTCCGGCCCGCGCGGCGTACGTGGCCCAGGCCGACCCGGCGTTGCCGTTCGTCGGCATCGCGATCCGCTCGACGCCCAGCTCGCGGGCCCGGCTCACCCCGACCGCGGCGCCCCGGGCCTTGAACGAGCCGGTCGGGATCAGCCCCTCGTCCTTGACCATCAGGTCCGCGACGCCGATCTCGGTGCCGTACGCCGGAGCCCGCAACAGCGGCGTCCAGCCCTCACCCAGCGTGGTGACGTGCCGAGGGTCGGCGACCGGCAGAAGCTCCCGGTAGCGCCACAGGTCGGCAGGGCGCAGCGGAAAGCGTTCCGGGGTGACCACCTTCGCCACGGCCGGCAGGTCGTAGCGGACCAGCAGCGGCGATCCGCACTCGCAGAGATTCTGTAACCGGTCGGCGGCGTACTCCCTGCCGCAGCGCGGGCAGTCCAGGTGAGTCAGGTACACGTCGCTCCTCGCCGTCACACCGCGTCGATGCTCAGCCAGTGTCGGCTGCGCCGCCCCGGCTGGTAGACCGAGTCCAGTCGTTTGGCGACCACGCCCGGCAGGCCCTGTTCCCGCCCGGCACGCAGGGCCTCGTCGCCCGCGCCCGGGAACCACGGCGGAGTCTGCCAGTGCGTACCGGACAAGACCAGCCCATCGAGCAGCTCCCGGCGTTGCGCGTACGGCACGTCGACGCTGCTCACGCCCTCCAACCACAGCAGGTCGACGATCAGGTACTGGGCGCCGGCGGGGACCCGGCTGCCGCTGGCCGGCCGAACCGGGCGGACCCGCCCGGCACCGTCGATGCGGACCAGCACACCGTCGAGCACCGCCTCGGTGGGCGCGAGCGCCTCGGCCATCGCCCGCAGCCACGGATACCCGCCGGTGATCTCCTCATCGGTCTCGGAGAGCAGCCGCAGTCGCCCACCGGAGACGTACGCCATCGCCCGGACACCGTCCCAGCGCAGCTCGTACCCCCAGGCGGCGCGGTCGCGGGGGAGCCCGGCCGCGGGCGTGGTGTGCATCGGCCGGACCAGCTCCGGCATCGGCGTCCAGCCCGGCGGCGCGGGGTCGGTGCGGCGGACCATCCAGTCCCGTCCGCCGGTGGCGAAGAGGACGTAGCGGCCGGCGGTCCGCTCACCGGAGAGCGTCACGATCACCTCGTCGTCGCGCCACTTCTCGCAGCGGTAGGTGCCCCGGTCGTGAATCAGCATCCGGCCGCCGCCGTACTCACCGGCCGGGATCTCACCGGCGAAGTCGAGATACTCCATCGGGTGGTCCTCGGTGTGCACGGCGAGGTGGTTGCGACCCGGATCGCGGGGCAGGCCGCGGGGCACCGCCCAGGACGCGAGCACCCCCTCGTGCTCCAGGCGCAGGTCCCAGTGCAGGCTGCGGGCGTGGTGCTGCTGGATGACGAAGCGGGCCGCGTCGGAGTTGGCCGGCGACGGGCTCTCCGACGGCACCGGCTCGGGTGTGCGGGCCGCGTCCCGCCGTCGCCGGTACTCGTCCAGCCGGTCGGTCACACACGCATTGTCCGGCAGACCGGACCGGTGCGCTGGACGTCGGAGTGTCCGGTTCGCTCGGCGGCCGGGGGCGCGGCGGGGTAGAACGGACCTCATGGACCTCACCGACCAGCCCACCGCCCTGCTCCCCGGTGACGTGCGGATGCCCCTGCTCGGCTTCGGCACCTGGCAGGCCACCGGCCAGGCCGGTTACGACGCCGTGCTGGCCGCGCTCGACACCGGCTACCGGCACCTCGACACCGCCACCGTGTACGGCAACGAGCGGGAGGTCGGCCGGGCGGTACGGGAGAGCGGGCTGCGGCGGGAGGACCTCTTCATCACCACCAAGCTCCCGCCGGACCGGGTGGGCCGGGAGCGCGCGACGCTGGAGGCCAGCCTGGAGGCGCTCGGCGTCGAGTACGTCGACCTCTGGCTGATCCACTGGCCGCCGTCGTCGCCGGGGGACAGCATCCCGCTCTGGCGCGAGCTGCTCGCCGCCCGCGACGAGAACCTGGCCCGGGCGGTCGGGGTGAGCAACTACAGCACCGCGGAGATCGACGAGTTGATCCAGTCCACCGAGGAGAACCCGGCCGTCAACCAGATCCGGTGGAGCCCGTCGCTGTACGACCGGCAGCGACACACCGAGCACCGGGACCGGGGCGTGGTGCTGGAGGGGTACAGCCCGTTCAAGACCAGCGACCTCAGTGACCCGGTGCTGACCAGGATCGCCGGCGCGCACGGCGTCTCCCCGGCGCAGGTGGTGCTGCGGTGGCACATCGACCACGAGATCGTGGTGATCCCGAAGTCGGTGACCCCGGAGCGGATCACCGCGAACTTCGACGTCTTCCACTTCTCGCTCACGGCGGAGGAGATGCGCGACATCGACGCGCTCGGCGAGGTCTGAATCGGCGAATTCCTTCAGCGCGGGGCCCAGCAATGAAGGGTATCGACATCGACGTACGTGACGGTATAGCGTCCCGTCATCACGTTCGTCGATCCGTTCGTACCCGCCGTCGCTGGAGGATCGCCATGGCCCGAACCCCGTCCATCCGTCTGCCCCGCCGTGGGGTGCTCGGCATCCCCGCCCTGGTGGTCGCCGCGCTGACAGTCGTCACCCGACCCGCCGCCGCGAGCGCCGCGCCGAAGGCCGAGTGCCTCGCCGACCTGCTTCAGGACGCCTGATGGCGACGATTCCCTGGCTGGTGGACGTGCTGCGCGCAGCCGGGGTCCAGGTGGTGGTCGAGGGCGACTGGCTCAACCGGATGCGGCCCGGCTCGTTCGACCCCATCGGAGTGCTCTGGCACCACACCGCCTCGACCTCCAGCGCCAGCAACCCGCACCCGGCGCTCGGCATCTGCATCAACGGCCGGTCCGACCTGCCGGGCCCGCTGTGCCAGGCGCTCGTCGACTACAACGGTGTCTTCCACGTCATCTCCGCCGGCCGGTGCAACCACGCCGGAGTCAGCGGCGGCAGCGGACCGATCCCGGCCGGGGACGGCAACACCCTGATGATCGGGTGGGAGATCGACTACAACGGCGTCAACCAGGAAATGACCGCCGCGCAGTACAACGCGTCGCTCGCCGCCACCGCCGCCGTGCTCACCCGGCTCGGACGGGACAGCAGCTACGCCCGAGGCCACCGGGAGACCAGCACCACCGGCAAGATCGACCCATCCTTCATCGACCTGAACGTCATGCGCGCCGACGTGGCGGCGAGAATGGCCGGCGGTGGCACGGCGTGGTCCTCCACAGTCGACAACACCACCAGCGGTCGGTTCACCGCCAGCGCCAACTGGGGCGTGTCGTCGTACTCCAGTCAGCGCTACGGCGCCGACTACCGCTACGCGGACCCGGTCGCCGCCAGTGACGTCGCGTGGTACCGGTTCAACGTCCCGGCCACCGCCAACTACCGGGTCGAGGCATGGTGGCCCGCGAACGCGGGTTACAACAGCGCTGCCCCGTACATCGTCGCCACCGGCGCCGGCAACCAGACCGTCCGGGTCGACCAACGGGCCACCGGCGGGCAGTGGCGGGTCCTCGGCACGTTCACGCTGCCGGCGGGCGACGCCAACCGGGTCGGCGTGAGCCGGTGGAGCAACACCACCGGCCTGGTCATCGCCGACGCCGTACGCCTCACCCGGGTTTGACCCGGCGTGACCCGCCCCGCCCCGGGGTGACGCGCCCCGCCCCGTCTTGATCGACTCGACTTCCCGGAAGTCGGGGTGTCCCCGGCGCGAGATGCCCCGACCTCACGGGATCGGAGTGGACCGGGGTGGCGGCAACTCGTGACGGGTCGGCCCCTGCGCATCCGCAGACCGACGATCCCGTGTCAGGCACGGGGAGGTGCGTTTGCCGGTGCCGAGCCCGTCGGTGCCTGCACGATGAAGCCAGGAGCCGTGTACCTCGTCGACGTGGACGGTGCCACCGGCCCGTGTGTAGGACGCCTGCCAGTCGCGGATGGTCTCGTACGCGCCGTGGTCGAGATAGTCCAGGTGCAGCTCGAGTTCGACGTGCTGCCGCGGGGGCAGGGCGGCGAGTCGGCGGGTGAGCCGTCCGGAGGCGACGAAGGCGAGTGTGCCGATGATCGACACGAGCCAGCTACCGGGATTCGGCTCGGTGACGTGGATCTCGCACCGGGCCAACCGCCACAACATGAACAGCACCGCCGTCGCCATGCCCAGCCCGACCCCGATGAGCAGGTCCGTGGCGGCCACGCCGACCGCGGTGACCACGTAGATGGGCAGCTCCCGGTGCCGGGCGTAGGTGCGGATCTGCGCGAGGCTCACCAGCCGTACGCCGACCACCACGAGGACCGCGGCGAGCGCGGCCATCGGGATCATCTCCAGCAGTACGGCGCCGGCCATCACGAACCCGGCGATCCAGACCCCGTGCAGGATGGCCGAGGCGCGGGTGCGTGCGCCGGCCGCGACGTTGGCCGAGCTGCGCACGATGACGCCGGTGACCGGGAGACCGCCGAGCGTGCCGGACACGGCGTTCGCGGCGCCCTGGGCGATGAGTTCACGATCGAGGTTCGCCCGTGGGCCGTGGTGCATCCGGCCGACGGCCACCGCCGAGAGAAGAGATTCCACGCTCGCCACCAGGGCGATGGTGAGGACGGCCGGAAGAACCTCCCACGGCGGTGAGTCGGGCCAGCGGGCGAAGGTGATCGCGCCCAGGGGATCGGCCGGCAGATCCACCCGATCCACGTCGGCATTGAGGGCCGTCGCGACCACGGTGGTGACCACCACCGCCACCAGGGTCGCGGGCAGCATCGTGGTCTTGACCAGACGTGACCAGACCAGCAACAGCGTCATGGTCAGCGCACCGAGCAGCACGGACACGCTGTGGTAGTCGGCGATCTGGCCGGGTAGGTCACGGAGATTCGCCCACGCGGAGCTCTGGGGCGCGCCGCCGAGCGCGACGTGGACCTGGCTCAGCGCGATGACCAGGCCGATGCCGGCCAGCATCCCGTGTACGACTGTTGGCGACAGGGCGAGCGCGGCCCGCCCGAGGCGGGTGATGCCGAGCAGGATCTGCAGCAGCCCGGCGACGGTCACGATCGCGGCGGTGCCGGCGAAGCCGAACTCGGCGATGGTCCCCGCGACGATCACCGTGAGCCCGGCCGCTGGCCCGCTGACCTGGAGCGGTGCGCCGCTGAGCGTACCGGCGACTATTCCACCCACGACTGCGGCGATCAGCCCGGCCAGCAGCGGTGCCCCGGAGGCGGCAGCGATGCCGAGCGACAACGGAATGGCGATCAGGAAGACAACGATCGACGACGGGACGTCGTGCCGAAATGACGCTAAAGCCGACATTCGTCAAAAGGTACTTAGATAATATTAATGCATAGTTAAGCGTGATTCTTTCACCCGGGACCAGCGACGTGCGGGGGGGGGGGGCCCCCGGGGGCGCCCCCCCCCCGGGGGGGGGGGTTGGGGGGTTTGGGGGGGGGGGAGCCCCCCGGATG
>NZ_JBEZFO010000012.1:0-219983 GCF_040649495.1 Micromonospora sp. NPDC048947
GACCGTCGACGTAGACCCATCCCCCGGTCTCCACCCGGCCCTGGTCGCCGGTGCGCAGCTGGGTGGTGAGGCCCTCCTCCACCCGGAACCGGTCGCCCATTCGAGGGAGTTGCCGAAGCCCCACGGGTCGTCCACAGTCACCATCGCCCCGTACCGCCAGGACTTCCAGGCGTTGTACATGAAGAAGAGGGTGGAGAGGCCGAGGATGAACGCGAAGATGCTGGAGATCGTGTTCAGCGTGGTGAAGCCGTCGGTGGGCAGGTAGTCGGCGTACCGGCGCGGCATGCCCTCGTTACCCAGCCAGTGGTGCACCAGGAAGGTGCCGTGGAAGCCGATGAACATGGTCCAGAAGTGCGCCTTGCCGAGCCGTTCGTCGAGCAGCCGCCCGGTCATCTTCGGCCACCAGAAGTAGTAGCCGCCGAAGAGGGCGAAGACCACGGTGCCGAACACCACGTAGTGGAAGTGCGCCACCACGAAGTAGCTGTCGTGGGTGTGCCAGTCGACCGGCGGGCTGGCCAGCAGTACGCCGGTGAGGCCGCCGAGCAGGAAGGTGACCAGGAAGCCGATGGCGAAGAGCATCGGCGTCTCGAAGGTGAGCTGGCCCTTCCACATGGTGCCGATCCAGTTGAAGAACTTCACGCCGGTGGGCACCGCGATCAGGTAACTCAGGATGCTGAAGAACGGCAGCAGCACCTGGCCGGTGGCGAACATGTGGTGCGCCCAGACTGTCATCGACAGCACGGTGATGGCGGCGGTGGCCAGCACGATCCCGGTGTAGCCGAAGAGCGGCTTGCGGGAGAAGACCGGAATGATCTCGGTGATGATGCCGAAGAACGGCAACGCGATGATGTAGACCTCGGGGTGGCCGAAGAACCAGAACAGATGCTGCCAGAGCATCGGGCCGCCGGTGGCCGCGTCGTAGACGTGCGCGTTGAGCAACCGGTCGGCGGAGAGCGCCAGCAGCGCGGCGGCCAGCAGTGGGAAGACGAGGATCACCAGCAAGCTGGTGAACAGCATGTTCCAGGTGAAGACCGGCATCCGGAACATGGTCATGCCCGGCGCGCGCAGGGTGAGGATCGTGGTGATCAGGTTGACCGCGCCGAGGATGGTGCCGAGCCCGGAGACGACCAGGCCGAGCACCCACATGTTCGCGCCCACGCCGGGGCTGTTGTCCACGTCGCTGAGTGGGCTGTACGCGGTCCAGCCGAAGTCCGCCGAACCCCCCGGGGTGACGAACCCGCCGACCACCATCAGCCCGCCGAACAGGTACAGCCAGTAGGCCAGCGCGTTGAGGCGGGGGAACGACACGTCCGGCGAGCCGATCTGGATCGGCACGATGTAGTTGGCGAACCCGAACGCCGCGGGCGTGGCGAACAAAAGCAGCATCACCGCGCCGTGCGAGGTGAAGAGCTGGTTGTACTGCTCGGGGGAGAGGAACTGCATCCCCGGTCGGGCCAGCTCGGCGCGCATCACCATCGCCTGCAGCCCCGCCAGCAGGAAGAACCCGAAGGAGGTCAGCAGATACAGCAGGCCGATCTGCTTGTGGTCGGTAGTGGCGAGGAACTTGATCAGGGAGTTGCCCGGGATCGGTGCCCGTACCGCTCCCGGGAACCCCCCGAAACGGGCCGGTGCCAGGATTGCCGGGCCCCGATCGCGACCGGGTTCCGTGGTTACCCGCTTGGGCATGGCTGCTCACCCCGTCGTGACGGCAGAAAGGACGGGCGTGCCTACCCGACCCTCGCACCATGTAACCAGGCTAGAGCGGTAAATTCGGTCAGAACGCTGGTACCGGGTGCAAGCGCCTCGAACGCTCAGGTTGCCGGCAGCATCGCCCAGACGGCCTTGCCCGGCCCGGCCGGCACGCTGCCCCACCGCTGGGTCAGCTCCCGCACCAGCATCAACCCTCGTCCACCCTCGGCGTGCAGGTCCGTCCCGCCCGCTCGGGCCTGGGCGCTGCTGCCGTCCACCACCGCCAGGTGCAGATACGGCCGGCGCAGGGTCACCGTCACCTGCATCGGCGTGCCGGCGTGACGCACCACGTTGCCGACCAGTTCGCTGAGGACCAACGCGGCCGGGCCGGACGCGTCGGGCAAGTTCCACCGCGCGCACGCCTCGGTGACCAGCTCCCGGGCCCGCCGGCAGGCCCCGGCGACCGGCTCCAGCCGGGCCCGCATCCGCAACGGGGACGTCGTACCGGCCAACCGGGTCGCCTCAGCGCAGTCCGCGGAGACCGAGAGCACCCGGCACGTGGTCGACTCGGCCAGCCATCGTGCGGCGACCGGCGACGGCGAGCAGAGCAACACCGGCACGGCCGGCCACTCCTCGGCCCGGCGGGCCGTCGCGGCGAACACGGACAGCGCCAGTCGGTCCTCCACGTTCACCCCGGCCATGTCGACCACCAGCGCCTCCGGCTGGTCGACCAGCGCGTCGCTGAGCGCCCGGTGCACCGAGCGCATCGTGCCCAGGTGCAGCGGACCGGTGAGCCGGACGACCGCCACCGGTGCCGTGGTACGCACCTCGCAGGTGATCCCGCTCGACATCGGCGCCTCAATTCGCTGCTGGGTCGGGATCTGCCAACTACCCGAGGCCGTTCCCGATCAAACCGGACCGACGTCGGGGCGAGGCAGGTCACGTCCCGCAACCCCAGGTCAGGGACGGGCGCGACAGTTCGAGCCGGGGTCGACGGTCAACGACGGGGCCGACCGGCCAGGACGCCCAGCGCGATCATGCCGACGCCGAGCCCCAGGTGCAGCCAGTCGTCGGCGTCGTTGACCGGCAGCACGTTCGCCCCGGTGTCGTGGTCCACCGCCAGCCCGTACAACCAGAGCACCAGGTAGATCGCCCCGCCGCCGATCAGGAACGCCCGAGCGCCGGTGACCGTCCGGGCCAGCAGCAGGCCCGCCACCCCGTACGCCAGGTGCACCAGGTTGTGCAGCACCGACACCTGGAAGACGCCGAACAGGAACGCGCCCGAGTCGTGGCCGGCGAAGCGCAGCGCGTCCATGCCGGTGGTGATCCCCGGCACGAAGCCGAGCGCGCCGACCAGCAGGAACAGCACCCCCACCGTCGCCGCCGCGCGACGGACCGGCGGTTTGCCGTCGGCCGGGTTGGGTCGGGCCCGGGAGTGCGCCATCGGTCCGACCATTCCCGGCTCCTCGTCGCGCGGCGGGCATGAGCGCTGCCGGCTACCCGCTGACGCGACAGGCAAACCGTCCCGCCCCGCCGTCGGTCAGGCCGGCAGCAACCTCGGCGCGCTCGCCGACTGCCGGACCCGCTCGTACAG
Source organism: Micromonospora sp. NPDC048947 (assembly GCF_040649495.1). NCBI lineage: Bacteria > Bacillati > Actinomycetota > Actinomycetes > Micromonosporales > Micromonosporaceae > Micromonospora > Micromonospora sp. NPDC048947. Next base: position 3,284 of record NZ_JBEZFO010000012.1, read on the forward strand.
CTCGACGTAACGCTGCGCCATAACCGCGGGCGTGAAGCGCTGCGCTGCCACCCGCCGGCACTCGTCTGGGTCGAGCAACTCGGCGGCGAGGACGAGGTCGTCCAACTCCTCCTCGTCGGTGGTGAGCAGCCCGGTCCGGCCGTGCTCGATCAGCTCCGGCAGGCAACCCCGGGCGGTGGCCACCACCGGCGTACCCAGGGCGAGCGACTCGACGACCGCCGTGCCGCCCGGCTCCTCCCAGCGCAGCGGGAACAGCGACGCACGGGCGCTGGCGAGCAGGTCGTCGCGTTCCTGGCCAGCCACGGTGCCGACCCAGCGGACCAGGTCGCCGTCGACGTGCGGCGCCACCTCGTCGAGGAAGAACCGCACGTCCGGGTTCTGCCGGGCCTCGTCGCCGGCCGCGGCCAGGTCGGCCGGCCGATGGTACGGGCCGACGGGGCCGGCCAGCACCAGCGGAACACCGACCCGGTGCGCGAGCCGGGCACCCACGTCCTGCCCCTTGCCCGGGTTGATCCGGCCCAGGATGAGCAGGTGCTCGCCCTTGTCCGGTCGGGGCCGCCGGTCGGCGTCGACGGCGAGCGGCGTGGACAGGTGCACGTGCCCCACCGAGTGCTCCCGCAGCGCCAGCGGGGCGCGGGCCAGCTGCGACGCGGAGACGCCGTTGACCCGGACCCGGTCGCCGCCGTCCAGGCTGCCGTAGAGCGCCGGGTGCTTGGCCAGGTCCCAGTGCAGGGTGTGCAGGGTCGGCGGTCCGGCCGGCCCCATCGCGGCGAGGGTGGCCAGCCCGACCGCCTCGACGTGATCGTGCACCAGGTCGATGTCGTCGCGGGAGTGCAGCTCCCGGATCACCCCGGCCAGGTGCGCCTGGGCGATCCCGCAGACCTGGTTGTATGGCCGCTGCAACGCGGCGAACTGCCCGTCGGCGAAGACCGAGATCTGCTCGTCCACCGGCAGGGTGCTGCTGCCCACCGAGGCGAGCACCACTCGTACGCCGAGTCGCCGCAGCTCCGGCACCAGCGTGGCGATGACGTTCTCGATGCCGCCGTAGCCGGGCGGTGGCACCGACAGCCACGGGCCGGCGTTCATCAGCACGGTGAGGCTCCCCGCGCTCACGCGGCGGCCACCCGTCGGCGGGGCACCCGGTGGCGCAGTTCGGCCAACGGCGGGCGTTCCTCGATGGACACGTCGCTGACCACGATCTCGCGGTCCAGGTTCGGCAGGGTGTCCGAACCGCCGCGACGGAACTGGGTCAGCAACGCCTCCGGCGCCAGCCCGGGGGTGGCCCAGCCGCGCCGTTGCAGCCGGGACCAGGCGGTCAACATGATCTGCGCGGACATCCGGCCGAGGGCGGCGGTGTCCTGGTGGCGGTGCTTGCGCTCACCGAGGTCGACCTGCGCCAGCGCGTCCAGGCCGACCAGGTCGAGCAGGTCGATCATCATGGCCGTCTCCACCCCGTACCCGGAGACGAACGGCACCTGGGCCAGCACGTCCCGGCGACCCGCGTACTCGCCGGCCAGCGGCTGCACGAAGCCCGCCAGCTCGGGCCAGAAGAGGTTGAGCAGCGGCCGGGCCATCAACTCGGTCACCCGGCCCCCACCGTCCTGCTCCACGCTGGCGGTGCCCACCAGGGGTCGGTGGTAGAAGCCCTTCACGAAGTCGACCGACGGGTCGGTCAACAGCGGGCCGAGCAGCCCACTCACGAAGTGCGGCCGGAACTCCCGCAGGTCGGCGTCGATGAACGCCACCACGTCTCCCTCGGCGGCGGCCAGCCCGGCCCAGAGCGCGTCGCCCTTGCCGGTGAGCCGCGGCAACCCCCGGGTCATCGCGTCCTGACTGACCACCTCCGCGCCGGCGGCCCGGGCCACCTGCGCGGTCCGGTCCGTCGAGCGGGAATCCACCACGATCAGCTCGTCGACCAGGGCCACCCGATCCATCAGGTGCTCCCTGATGGTCGACACGATCGCGCCGACGGTGGCCTCCTCGTTGCGCGCCGGCAGCACCACGCTGACCCGGGTATCACCCTTGGCACGCAACAGCCGACGGGCTGGCCAGTCCGCCGCGGACGTCGTCCGGTACGTAGCCCACGCCTCCACCACCGGCGACACGTTCGATGTCGTATCCCGCACGGGCACCCCTCCGTTCGTGCGTGGAAAAACCGAAATTGGTTGTTCCCATTCCTCATCACGCGCTAACCGCATTCTCGGCAACAGCTTGATCACAGAGGTGACGACAATTCGTTCCCGGGGGATGAACGTTTGATTGCGCACACCCCAGGGGACTGCTCCCATCGCACATGAAACGTCTTCGAAGGGGTGTGGGGGATGCGGAACTGTCGGGTGGGGCTGGTCGGGGCCGGCGGCGTGGCACAGCGCCACGCGCGGGTGCTGGCCGGGTTCGACGACGTCGAGCTGGTCGGCGTCACCGACGTGGCGCCGGAGGCGGCGTCCGCGCTGGCCGCACAGCACGGCGGGCGGGCCTGCGCCGACGTCGCCGAGCTGCTGGCCACCGATCTGGACGCCGTGTACGTCTGCGTGCCACCGTTCGCGCACGGCCCCGCCGAGGAAGCGGTGATCGAAGCCGGGGTGCCGATGTTCGTGGAGAAGCCCGTCGCTGTCGACCTGAGCACCGCCGAGCGGATCGCCGACCTGGTCGCGCGGCGTGGGCTGCGTACCGCCGTCGGCCACCACTGGCGTTACCTGAGCGTGCTCGACCAGGCCCGCGACCTGCTCGCCGACCGTCCGCTGCGGATGGTCAGCGGCGCCTGGCTGGACAAGGTGCCGCCGGTGGCGTGGTGGTCGCGGCGGGACCGCTCCGGCGGGCCGGTGGTCGAACAGGCCGCCCACGTGCTCGACCTGATCCGTGTGCTGGCCGGCGAGGTCACCGAGGTCACCGCGTACGGCAACGGCACCCCACCGCCGGTCGACGGCGCCGACATCGACTCGGTGACCACCGCCACGCTGCGCTTCGTCGACGGCGCGGTCGGCACGCTCAGCGCCGCCTGCGTCCTCGGCTGGAAGCACCGCGCCGGCCTGGAGATCCTCGCCGACGGGCTGGCCCTCGCGATCACCGAGGAAGGGCTGTCGGTGCGCGACGCCAACGGCGAACGACACGTCCCCGCCGACCCGGAAGCCGCCCGGGTGGCGGTGGACCGCGCCTTCGTCGACGCCGTCCGCGGCATCGGCGACGACGTGCGCGTCCCGTACGCCGAGGCCCTCGCGACCCAGCGCCTGGCGCTCGCGGTGGCCGACTCGGCCCGTACCGGCGCCACAGTGCGGCTCGGCGCAGCGACCGCGCCGGCGGCGCTCGCCAGCGGGGTGACAGTCGATGCGTGACAAGGTCGTGGTGGTCACCGGCCCCGGCCGGGTCGACCTCGTCGAGCAGGACGCCGCCCCGCTGCGCCCCGGAACGTTCCGGGTCGAGACGCTGTTCAGCGGTGTCTCCGCCGGCACCGAGCTGAGCTACGTCAAGGGCACGAACCCCTACCTGAACGTCACCTGGAACGCCGACCTGGGCCTGTTCCAGCCGGGCGCGGCCAGCACGCCCTACCCGGTGAACCGCCTCGGCTACATGCAGGTCGGCCGGGTGGTGGAGAGCGAGACCCCGGCGGTCGCGGTGGGCACTGTCGGCGCGATGACGTACGGGCACCGCACCGGCTGGCTGGCCGACCCGGTCGCCGAGCGGTTCGTGGCGCTGCCCGACGACCTGGACCCGCTGCTCGGCGTCTACGTCGCCCACATGGGCCCGATCTGCGCCAACGGTCTGCTGCACGCCGCCGCCGACCTGCACGGCACCGACGTCCGCGCGCTCGGCGACGGGGTACGCGGCCGACGGGTCGCCGTCGTCGGCGCCGGCGTCGTGGCGCTGCTGACCGCGTTGTTCGCCAGGCGCAACGGCGCAGCGTCGGTGGTGGTGCTCGACCCCACCCCGCAACGCCGCCAGGTGGCCGAGGCGCTCGGCCTGGAAACCCTCGACCCCGACGCGGACGACCCGGCGGTGGTGCTCAAGACCCGGTGGGCGCACACCGCCGGCGACCGGGGCGCCGACGTGGTGTTCCAGTGCCGGGGGCAGGCGTGGGCGCTGCACCTCGCCCTGCGTCTGCTGCGGCCCCAGGGCACCGTCATCGACCTCGCCTTCTATCAGGGCGGCGCGGACGCGGTCCGCCTCGGTGAGGAGTTCCACCACAACGGGTTGTCGCTGCGGTGTGCCCAGATCGGCCGGGTGCCGCGCGGGCTCGCGCCCACCTGGGACCGCGAGCGGCTCTCCGCCGAGACCGTCGACCTGCTCAGGACGTACGGCGACGCGATCCGCAAGCACCTCGTCTCGGCGGTGGTGCCGTTCGACGACGCGCCAGCCCTCCTCACCGACCTGGCCGACCGTCGCCGCCAGGAGCTTCAGGTGGTGCTCGCCGCCTGACCCGCCGTCGCCGCGTGCCCGGGGCGGCTACCGTTCGCGACATGAGCACCGTGCAGGACCGGCCGGTTCCCGGCGACACCTCGACCGACCGGCCGGCCGGCGGCAGCCCCACGGGCCGGTCGGTCGGCCTGGCCGCGTTGCTGCCCTACCTGCGGGAACATCGCGGCAGCCTGGTGGTGGTGGGCGCGCTGTCGCTGGTCGGCTCCGCGGCGTCGTTGGCGCAGCCGCTGCTCACCCGGTCGGTGCTCGAGCGGATCGGCGCCGAGCAGGGCGTGTCCCGGCTGGTGGCGGTGCTGGTGGCCCTCGTGGTGCTCGGCGCGGCGATCGGCGGGTTGCGTGACTACCTGCTGCAACGCACCGCCGAGGGAGTGGTGCTGGGCACCCGGCGCCGCCTGGCGGGTCACCTGCTGCGGCTGCCCATCGCCGAGTACGACAGCCGACGCACCGGTGACCTGCTCTCCCGGGTCGGCTCGGACACCACGCTGCTGCGGGCGGTCGTCACCTCCGGGCTGTTCGAGACGGTCACCGGGGCGGTGACGGTGGTCGGCGCCGGCACGGCGATGGTGCTGCTCGACCCGCTGCTGTTCGGCGTCACACTGCTCGGGGTGGCGCTGGGGCTGGCCTTCGCCGCCACCTTCGCCCGCCGGGTCCGGGCGCTGGCCCGGGTGGCCCAGGAGCGGATCGGCGAGATGACCTCGGCGGTGGAGCGGGCCATCTCGGCGGCCCGGACCATCCGGGCCAGCCGCGCCGAGACCCGGGAGACGGAGACCGTCACCGGCAGCGCGCGGGAGGCGTACGCGGCGGGGCTGCGGGTGGCCCGGGTGCAGGCGTTGGTCGGCCCGATCGGCTCGGTCACCGTGCAGGGGGCGTTCCTGCTGGTGCTCGGCATCGGTGGGGCGCGGGTCGCCGCCGGGGCGATCTCCGTCGGCGACCTGGTCGCGTTCGTCATGTACCTGTTCCTGCTGGCGCTGCCGCTGGGTCAGGTGCTGCGGGCGTACACCCAGTTGCAGTCCGGCCTCGGCGCGCTCCAGCGGATCGAGGAGATCCTCGCGGTGCCCGCCGAGGGCGCGGACGACCGGCCGACGCCCGCCGCCGCGACTCCGCGCCGTCCCACCCCGATGATCGAGTTCGACCGGGTGGGCTTCGGCTACCCGGGCGGCGAGCCGGTGCTGCACGAGGTCAGCTTCGCGGTCCCCGCCGGCACCCGGACCGCCCTCGTCGGCCCGTCCGGCGCCGGCAAGTCCACACTGCTGGCCCTGGTCGAGCGGTTCTACGAGGTGAGTGCCGGCGCGGTCCGCCTCGACGGCACCGACGTACGGGACCTGCCCCGCGACGCGCTGCGGGCCCGGCTCGGCTACGTCGAGCAGGAGGCTCCCGTGCTGGCCGGCACGCTGCGGGAGAACCTGCTGATCACCACCCCCGACGCCACCGACGACCGGTTGCGCGACGTCCTCGACGAGGTCAACCTGGGCCACCTGGCGCAGCGCACCCCGCTGGGCCTCGACGTGCAGGTGGGCGAGGGTGGCGTGCTGCTCTCCGGAGGTGAGCGGCAGCGCCTGGCCATCGCCCGCGCGCTGCTCGCCGGCCCGCCGGTGCTGCTGCTCGACGAGCCGACCAGCAACCTCGACTCCCGCAACGAGGTCGCGCTGCGCCGCGCCATCGACGCCGTGGCCGTCCGCCGGACCCTGTTGATCGTGGCGCACCGGCTCGCCACAGTTGTCGACGCCGACCAGATCGTCGTCCTCGACGGCGGCCGGGTGGTGGCCGTGGGCACCCACGCCGAACTGACCGCCACCGACCCGCTGTACCGGGAACTCGCCAGCCACCAGCTGCTGGTCGGCTGACTGCGCCCCAGGAAGGCAGACTTGCCGGGCGGCCGGGCCGCGCGCGCCGCCCGGAATCGCGTACCGTTGCCGCTCATGGGTGTGTCGCAACGGTTCAAGAGCAAGTTCCGGCGGTTCCTCCAGCGCCCCGGCTCGACCGTGGATCTTGCTCCGCTGGAGAAACTGCTCCCGGCGATCGAGGCGCGCGAGGCTGAGCTCACCGCGCTCGACGACGCCGAGCTGACCGCGGCCGCGGGTGCCGCCGCCGGTTACGAGGAGATCTGCGCCGTCGGCCGTGAGGCCGCCCGCCGCGGCCTCGACCAGCGGCCGTACGACGTGCAGCTGCTCGGCGCGATGTCGCTGCTCTCCGGCAAGGTCGCCGAGATGGCCACCGGTGAGGGCAAGACACTGACCGCCACTGTCGCCGCGTACGGGCACGTCCGGCTCGGCAACGGCCCGGTGCACGTGCTCACCATCAACGACTATCTGGCCCGGCGCGACGCCCAGTGGATGGAGCCGGTCTACACCCTGCTCGGCCTCACCGTCGGCTGGGTCAACGAGGCCTCCACCCCGCAGGAGCGGCGCGACGCGTACGCCTGCGACGTCACCTACGTCTCGGTCAGCGAGGCGGGCTTCGACTACCTGCGCGACCAACTCGTCACCGACGTGGAAGACCGCGTTCAGCCCGCGCTGACCACCGCCATCGTCGACGAGGCCGACTCGATCATGATCGACGAGGCCCGGGTGCCGATGGTCCTGGCCGGCGCGGTGCCGGGCGAGCAGGACCCGGTGCACGCCGCCGCCGCGCTGGTGCGTGGCCTGCGCAAGGGCAAGCACTACACGGTCGCCGAGGACGGGCGCAGCGTGGCGTTCACCTCCGCCGGCCTGGCCGCCATCGAGGCCAAGCTCGGCATCGACCTGTACGACGAGGAACACGTCACGCAGCTCTCCGCTGTCAACGTGGCGCTGCACGCGCACGCCCTGCTGCACCGTGACGTGGATTACATCGTCCGGGACGGCTCCGTCGAGCTGGTCGACGAGATGCGCGGCCGGGTGGCCCAGCGCCGCCGCTGGCCGGACGGTCTCCAGGCCGCGGTCGAGGCCAAGGAGGGGCTGGACGCCACCGCCGAGGGTGAGGTGCTCGGCACCATCGCCATGCAGGCGTACATCGCCCTCTACCCCAAGGTCTGCGGGATGACCGCCACCGCCGTGCACGTCGGCGACCAGCTGCGGGAGTTCTTCAACCTCGAGGTCGCGGTGATCCCGCCGAACACCCCGTGCATCCGCGAGGACGAGCCGGACCGCATCTACGCCACCCGGGCGGAGAAGGACGAGGCGCTGATCGACGAGATCCAGCGCGCGCACGCCAAGGGGCGGCCGGTGCTGGTCGGCACCCTGGACGTCAAGGAGTCCGAGGGGTTGGCCGCCGGGCTGAACGCCGCCGGGGTGCCCTGCGTCGTGCTGAACGCCAAGAACGACGACGAGGAAGCGGCGATCATCGCCGAGGCCGGCGCGTACGGCGCGGTGACCGTCTCCACCCAGATGGCCGGTCGAGGTGTCGACATCCGCCTCGGCGGCAGCGACCAGAGCGACCAGGAGCGGGTAGCCGAGCTGGGCGGGCTCTACGTGATCGGCAGCGGGCGGCACGACAGCCGCCGGGTGGACGACCAGCTGCGCGGTCGGGCCGGCCGGCAGGGCGACCCGGGTGGCTCGGTCTTCTTCGTCAGCCTGGAGGACGACCTCGTCGTCCGGCACGCCGCCGACTCGGTGCCGGCCTCGCCGCGGATGAACGCCGACGGCCTGGTGACCGACGAGCAGGTCGACTACGCGGTGGAGCACGCCCAGCGGGTCGCCGAGGGCGTCAACCACGAGATCCACCGCAACACCTGGCGCTACAGCGTGGTGATCGAGCAGCAGCGCAAGGCCCTGGCCGCGCGCCGGGAGCGGCTGCTGACCAGTGACGTGGCCGCGGTCATGCTGCTGGAGAAGGAGCCCGAGAAGGCCGGCGAGATGGACGAGGACCTCCTCGCCCGTGCCGCCCGGTCGATCGCGCTCTACCACCTGGACCGGCTCTGGGCCGAGCACCTTGCCGAGCTGTCGGAGGTCCGCGAGGGCGTGCACCTGCGCGCGCTGGGCCGGCTCGACCCGCTCGACGAGTTCCACCGGGCCGCGGTGCCGGCGTTCAACGACCTGATCCCCGAGATCGAGGCCCGCACCATCGCCACCTTCACCGAGACCGAATTCGATGAGGACTGGCAGCCCGACGACGGCACCCTGGTCCGGCCCACCGCCACCTGGACGTACCTGGTGCACGACAACCCGTTCGGGTCCGAGCTCGACCGCCTGATCGCGTCGATCGGCCGGCGACTCAGCGGCGCCTCGCGCTGACGTACCGACAGTCGGGGCCCCGATCGCGCCCCCGCGCGCGACCGGGGCCCCGATTTACGCCGTTTCGACCCAGGTTTCCCAGGGTAGTAGGGCTGGTCGGTCGAGTCGGGAGAGAGCAGACGATGACACAGGTGACGATGCTCGCCGGGCAGGCGCGAGACGGCACGGAGGCTGCGGACCGGTGAACCTCGACACGCGGGAACCGGTGACGCACACCCTCGGCGTCCTGGAAGCAGCCGCACTCTTACGGGAGCTGACCGCCGGGCTGATCGCCCTGACCGACTTTGATGAGGCGCTGCTGGCCCTGGTCCGGGTCACCCGGGACGCCGTCGCCGGGGTGCGCTGGTGCGGGTTCACCGCCCTACGGGCCGGCGAGCCGGCCGGAGTGGCCGCCTCCGACGAGGGGCTGGCCGGGCTGGACGACCTGCGACACGGGCCGGACACACCGGCGATGAGCGCGATCCACCGCCGCGAGATGATCCTCGCCGCCGACCTGACCGGTGAGCCCCGCTGGCCGGCCTGGACGGCGCACGCCCGCGACCTCGGCGTACGCGGGGTGATCTCCGCACCGGTCGACATCGACGACCACGTCATCGGGGCGATCAACCTGTACGCCGCCGCGCCGGACCTCTTGACCCCGCAACACCAGTTGACCGCCATGCTGCTCGCCGAACACTCAGGTCTGCTGCTCGCCGCCGTCCGCGACCGCAACCGACAACTCACCCTCGCCGGTGAACGGGACACCTCACTCCTGAACGACGGGGTGGTCGGCCAGGCCGTCGGCGTGATCATGACGCAGCGTGGGTGCCCGCCGGCCGAGGCCCTCGACGTGCTGCGCACCGCCGCCGCGTCACTGGACATCCCGCTGCGCGAGGTGGCCGAGCGCCTGGTCCGGACGGTCTCCCGCCAACGCGACAACTGACCCGGGCCGCTGGGCCGCGCGGGTCGCTGGGCCGCGTGGGCGGCGCGTGGGCCGCGTCGGCGCTGTGATCCACTCGGGTTTCTGGAAATCGGGGTGTCATGGGCCGACGGATGCCTCGACTTCCTGAAACCCGAGTCGATCACCGCCGGTCTGGCCGTCCGGCCTCGGCGAGCGCGGCCACGGTGCCCGTTCTCCCTGCCGGCGGCGAGTCGGGCGGCACCGTTTCGCTTCGACCGACCTCGGGTAGCACTCTGGTCAGGTGAGCTGCGCCGACCTGGGGGAGGACCGATGCAGAGCCGGCTGCGGGTGCAGGGGCACCCGATCCAACCGATGCTGGTGACGTTCCCGCTCGGGCTGTTCGTCAGCGCCACCGTCTTCGACCTCACCGACGTGATCGGGGGGCCCGCGTTCCTCGGCGAGGTCGGCTACTGGACCGGCGTCGCCGCCCTCGTCGCCGCCGCGCTGACCGCCGTGGCCGGCATGGTCGACCTGTGGGACGTGCCGGGCGACCGTACCCGCCGCACCGCCGTCGCCTTCAACCTGGTGAACGCGGTGATGGCCGCCATGTTCCTGCTCACCTGCCTGGTCCGGTCACACTCCCCGCAGCGCGGCGCGTCGGTGGCGATCCTGGTCACCGAACTGGTCGCGCTGGCCGTCGGCGGGGTCGGCGTGCACCTGGGCGCCCGGCTGATGCGTCAGTTCGACAGCGGCCGCGCCGAGGCCGGCGGCCTGGACGCGCTCGCCGGCTCCACCGGCGAGATCGCCCGCCCCTGACCCGACCTGCCGGCGGTCTCGTCGCTGACCCCACCCACCGAGCGGGCCCGCTCACCGGACCCGCTGGACTCGCCATTGACGCCACCCGTGAGACCGTCCGCCATGCGCCGACCCGCCGGGCGCGCCGGACCCGCTGGACCTGCTGGGCGCGCTGGACCCGCTGGATCCGCCGGGTGCCCCGACCCGCCGGGCGCGCCGGACGAGCCTGATCCGCCGGGCGCGGCGTCTGGCCGGTAAGTGGGCCCGGTGCGCGGGGCCGGCATCCGTGCGACTGGTCGGTCTACCATCCCCGGATGACCTCCTCTCCGGACACGCTTCCGAAGATCGGCGCGCCCGCCACCCGGGCCTTGCATGATGCCGGCTACACCGCGCTGCGCCAGCTCGCGGGCGTTCCCCGGGCGGACCTGGCCAAGCTGCACGGCCTGGGTCCCAAGGCGCTCGGGATCCTCCAGGCCGCCCTTGAGGAGCACGGGCTCAGCCTCGGGTGAGTTCCACCGCGGGCACCCCCACCGGGCGGCCGCAAATGGGTTGCCGGCCGGGTGATCGGCCGCGAGGCTGACCGCCATGACCGCTGAGCGTGACGCCGAAGACTTGATCGCTGAGGCCGCCGCTGCGCCTGTCGATGGTTGGGGCTTCGGTTGGCTGGCCGGGCGGGCCACTGAGGAGCGTCCACCCTGGGGGTACGCCAGGCTGGTCGCCGAGCGGATGGCGCGGGCCGATGCGGCGCTGGACGTGGACACCGGCGGCGGGGAGGTGCTCGCCGAGGTGCCGTGTCCACCGAAGCTGCTGGCGGCGACCGAGGCGTGGCCGCCGAACGTGGAGGTCGCCCGCCGGACCCTGCGTCGGGTCGGCGCGTCGGTGGTCGCGGTCGCGTCGGACGGGCCGCTCCCGTTTCGCGACGCCTCGTTCGACCTGGTGGTCAGTCGGCATCCGGTGCGTACAGACTGGGTTCAGACGGCGCGGGTGCTGCGGCCGGGTGGGACGTTCCTGTCGCAGCAGATCGGGGCCGGCACGATGCGGGAGCTGAGTGAGGCGATCCTCGGGCCGTTGCCGTCGCCGACCCAGCGGCACCCCGAGCACGCGGTCGCCGCCGCCGAGGCAGCTGGCCTGCGGGTGGTCGACCTGCGTCGGGCCACGCTGCGGGCGACCTTCGCCGACATCGGCGCGGTGGTCTGGTTCCTTCGGAAGGTGATCTGGACGGTGCCCGGGTTCACGGTCGACCGCTACCGCGCGCAACTGCGCGCCCTGCACCACCGCATCGCCACCGAAGGCCCTTTCGTCGCCCACGCCCAACGCTTCCTCGTCGAGGCCACCCGCCCCTGACCAAGCCCCAAGCCGGCCGCCCCTGACGAACACCCCACCCCGCCGATCTTGCACTTTCGGTGCCCGCGAAAGCCGCCTACCCGGGCAATTCGACCACCGAAACTGCAAGATCGGCGGGGGCGGGGGCGGGGGCGGGGGCGGGGCGCGGGGCGCGGGGCGGGTTAGTGGGGGTGGGTTTGGTGGTGGGTTGCCAGGACGTCGGCACCGAAGTCGCTGGCGGGGCGGCGTAGGACGGTGTGCGCGTGGTTGCCGTCCGCTGTGGTGTTGTCGTACTCGATCAGCAGGTCGTCGCCCTGCACCCGGTAGTAGTGTCGCCGAGCGGGATGGGTCGGGCCGGCCCAGGCGAAGTGCAGCGGGCCGGCGTCCAGGCGGGTCGCCTCCCGGATGGCCAGCTCGGGCGGCAGCCGGTCGAGGTAGAGGGCGACCACCTGGTCGAGTAGCGCGCGGCCGGTCGGTCCGAGTCGCTGCGCCGGTACGCCGAGGGGCTCCAGTGGCGCGTCGACCCGCCCACGGGTGGCGCTGATGATGTCCGCCGGCGCCTCGTCGGCGATGATCGCGGCGGCCCGCTCGGCCGGGCCCAGCGCGTCGAGCAGGGCGCGGGCCAGGTCCTCCTCCACGCCGAGTGGGCGGGAGACGGGCCGGCCGGCGTAGCGGACCGCGGCAGGGTTGGCGCCGAAGAAGATCGGCGCGGGGGAGACCTGACCGTCCACCACTGTCATGTTCACCGACAGGTGGTGCCCTTCGAGTCGCCACGCCCAACGGTCGTCGCGCGCCGGGTCGCCGAACACGGCCACCCAGTAGTCGGCGCTGTGCCGCCCGCGCTGCCAGCCCTCGGCCCGGTCCAGCACCTCCTCCAGCGAAATGATCGCCATCGCCTGTGCGTACGCCGAGGGGCTGAGCGCGGTGGCCAGCAACCGGTGCGCGGCCTTGCGGGCGGTGACGTCGAGTTCGGCGAGGCAGACGCCCGGTCGGGGTCGGGGCCGGTACTCCAGCCAGCGTCGGGCCGCCTCGTCGTCGAACGAGTACATGGCGCTCTCGCGGGCGGCGGGGTCGAGCGCGGTCAGCAGCGCGGTGCCGGCGGACCGCATCTGCTCCGGTAGAGGATCTTCCACCGACCCTGTATACCGGCCGGCCGTGCCGGTGTCAGCCGACGCGCAGCAGCTCGGTCATCTCCGGTAGGTCGAAGAAGCGCGCGGTCTCGACGGCCGACGGGTTGCCGTGTGCCGGATCCGCGCCGGCGGCGAGGAGCGCGCGGACCGCCTCGGTGCTGCTGCGGAAGACCGCCGCGGCCAACGCGGTCTGACCTCGGTCGTTGGCCCGGGTGTGGTCGGCGCCGCGGCTGAGCAGGGCGGCCACCGTGTCCGGGTGGGCGTGATACGCGGCCAGGATGAGCAGCGTGTCGCCCTTGTCGTTGGTGAGGTTGACCGGCAGTCCGGCGTCGATCTGCGCCGCCAGTTCGTCGGTGGCGCCGGCTCGGGCCAGGTCGAACATCCGGTGCGCGAACGCCAGCGTCTCGGCGTCGAGGTTCTCGGTCACCGGTCCAGGTTAGCCACACCTGTCCTGATAGGTTGCTCGGCCGGCGCGCTGGGGGAGGGGTCCGATGGGTGAGACGGTGTACGTGGGCAACGCGGGAGTTGACGGCGCCACCAACGCTGGTTGGCTGCTCGGGCACTTCGCGCCGCCGGGGGAGATCCGGCACAGCACCGACGTCGAGGTGAAGTGGGGCGTGCATCCGCCTGGGCAGGCCCGGTCGCGGTGGGCGACCGGCGAGGTGCGCACCACTCTGCTCGTACTCGTCGAGGGGTGTTTCCGGGTGGAGTTGCCGGACCGGACGGTTCGGCTGGCCGCGCCGGGCGACTACGTGGTGTGGGCCCGTGGGGTGGACCACTCCTGGTTCGCCGAGCGCGCGTCGGTGGTGTTGACGGTGCGCTGGCCCTCGTTGCCGGGCTATCGCGCGGACCCGCCCGTGCTGCGTTGATTCACCCGGGCGGCTGACCTGCGTCCCATCAGACGGAATTACCTACTAAACCTATAGGCTTTATCGCCTAGAGTACGAGGGCACCCCGCCGAACGACCCGCGAGGAACCGCCATGACGCAGCACCGTCCGGAGCCCGACCTGCTCACCGTCGCCCGCGGCTGGGCCGACCCGGCCGGCTGGCCGGTCGCGCTGCGTTTCGACAGCGCCGAGCGCTGGTACGCCCGTCTCGCCGTCAGCGACGAGCACGAGGTGTGGGCGCTGAGCTGGCTACCCGGGCAGGGCACCGACCTGCACGACCACGGCGGCTCCTCCGGGGCGTTCCGGGTGGTCAGCGGCGTGCTCACCGAGGAGACGGTCAGCGCCGGCCGACTACGCCCCCGACTGCTGCCGGCCGGCGCGGGCCGCCGCTTCGGCGCCCGGCACGTGCACCAGGTGACAAACCGAGGCGTCGACCCGGCGGTCAGCGTGCACGTCTACCGGCCGGCGCTGCTGCGGATGACCCGCTACCACCTCCTCGACGGGCGGCTGCGGGTCGCCGAGGTCGCCGAGGCCGGCCGGTCCTGGTAGCCGCGCGAACCGAGAAACCCTGTCACCGGAAGGAACCGAGAATGCAGACAACCGCCGAGCACTGTCCCGCCCCCGTGCCGCCACCGGGCTCCCGGGGCGTCGACGAGATCCTGGCCGCCGCGCGGGCCCGGCTGCGCCGGCTGGACCCGGAGCGGGCGCACCTGGCGTACCGGAGCGGAGCACTGCTCGTCGACATCCGCCCGGCCGCGCAGCGGGCCGCGCACGGCGTGGTGCCGGGCTCGCTCATCGTCGAACGCAACGTGCTGGAGTGGCGCTTCGACCCACGCTGCGCGGCCCGGCTGCCGCAGGCCGTCGACTACGACGTGCCGGTGGTGATCCTCTGTCAGGAGGGCTACACCTCGTCGCTGGCCGCCGCCGCGTTGCAAGACGTCGGCCTGCGCCGGGCCACCGATGTGGTCGGTGGGTTCGCCGCCTGGCGGATCGCCGGCCTGCCGGCCCTCGGCCCGACCCCGCTGCACCACCCCTCTCCCCTCGCGTCCCCGGTCAACGCCGGCTGGGCGCGCCGCTGACCGTCACGCCACACCCGGCGTGGCGCGCGTACCGCCACTCAGGAGGCACCATGTCCGTCGTCGCCATCCCCACGCGCCGCCACCCCGGCGTGCGCCCGCCGGCCCGTCCGCGCACCAGCCCGACCCTGACCATCACCCTCGACCTCGTCCCCGGGCCGCTGAGCCCCCGGTTGGCCCGGCTGGTGCAGCTGCTCGGCGAACTGGCCGAGTCGGGGGAGGGGCGACTGCGGGCCGTGGAGGACCCCGCGTCGGTGCCGCCACCGGCCCCGCGCCCCGCCGCGCCGGACCACGTCCGCATCCTGGCCGGCTCACGGATGGTCCGCCAGGGCGACCGGGTCATAGCGCTGACCCGCATCGAGTACGAGCTGCTGCTGTTCCTGGCCGAGCGGCCGCGCCGGGTCTTCACCCGCCTGCAACTGCTCTCCAGCGTCTGGGGCTACGAGCACGCGGTGGCCCGGACGGTGGACGTGCACGTCCGGCGGCTGCGCGCCAAGCTGGCCGGCTCGGAGGTGGTCACCACCGTCTACGGCGTCGGCTACCGGCTGGCCGACGAGGCCCCGATCAGCGTGGATCACAGCAGCTGAGCCCTGGTCCGGCGGCGATGTGACCGCCTGGTGAACCGGTCGGGGACCCCCGTAACGGGGCATCTCGACGACTCTGCTGTAATCATCAGGCCTCGTACGCAGAGCGAGCATTTGGCTCCGATGTGTTCGTCAATTGTCACATTCATGCAACGCAGCCGCCTCTTGACCCTCGCCCAGGCGCCGGGAAGCATCGATGAAGCGGCGTCCCGGGCCGTGGGGAGATACCCGGACCAGCCCAAGGAGGACCATGTCGGTCAGCCCCGCCTCGTCGCGCGCCGGATGGCATACGTCCCAGCCCGCGGTGCCCGGTCGACCCCCCGGCGGCCAGCGTCGCCCGGCGAACACCGCCGCGCCCGTGCTCACCGTGACGCTGTCCATCCCGCTGGCCTGTGAGGAGTCGCTGACCCCGGCGGCGCGTCGGCTGTTGGAGGCCGCTCGCGAGATGCTGGAACGGGGCGAAGGGGTGATCATCGGCTCGGTTCCGGCCGAACGCCGCCCCGACCAGGCACCCGCCAGCCGGTCGCCGGCCCGCCCGATCAGCTCGACCATTCCGGCCCTGCACATCCTCGCCTCGTCGCGCTCGGTGCTGCGCGACGAGGAGCCGCTGCCGCTGACCCGGCTGGAGTTCGACCTGCTGCTGCACCTGGTCGCCCACCCACGCCGGGTGTTCACCAGGCTGCAACTGCTCAACGCCGTGTGGGGCTACGAGCACGCTGGCGTGCGCACCGTCGACGTGCACGTGCGTCGGCTGCGCGGCAAGGTCGGCGTGGACGTCCCGCTGGTCACCACCGTCTACGGCGTGGGCTACCGGCTGGCCGACGACGCCCGGGTCACCATCGACCGCAGCGGCTGACCGGCGGCACCGACGTACCCGGCGCGGGGCAGGATGGTCCGGTGCGCATCCGCCCCATCTCGCCCGACCTGCTCGTCACCGAGCTGACCGGCCGGCTGGCCGACGCGGCTGCCCGCGCCGCGAACGCCGCCGCCGGACCCGCGCGGCTGCGGGTGGCGGTGGACGGCGCACCAGCCGCCCGCGTCGACGAACTGGCCGCGGCGCTGGTCGACCCGCTGCGCGCCCAGGGTCATCCGGTGCTGCACGTCCGCGCCACCGACTTCCTGCGCCCCGCGTCGCTGCGCTTCGAGTTGGGGCGCACCAACCCGGACTCCTTCTACGAGGCATGGGTCGACGAGGCCGGGCTGCGCCGGGAGGTGCTCGACCCGGCCGGTCCGGGTGGCAGCGGCCGGCTGCTTCCGTCGCTCTGGGACGCCGACGCCGACCGGGCCAGTCGCGCCCCCTACGTCGACCTGGCACCCGGCGGCGTCGTCCTGGTCAGCGGCTCGCTGCTGCTCGGCGGCGGCCTGCCCTTCGACGTGACAGTCCACCTGGAGCTGTCCCCGGCGGCGCTGCGTCGGCGTACCGAACCGGCCCAGCAGTGGGCGCTGCCGGCCTTCGACCGGTACGCCGAGGAGGTCGTGCCGGCGAGCTTCGCCGACGTCGTGGTACGCGCCGACGACCCCCGCCGACCGGCGCTCGTGCAGCCCGGGGCGAACGACTGACAACAACCGAGAATTTGTCGGTTTGTACGGCTGGTCCGGCGGGTACTCGCCCGGCTCACAGAGCGCGGGTGATCGCCCGCGCACCGAACGCGACCGTGACCGGGGCCCCGCGCCGCCGGCACCCGGTTCACCTTGAGCCACAGGCCCAGGAAAGGCAGGCAGCGATGCTCGTCCACGACACGGTCGGTACGACCCGGTCCCAGACGGAGATCGACCAGATCCGACAGTCGCTCCAGGCGCGCTACGACGAGCTGACCGCGGAGTACGACCAGGCGGTGCTCCAGAGCCAGGTGCTGCGGCTGGTGGAGGTCGGCGACACCGCCGGCGACGACCAGGCCGACAGCGGCACCAAGACGGCCGAGCGGGACACCGCCCAGTCCCTGTTGCGTACCATCCTCGACCGCCGCGCCCAGTACGAGCACGCCCTCGGCCGGCTCGAGGAGGGCACCTACGGCTGGTGCGAGGGCTGCTCGGCGGCGATCCCGGTGGAGCGGCTGGAGATCTTCCCGTCCGCCACCACCTGTGTGACGTGCAAGCAGACTCGCGAGCGGCGGGCGGCCTGAGCCACCCCAGCGGTTGCCGGTCGGTCCGCGACGCGATGGACTTCCACTATGGGTGACATCCTCGTGGGCACCGCGTCCTGGACCGACCGCACACTGCTGGACTCGGGGTGGTATCCGCAGACCGCCGACACCCCGGAGAAGCGGCTGGCCTACTACGCCCGGCAGTTCCCGCTGGTCGAAGTGGACGCCACCTACTACTCGCCGCCCGCCGAGGCGACAGCGCGGCTGTGGGCCGAGCGCACCCCGGCCGGCTTCACCTTCAACATCAAGGCGTTCAGCCTGCTGACCGGGCACCCCACCCGGGTCAGCGCGCTCTACAAGGACCTGCGCCCGGAGACCGACAAGAAGAACGTCTACCCCGACGACCTGCCCGCGCAGTCGTACGAGGAGGTGTGGACGCGCTTCCTGTCCGCGCTGGACCCGTTGGTCGAGGCCGGCAAGCTTGGCGCGCTGCTGTTCCAGTTCCCACCCTGGTTCACCATCAAGCGGGCCAACAAGCAGTACCTGCTGGAGGTGGCGAAGCGCTGCGCGCCACTGCGCCCGGTGTACGAGTTCCGGCACGCCTCCTGGTTCGACGGCGACAACGCCGACGAGACCCTGGCCTTCCTGCGCGAGCACAAACTGCCGTACGTCTGCGTGGACATGCCGCAGGGCCACCGCTCGTCGCTGCCTCCGGTGCTGGCCGCCACCGCTGACCTCGCGGTCATGCGCTTCCACGGGCACAGCGACAAGTGGACAAGTAAGGACATTCACGAGAAGTTCGGCTACCACTACTCCAAGCGGGAGTTGGCGGACTGGGCGCCGAAGCTGCGCGAACTGGCCGACGAGGCCGGGCAGACCCACGTGCTCATGAACAACTGTTATCGCGACTACGCGCAGACCAACGCGACGACCCTCGCGGGTCTCCTCGACGCCGGGTGACCTCACCCGATCCGGGTGGGGACGACTCACCCCACCCACAGGGAGGGTGGACGCGGTGGGTACGGCCGCCCCGTGGACGGCCGACGCCGGAGACGACACGGAGGTGACGGGGATGACGGTTCGAGTGGTGACGGATCGACGGCGTGGTGCCGTCCTGCACGTGGTCGGCACGGCCGACAGTGCCCGGCGCGCCCCGCAGGGCAGCCCGGTGCGGGCCCGCCGCGGCCCGGTGGGGCCGCCGCGTCGCGCCGACGACCGACGGTGGGACAGCACGGAACGGGGGTCGACCGATGGCTGACGCGATGATCTCGGCGTTCGAGTCCTCGCTGGACAAGACGAACCTCATTCTCAAGGACATCGAGAACGCCTACGGCTGGCCGAAGGACCGGCGCAACCAGTCGTACGCGGCCCTGCGCACTGTGCTGCACCTGCTGCGAGACCGGCTGCCGGTGAACGAGAGCGTGGAGTTCGCCCAGCAGTTGCCGGTGCTGGTGCGGGGGATCTACTTCGACGGCTGGGTGCCGTCCGACGTGCCGATCAAACTCAACCGCGACGACTTCCTCTACGAGGTCCGGCAGGGCTTCCCGTACGACGCGGAGGGCGGCGCGGAGCGGGTGACGCAGGTGGTGCTGGACACGCTGCGCCGTCATGTCACCCAGGGTGAGTGGCAGGACGTGAAGGACACCATGCCCAAGGACCTTGCCACGATGATGCCGTGACGGCCTGACAGCGCGAGCCCGCCCGACCGTTGTCGGGCGGGCTCAGTCGTCGGCAGCGGCCGTCTCGGCGGCGGTCGGTACCCGGGACACCGGGTGCCCGGCCCTCCGGGCCAGCGCGGCGAACGCGACGGCGTCCACGATCGCGGCCCCGCCCGGATCGTTGTTGAAGTACACGTACGCAGGCTCGTCCGGCCCGAAGGCGTCGGCCAGCCGACCCACCCAGGATCGCAGCGCGGCCCGACCGTAGCGTGGCCACGGCCGTGCCCGCCCCTCGTGCAGCCGCAGGTAGCCGAAGTCGGTGGTGCGCCAGCGGGGGGCGACCGGGCGTCCCAGTCGGTCCGCCCAGACCAGCGCGGCCCGACGCCGTTCCAGCACCGCCCGGGTGGCGTCGGTCCACCAGGAGGGGTGCCGGGGTTCGACAGCGACCCGCACCTCCGCCGGAAACAGTCGCAGCGTCGCGTCCAGCGCCTCGACGTCCGCCCGCAGGTTCGGTGGGAGTTGCAGCAGCACCGGGCCGAGCCGGTCACCGAGCGCGGTGGCGCGGCCGAGGAACCGGGCCACCGGCTCCGCCGGGTCGCGCAGCCGCTTGATGTGGGTGAGGTAGCGGCTCATCTTCACCGCCACGCAGAAGTCCGCCGGGGTCCGTGCCCGCCAGGCGGCGAAGGTGTCCCGTTCGGGCAGCCGGTAGAAGGCGTTGTTGACCTCGACAGTGGCGAACCCGGCAGCGAAGTGCTCCAGCCAGAGTCGCTGCGGCAGCCGCTGCGGGTAGAAGCGGCCGCGCCAGTCCCGGTACTGCCAACCGGACGTGCCCACCAGGATCACCACCCCATCCTGGCACTCTGCGCCGCCGCTCGTGAACTGCCCGTGTCGCAGTGGTTCGGCGTCTACGGTGAGGGTTAGAGAAGATCGCGCGTGGGGTACCACCCGCAGCACGACGGACCCCGGCGTACGGCGGGGCGGCACACCCGAGGGAGTACCGATGGCACTCAACGATGACGACATGCAGACCACCGGCGGCGGCGGCGGCGCGGAGGGTCCCGCTGACGGCGGTGCGACCCCGGGTCAGCACGACGGTGGCGCCGATGGCGGCGCGGAGGGTCCCGCCGACGGTGGTGCCACCCCGGGCCAGCAGGACGGTGGCGCCGATGGCAGCGCGGAGGGTCCCGCCGACGGTGGTGCCACCCCGGGTCAGCACGACGGTGGCGCCGATGGCGGCGCGGAGGGTCCCGCCGACGGTGGTGCCACCCCGGGCCAGCAGGACGGTGGCGCTGACGGCAGCGCCCGATAGCGGCTCGCCATGACCTACCTCGACCCGCCGGGCGGCCACCACGGCCGCCCGGCGGTTCCGTCCGCTGAGGCCACCGCCGCGCTGGCCCGCTGCGTCTCGGTCGAACCGGCCAAGTTCGCCGCCGCGCACTGGGGGCGCACCCCGCTGCTGTCCCGAGCCGCCGAACTGCCCGACCCGGCCGGCTTCACCGATCTTCTCAGCCCCGCCGACGCCGACGAGTTGCTGAGCCGGCGTGGTCTGCGTACCCCGTTCCTGCGCGTCGCCAAGGATGGCCAGTTGGTCGCGGCGTCACGCTGGACCGGCGGCGGCGGCGCGGGCGCCGAGATCGGCGACCAGGTGCTCGACGAGCGGGTCCTGGAGCAGTACGCGTCCGGGGCCACACTGGTGCTGCAGGGGCTGCACCGGATCTGGCCGCCACTCGTCGACTTCGCCCGCGACCTGGGCCTCGCGCTCAACCAGCCGTTGCAGATCAACGCCTACCTGACCCCGGCCGGCAGCCAGGGCTTCGCCACTCACTACGACACCCACGACGTGTTCGTGCTTCAGGTCGACGGCCGCAAGCACTGGCGGATCCACCCGCCGGTGCTACCGGACCCGCTGGAGAAGCAGCAGTGGGGTGGGCGCGCCGACGAGGTCGGTGCGACCGCGCAGGGCCCGGCCGCGCTGGACGTGGTGCTCGCCCCCGGTGACGCCCTCTACCTGCCCCGGGGGTGGCTGCACAGCGCGCAGGCGCAGGACACCAGCTCGCTGCACCTGACAGTGGGCATCCGCGCGCTCACCCGTTACGCCCTGGTCGAGGAATTGTTGACGCTGGCCGCCGAGGACCAGCGGCTGCGGGCCAGCCTGCCGTTCGGCACCGACGTCGCCGACCCGGACGCCATCGAGCCGGAGCTGACCGAGACCGTGGAGGCGTTGCGGGACTGGCTGCTGCGCGCCGACCCGGTCGCTGTCGCCGCGCAACTGCGGCAGCGGGCCTGGCCGGCCGCCCGCCCGGCCCCGATCCGACCGCTCGCCCAGGCCGACGCACTGGCCACCCTGGACGCCGACTCCCGGGTGACCCTGCGGTCCGGCTTGCGCTGGCAGTTGGTGCCGCACGACTCGGACACTGTGGCGCTGCGGCTCTTCGACCGCATCATCACCCTTCCGGCGACCTGCGAGCCGGCCGCCCGTGCCCTGCTCACCGGCACTGTCACCCGGGTCGGTGACCTGCCCGGCCTGCCCGACGACGCCGACCGGGTCACACTGGCCCGTCGGCTGCTCCGCGAGGCCGTGCTGGTCCCGGCCTGAGGCCGGCGGTTGATCGACCGTCCCGGCCGGACGGCTCGTCGGCCGTGATCGACTCGGTTTTCGGGAAGTCGCGGTGTCCGTGAGGCAGGGACAGCACGGTTTTCGGGAAGCCGAGTCGATCAGGGCTCGCCGCGCGGAGAGGCCGCGCCCCCGGGTCAGCGGCCGAGGACCAGCAGCAGCACTGTGGTCAGCAGACCGGCGCCGATCACCACGGTGATCGGCCGGGGACCGAGCACCGCGTGTCGGCGGTCGGCCAGCACCCGGGCCGGCACCAGACCGACCAGCGGCCCGAGCAGTGTCACCACCAGCGCGAGCACCGGCAGTCCAACGGCCAGGTCGCCGCCGTACCCGACGCCAAGCGCCCGGGCACCGGCGCCCAGCGCGTACGCCAGCACACCGCCGGCCACCCCGCAGAGCGCCAGCAGCGGGTTGACCGAGCCCGGCAGCTCGCCCGGCTGGCCGGCCCTGTCGAGCAGGTCACGAGCCTTGGCGAGCAGCAGCACCGGGTCGGTGGCCCCGACGCCGATCGCCGGGGCGGGCGGGCCGCCGAGGCGGCGGGCACCGAGGCGGGAGCGGACCTGCTGCCACAGGTGGGCCACCTCGGCGTCGACCCGTTCCTGCTGCTCACGGGCGGCGACCAGCTCCTCCTCGGCGCTCTGGAGCTGCTCGGCCGCCTCGGCGACGGCCCGCTCGGCGGCAACGCACTGCCGCTCGTGCCAGGTGTGCGCCTCGGCGCGCTGCTCGCGCACCCGCGCGCTGAGGTCGGCCAGCCGGCGCAGTTGCGCCGCGTACGTCTCACTGGTCACCGGTTCGTTCATCGTGTCGGTCCATACGGGATGATCACCTGACCGGTGCGGTGCACCGCCCGGTCGAAGAAGAGCCCCCGCCAGGGGCGGGGATACCAGTCCGGGCCGCCGGTGCCCGGATAGAGCGACGAGCCCAGCTCGCCGCCGTGCGCGTCAAGGGCGACCCAGGCGCCGATCTGGTCGGTACGGGCGGCCGGCCCACCGAGATCGGCGCGCATCCGGGCCACGCCCCGCCACCAGGCCAGCACGTGTGTGCGTCGTTCCGGCCCGTCGTGCATGATCCGGCGCAGCTGCTCCAGGCCGGTACGCCGACCCGCGCGGGCGGCCAACGCACCCGCTGCCGCGTCGACAGCGAACAGCAGCAGGTAGTGCGGGCTTCCCGGGCCGCTGAGCCCGTCGGCCGTCTCGGCCATCAGCTCGCCCACGGTCTCCTCGTCGTACCAGGCGGCGTCGTCGGCCAGGTCGTCGTAGAGGGCGCGGGCGATCGGGTCGGCGTCCGGGTCGAGGCAGGCGATGGAGAACCGGGCGGTGCCCGGCGGGTGCTGACGGGCCAGCGATCGGGCCGCCGCGTCGAGCACCGCGCACGCCTCGTCGACGCGGGTGCCGAGCACCGCGAGGTTGCGGCCCGGGGCGCGCGGCAGCCGCAGCGACGCCGAGCGGGACTGCACGTCGATGATCTCGCCGAGCAATGCCACCGGGTTGCGCGGCGCGGTCCCGTCCGGCGGAGCGGCGAGCGCCCGGAAGTCCGGGGCGTCCGCCAGCCGGGGGATCGCGTCGCCGTCGAAGAGCCGGGCCGGCGCCGCGTCGGGGGCGCGCATCCGCCACAGCCGGTGCTGCAACCCGCTCCAGGTCTCCCAGTCGCTGGCCGACGGGATGCGGGCCACCTCGTTGCCCTCCACCATGCCCGACTCGGCGTTGACCACCGCGTGCCAGCGCGGCAGCGACTGCGCCGCGTCGTTGCGCTCGGCGAGGATGCGCAACGCCTTGGGCAACGCGATGCGCAGGGTGAACTGGGCGACCAGCGCGGGGCGACCCCACAGCGCCTCGATGCCCCGCACGTCCTGCGAGGCCAGGACCAGGTGGATGCCCTGGGACCGGCCGCGCCGGGCCAGGTCCTCCAGCAGGTCGGCCGCCTCCCGGGCGACCACGTCCCGGCCGGCCAGCAACATCTGGAACTCGTCCACCACGGCGACGATGCGTGGCCAGTGCCCGGTCGGGTCGACCGCCCGCAGCTCGGCCAGTTTGGTCACCTCGTGCTTCTTTGCCGCGTCGGCGCGTCGGCGCAACTCCTCGGTGAGGAAGCGCAGCAGCGCCAGCCCGAACTCCCGGTCGGTGTTGACGTTGATGCCGACCAGCCGCATGTGCGGCAGCCAACTCGGGTCGCGCCGGCCCTGCGCGAACCGCGCGAAGGAGACCCCCTCCTTGAAGTCCAGCAGGTAGAACTCCAGCTCGGCGGGGGAGTAGCGGGCGGCGAGGGCGCCGATCCACGCGAAGATCAGGTTGGTCTTGCCGGTGCCGGAGGGCCCGCCGATCAGCGCGTGCGGTGGGTAGTCGCCAAGCGTCAGCCGTACCGGCCGGCCCTGTGGGCCCTCACCGATCGGGGCGGTCAGCCCGTCGGCGGAGTCCTCCCGCCACATCAGCTCGGGCGGGGGCAGCAGGTCGGTGAAGGGGGTCGGCGGGGGGCCCGCGTTCACCCGGGCGGCGACGTCCCGGCAGGTCTCGGTGACCAGCGCCGCCGGTGGCGGTGGGTCCAGCCGGACCGGCAACCCGGCCGAACCGCCGATCCGCGCGCCGGACACGCCGGCCACCACCCGGGTCACCGTCGGGTCCTCCGGCAACGGCACACCGTGCACCACCAGGTGTACGCCGCAGGCCGCGCCGGCCCGCACCACCCGGTCCAGTTGCCCGCGCTCGTGCCGGTTCAGCTCCTCCCCGCCGAGCAGCACCGCCACCCGCCACGGCTCTGGTCGTCGGCCGGTCGCCGCCGCCAGTTCGCGCAGCGACGCGTACTCGCCGGCGAGGACCGTCTCGTTGATCCGGCGGATCTGCTCCACCAGGTCGTCCAGCAGCGGGCCCAGCCCGCCCGGGCCGACGAAGGTGAGCAGCCCCGCCGTGCCCAACGGCGCGAACCCGGCCAGTCCGCCGCCGAGCTGATCCGGGTCGTACCCGATCAGTCGTACCGCCCCGGGGTTGGCGCGGCCGACGGCCCGCAGCAGCAACGAGGAGACCACCGCGTCGCAGCCGGCGCGGTCGTCCCCGGAGAGGTGGACGTGCCCGGCGTCGAGCAACGGCACCAGCGCGGGCACCGGGTCGACGCCGTCGATCCGGACCGTGCCGACCCGCAGCGCACCGGGCGGCTCAGCTCGACGGGCGGGCGTCGGCGTCCACCCGGCCCAGTCGGCCCCGGCGCAGCCTGGCGCCTCCTGCCGGGCCGCGTCGGCGGCCCGCCGGGCCAGTTCCGCGATCCGGGTGGAGTAGCGGGCGTCGATCTCGGCGATGCGGCGGTCCCGTTGGGTGCCCACCCGCTGCGGTACGGCGGCCGCCGCCCGCTGGACCCGGGCCAGTCGTTCCCGCCCGGCGGTCAGGTCGGCCTGGGCGGCGGACAGCCGGGTACGGGTGGCGCCCAACGCCTCGGCGAGGGTGGCCCGGACCCGGCTGGCCAGCTGACCGCGCCGGTCAGCCATCGGAGCCCCGACGCGTCGGGGCGTCCCGCCAGGGGCTGCCCGAGCGCGGGGGCAGCCCACCGGGGCGCGGCGGCGGCCCCTCCGCGCGCGGCGGCAGGCCACCGGAGCGCTGCGCGTCGGCGCTGCCCGGCCGCTGTGCCGCACCGCTCGGGCGGGAGACCGCACCGCTGGCTCGGGGGACCGCGCCCGGTCGCCCGGTCCCGCCCGGTTGTTGCGCGCCAGTCGACTGCCCGGCCCGCGCCGGCTGCCCCGCCCCCGCCGGTTCTCTCGCGCCGCCGGCCGGCAGGTCCCGGCCGAGGCGGGCGAGCAGCAACCCGGTCGCCACCCCGGCGGTCACCGCCGAGTCGGCGGCGTGCGGTGGCTCCCCGGAGGCGCGCGGTGGCGGCATCCGGCACACCCGGGTCAGCAGCGTCTCCAGCACCGGCGGCGGCAACCCGGGCAGCAGGTCGCGGACGCGTCCGTCCAACTCGCCTCGCAGCCGCCCGAGGTCGGTGGCGCGCGGCGGGTGCCCGAGCAACTCGCCGGCCAACTCGCGCAGCAGTGGCGGCGCCAGCGCCGCCATGCCCAGCCCCACGTCGGCCGGGGCCCGGCGCAGCTCCTTGCGGAGCCGGTCCCGGTCGCCGGAGCGGACACCACCCACCACTCGGCGCAGCAACTCCTGGGAGTCGTCCACCCGCTCGTCGGGTTCGTCGTCGGCGCCCTCGCGGCCGCCGGTCAGCTCGGCCACCCGCACCGACCACCAGCGGCGCATCCGCACCTGCTCGGCCGGCTCCGGCGCGACCGCCGCGGGCCCGGACGCCGGTGGCGTGTCGTGTCGGGGAGCGCGTTGCTCAGGGCGGGGCGCCGGGGCGCCGTCCGCGCCGAGCCCGATCGCCGTCAGGTAGGCCGACAGCTGTTCCTGGGCCACCCGCAGCGCGTAGCCGGCGCTCTCGGCGTGTTCGGTGGCGGCGGAGAGCTCGGGCACCCCCATCGGGTTGGCCGACTCCTGTCGTACCCAGCGCAGCCGCTCCGCGGCCAAGCCGAACTTCTCCAGCGCCTGCCCGAGCAGCGCCACCGGGAACTCCTCGGTGGCGGCACGGACCTGCCCGCCGACATCCTCGATGATGGACACGGCGGCCTACAGGGTGGAGACGTAGAGCTGCGCCTGCTCCACCGCGACAAGTGTCGCGGCGAGACACTCCTCCAGCTCCTGGCTGGCCTGTGTCAGCGACGCCTGGGCCGCCTCCACCGTCTCGTGCCCGCTGCCCTCCAGCGCTCCGGCCAGGGTCTGCTGTGCCTCGGAGAGCTTTTCGCCGGCCGCCTGCACGGCTGTCTGCCCGTCTCCGATCTGTTGGAGGGCGACATCGATGGCAGCCTTCAGCTCGGCGACGCTCGCCACGGCGGAACCTCCTGGGGGCGGGGAGATCTCCATTAGAGCCTATCGGCGGTTCCGAAAGAACATCCGCCCTGTCGGTGTTCCTGCCCGCCTGTCCGGAAGGCCCTCGGAAGTGCCGGGAGTCCGATCTGTGGGAGTCCCAGTGCGAGAATTTCTCAATTACTGGTCGGGTTCTCGCGGAGCCAGCGCGGGCCGTACACCTCGGCGCCCAGCGCCGTCACCCGCCCGCGCAACTCCCGGTCGGCCGTGACCACCAGCCGTCGACGCCGCGGCGCACCCTCCACCAGCTCGACCACCGTGTCGTCGCCGGAGCCGGCGGCGGAGACCACCCGGACACCCTCGGTGCCCGGCACGTCCCGCGCGGCCCCCTCGACCACCAGAACCACCTCCACCGGGGCGGTCAGCCGGGCCGGCAACCCGATTGTCGCCACCGGGGCGAGCGAGTCACGCAACCGGGCAGCGGCCCCGGCACGGTCACGCCACCACCCGTTCGGGCGCGAGCCCACCACGTTGGCGCCATCCACGATCAGCAGCGGGGTCTCATCCATCCCGTCAGCCTGCCACCATCGCCCGGCCCTGACCCGACGCCACTCCCGGAATGCCGGTCCTCCGCCACCTGCGGCGTTTGTCGGGGCGCGCGCCGGGTAGCCCCTGCCGACCGTGCCGAGCCCTACTGCGGAGGACAGACATGATGGGACCCGGTGACATCGGCTCCGACCCGTGGGACGAATTCCTGGCCAGGTACTTCGGCCGGGGCGAGGGAGGGCGCCGACCGCCGCACCGGGTCGACATCACCCGACTGATGACGGCCGACGCCCGGGAGATGCTCGCCGACGCGGCCCGCCGGGCCGCGCAACGGCAGAGCAGCGACCTGGACACCGACCACCTGCTCTGGGCGGCGCTGCAACGCGAACCGCTGCGTGACCTGGTACGCCGGGCCGGGGCTGACCCGGACACCCTGCTCAACGCCCTCGGCGGAAAGGGCGACGGCGCGCCGCGCGGGGAGGTGCCGCCCAACCTGTCGTTGACCCCCGCCGCCAAGCGGGCGCTGCTCGACGCCCATCAGCTGTCCCGGGCGATGGGCGCCAACTACATCGGCCCCGAGCACATCCTGATGGCGCTGCCGCTCAACCCGGAGTCGCCGGCCGGGCGGATGCTGGCCGCCGGCCGGATCCAACCGGAGTCGTTGCAGGCCGCCAACGCCGAGCGCGGGCCGATGACCGGGCCGAAGCCGGATCGCGGCACCCCCACCCTGGACCAGTACGGGCAGGACCTCACCGACCTGGCCCGCAACGACCAGATCGACCCGGTGGTCGGGCGGGCCGACGAGATCGAGCAGGCAGTCGAGATCCTGTCCCGGCGGACCAAGAACAACCCGGTGCTGATCGGCGAGGCCGGCGTCGGTAAGACCGCCATCGTCGAGGGGCTGGCCGAACGGATCTGCGACGGCGACGTACCGCAGACCCTGCTCGGCAAGCGGGTCGTCCAGCTCGACCTGGCCGGCCTGGTCGCCGGCACCCGCTACCGGGGCGACTTCGAGGAACGGCTGAAGAAGGTGATCGACGAGATCCGGGCGCACCGGGACGAGCTGATCATCTTCATGGACGAGATCCACACCCTGGTCGGGGCCGGTGGCGCCGGCAGCGAGGGCGGGATGGACGCGTCCAACATGCTCAAACCCGCCCTCGCTCGCGGTGAGCTGCGGGTGATCGGCGCGACGACGCTGGACGAGTACCGCAAGAGCATCGAGAAGGACGCCGCCCTGGCCCGGCGCTTCCAGCCGGTGCTGGTGCCCGAGCCGAGTGTCGACGACACCATCGCGATCCTGCGCGGGCTGCGCGACCGGTACGAGGCCCACCACCAGGTGCGCTTCACCGACGAGGCGCTGGTCTCGGCCGCCGAGCTGTCCGACCGGTACGTCACCGACCGGTTCCTGCCGGACAAGGCCATCGACCTCATTGACCAGGCCGGCGCCCGGGTGCGGTTGCGCACCCGCACCCCCGCGTCCGACGTGCGCGAGCTGGAGCAGGAACTCGACGAGGTACGCCGGGACAAGGAACAGGCCGTCACCGACGAGCAGTACGAGCGGGCCTCCGCGCTGCGTGACCGGATCGCCGAGTTGGAGGAGAACATCCGTCGCGCGAACGGCGAGGACGGCTCGTCCAACTCCCAGGTGCCCGAGGTGGGCCCCAAGGAGATCGCCGAGGTGGTCTCCCGGGCCACCGGCATTCCGGTCAGCCAGCTCACCGAGGAGGAACGCGACCGGCTGCTGCGCCTGGAGGGTCACCTGCACCAGAAGGTGGTCGGTCAGGACGACGCGGTCACCGCCGTCGCCGAGGCGGTGCGCCGTTCCCGGGCCGGGCTGGCCGACCCGGAGCGGCCGATGGGCAGCTTCCTGTTCCTCGGCCCGACCGGTGTCGGCAAGACCGAGTTGGCGCGGGCCCTGGCCGAGGCGTTGTTCGGCGAGGCGGACCGGATGGTCCGGGTGGACATGAGCGAGTTCCAGGAGCGGCACACGGTCAGTCGGCTGGTCGGCGCGCCGCCCGGATACGTCGGGTACGAGGAGGCCGGTCAGCTCACCGAGGCGGTGCGTCGCCGCCCGTACGCGGTGGTGCTGCTCGACGAGATCGAGAAGGCCCACCCGGACGTGTTCAACATCCTGCTCCAGGTGCTCGACGACGGGCGGCTCACCGACAGCCAGGGTCGCACTGTGAACTTCAAGAACACCGTCCTGATCATGACGAGCAACCTCGGTTCCGAGCTGATCACCGGTGCCCAGCGCTCGGTCGGCTTCGGCAGCGGGGACGTGGGCAGCGAGCAGGAGAGCAACGAGCTGCGGGAGCGGCTCATGCGCCGCCTGCAGGAGAATTTCCGCCCGGAGTTCCTCAACCGCATCGACGAGGTCATCATCTTCCGCCGGCTGGAAGCCGAGCAGCTGCGCGACATCACCGCGCTGCTGCTGGAGGAGACCCGCCGCCGGATGCACGCCCAGGACCTGCAGGTGGAGTTCACCACCGCCGGCATCGACTGGCTCGCCGAACACGGCTACCAGCCGGAGTTCGGTGCCCGCCCGCTGCGCCGGGTGATCCAACGGGAGGTGGACAACCACCTGTCCCGGATGCTGCTGGAGTCGGCGATCTCACCGGGGCAGAAGGTCACTGTGGACGTCCGCGACGGCGCGCTCAGCTTCGACGTGACAGCGGGCGAGCGGGGGTACACCGCCGCCACGACCACACACCCGCGATGAGCGGGCCGGCGCGAAGTGACGAACACGAGGACCCGCACCAGCCCGCGGAGTCCGCGAAACCCCGGGACGAGGACGACCATCCCGACCCGATCCTGGCGCCGCCCACCGCGAACCCCCGCCGCACGCGGGTGCCCGCGGAGGGCCTGCATCCGAAGACCGACCAGGACGACCCGGAGACGTCCGGGCCGCCGCCCGGAGAGGAGACCTGATGGTACGCGAAGCGCGGCTCGACCCCGAGGTGGAAGTGCTCTGGGAGGACTTCCACGCCGAGGTCAACGTCCCGTCGGAGCAGCTGCGGACCTGGCTGCTGACCCGGGGTTCGGGGGAGGAGTCGTTCAGTCCGAACCCGAACCTCGACCTGCCCCAGCCCGGCCGGGAGATCCTCAAGGTGCTCAACAAACGCAAGGTGGACCTCACCCCGGAGGACATCGAGGTGATGCGGGAGGCGGTCGAGCGGATCCGCGAGTTGATGGACGCCAAGCCGCCGCGCGGCAACGCCGACGACAGTTGGCGGCACTCGTTGCTGGACCTGGGTCACGACCCGCTCGTCGAACTCTGAGCGAGGTTCACCCGCGACGGTGCCGTCCCGAACCCGGGACGGCACCGTCGCGGCGCGCTACTGGCCCTGGTCGGGCTCCAGGCTGCCGATGGTCAGACCCGCCGCGTCAGCGGCGGCGTCCCGGTCGCCGCGGGTCTGGTCCTCCCGGGTGAGCAGGTTCGCGTACTCGGTCACGTCGGCCGGGTCGGGCACCGTCGGCAGGCGGCGCAGGAACGCCTCCACCTCGCGGGTGGCGGCGGTGTGTGCGGCAGCCGCCTGGCGTAGCAGTTCGCGGTCGTCGGCGGGCGGGTAGAGGTCGGTCATGTCCGCCAGATACCCGGCCCACGGCGGTTCGCACCGCCAGCGGCCGGGAATACCGGCCGATCAGCCCGGTCGTGCCCCGCTGGGGTGCCGGACGCCGAACCCCGGGTTGTGGGGCAGCCAGGCCAGGTACGCCGGGTGCGGCGCCAACGAGTCGACGTACGCCGCCTTGGCCGTTGCCAGCACCAGTTCCGAGCCTTGGGCGGCGGGGGAGTCCGGATGCCAGCCGAGCAGCAGCCGCCAGCGCAGCGGCGTCCCGGCGAGTTGACGGGTGACCAGACCACTCACCGGGCGGAACGTCGCCTGGCACAGGGCCACCGCCACGCCGGCTTCCACCAGGTCGACGCAGCCGCGGATGTCGGTCTCGTACACCTTGCGGGGGGTGAAGCCGGCGCGGGCGCAGGCGGCGGCGAAGCAGTCGGCGAAGCAGCCGTCCCCCGGCGCCGCGACCCACTGCTCGTGGCGCAGGTCGGCCAGGCGGACCTCGTCCTGCGCCGCGAGGGGGTGGGTCTCGGGCAGCAGCACCAGCACCGGGTCGACGGCCACCTCCTGCCAGCTCAACCCGAACCCGGCCGACGGGCTGGCGTCACCGCACACACCGGCCAGCGCGAAGTCCAGCCGACCGCCGGCCACCAACTGCGCCAACTCGTCCACCGACCAGGACGCGTACGTGGTGATCTGGGCGGGCGGCTGCTCGGCCGCCAACCGGTGCACCAACCGACCCAGGATCGGGCTGTTCACCCCGCCGAACCGGTAGCACGGTGGGGTGTCGCCGGCTCCGGCCAGCCGGGCGGCCTCGTCCTGCAACCCCTTCATCGCCGGCAGCAGCACCCGGGCGCGGGCCAGCACCAGCTCACCGAGCGCGGTGGGTCGAGCCCCGCGCCGGTCCCTGTCGAACAGCGGGCCGCCCAGCGTCCGTTCGATGCGTTGGAGCTGGGCGGTGAGCGCCGGCTGGGCCAGGCCGAGCGCCGAGGCCGCCTTCGTCACACTTCCCGTCTCCGCGATCGCGCAGACCACCCGCAGGTGACGCAGCTCCAGGTTCATAGGGTGACGGTAGGACTACGTGTCTGCTGGCGGAATAGCCCGAGCGGATCGGTGATAATGAATGCATTGCCGGCGGTCGCCGGTCACCGGTCGCGCGGTGGCTCCGGCAGGTCCGCCAGGTACGTCGGCCGCCGGGTCACCGCGTCGAGGACCTTGTCCACCACCCCGACCGCCGGCTCCACGATCCGGTTCCACGGAGGGGTCGCCGGCGTGCCCGGGTGCGGTCGGGTCGGCGCGGCCTCCTCGGCGATCTCCAACCGGTTGCCGAGCCGGATCAGCTCCTCCTCGGTCGCGACAGCGCGCAGCTCGGTGACCAGCGCGCCGACCCCGTCGACATGCCGGCGGACCCGCTCGGCGACCTCGGTCAGCGCCTCGTCCGTCAGCCCTTTCAGGGCGCTCAGCAGGCCCGCGTCGGCGTTGATCTCCGCGTCCACCCGCTCGGCGGCCGTCGGCAGCGCCGCGCGGACCGCCGGCAGCAGGTACTGCTCCTCGGCGGACAGGTGCCGCGACAGAGCGGCGGTGAGCACCGCCAACCCCTCCTGCGGCGTGGTGTCCGGGCCGGAGAGCTGGTCCAGCAGCGCCAGCAGTTGCCGGTGCTCCCGGTCGACGATGTCAGCGATGCTGCGACCGGCGGGTCGGTAGCCCTCCTCGGGTGCGGGCGCGGGCGGCAGCGGCGGCAGGGGAACAGCGGACATGGTGCCCTCCTCGACTGGCGGGCGGAAGCTCCGGCAGGGACGTTCGGTCGTGGGCGGCGGTACCCGAACGCGGCCGACGCGAAACCGACCCGTCGATGCGTCCACCCGCGCCGGCCTGTCGAGCGGCCCGGGCTGGTATGAAGAGGCGATGACGAGCGATGCCGCCTCCGCCCTGCCCGACCCCACCGCAGAGGTCGTGGACCTCTGCCGCGACCTGCTGCGCATCGACACCACCAACACCGGTGACAACGACACCAGCGTCGGCGAGCGCCGCGCGGCCGAGTACGTGGCGGAGAAGCTCGCCGAGGTGGGCGTGGAGTCCGTCCTGCACGAGTCCGCGCCGGGCCGGGCGAACGTGGTGGCCCGCATCCCGGGCGCCGACCCGAGCCGGGGCGCGCTGCTGGTGCACGGCCACCTGGACGTGGTGCCCGCCGACGCCGACGAGTGGTCGGTGGGCCCGTTCTCCGGCGAGCTGCGCGACGGCTACCTCTGGGGCCGGGGCGCCATCGACATGAAGGACTTCGACGCGATGGTGCTCGCCGTGGTGCGGCACTGGCAGCGCACCGGCGTACGGCCCCCACGCGACATCGTGCTCGCGTACACCGCCGACGAGGAGGCGGGCAGCGACTACGGCGCGCGGTTCCTGGTGGACAACCACCGGGGCCTCTTCGACGGCTGCACCGAGGCGATCGGTGAGGTAGGCGGCTTCTCCTACTCGGTCAACGACAGTCAGCGGCTCTACCTCATCGAGACCGCCGAGAAGGGCATCGACTGGCTGCGGCTGCACGCCAAGGGCCGCCCCGGGCACGGCTCGATGATGCACGACGACAACGCCGTCACCGCGCTCGCCGAGGCGGTCGCCCGGATCGGCCGGCACCGCTTCCCGGTGGTGGTCACCGACACCGTGCGGGCCTTCCTGACCGAGGTCTCCGACCTGCTCGGCATCGAGTTGGACCCGGACGACCCGGAGACGGCCATCGCCAAGCTCGGCCCCATCGCCAACATCATCGGCGCGACCATCCGCAACACCGCCAACCCGACCCGGTTGAGCGCCGGCTACAAGGACAACGTCATCCCCGGCCGGGCCACCGCCACCATCGACTGCCGCAGCCTGCCCGGCCAGTCCGAGCTGCTGGAGCGGCAGCTGCGCGAGCTGGTCGGCCCGGACATCGCGATCGAGTACGTCCAGCGGCAACCGGCACTGGAGACCACCTTCGACGGTGACCTGGTCGAGGCCATGTCGGCGGCCCTGCGCGCGGAGGACCCGGGAGCGCGGCCCGTTCCGTACATGCTCTCCGGGGGCACCGACGCCAAGGCGTTCTCGCAGCTCGGCATCCGCTGCTTCGGCTTCGCCCCGCTGCGGCTGCCCGCCGACCTGAACTTCTCGGCGTTGTTCCACGGCATCGACGAGCGCGTTCCGGTGGACGGACTACAGTTCGGCGTGCGGGTTCTCGACCGGTTCCTCCGCACCTGCTAGTCGTGTCCGGCGGTGGCCGTCGGCGCGCAACCTCCCCATCGTGAAGGGACTGCCCCACATGACCGACCAGCATGGTGAGCTGGACGCCGCTCTCGAGCGGGTGATCGAAGCGGCCCGCCACCACCTGGCCGCCGTACGCGCCGCGCAGGGCCGCGTCGACGACGACGACGTCTGGCAGGCGTACGTGGCGTTGAACAACGCCTCCTTCGCGTACGACGAGCGACTGCTCGACGCCTTCGGCGAGGTGACGCCGTGGGATGTCGACTCGATCGACCCGGACGAGGCCGACGAGCGTTTCGGCGGAGGCGAGGGTGCCGAGGCCAGCGACCCGCACCCCCGGGTGATCTCGGTGCGTCAGCGTCGTGACTACCGGGTGCCGAGCGTCGCCGCGCTGCTGCGGGTTGCCGAGGCGGCCCGCCGCGAGGGCACCCCGGAGGACGACGAGCCGGCCCCGGTGGAGGGCGTCGGCGAGGCGGTGCTGGAGTTGCTGCAGAGTGGTGACGGCTCGCTCGGCGCGTTGGACGTCCCCGAGTTGGAGCCGCTCGACGGGGTGGTCATGGTCAGCGAGGTGGGCACTCCCGTCGATCTGGAGTCGTTCGACGACGACGACGCGGTCGGCCCGTTCCAGCCGGCTGCCGACGACCGGCTGGTCGGTCGGCTCGACGAGCACCCGTTCCTGGAGCTCGACGACGACCACGACCACGCCGGGCACCAGCACTAGGCCGGGCACCAGCACTTGGCCGGGTGCCGCCCGGGGCCGACTCCGGCCTCGGGCGGCACCGCCCGATCGTCAGTACGACAGACCCGGCTGCGGCTGGTTGACCCGCCGACGACGCAGCACCACCTGCCGCGTGCCGTCCCGGTACAGCCGCACCCGGGCCAACTCCCATCCGGAGAACTCCGCCTGGATCGCCAACTGCGCCGCGGCGGTCAACCGGTCGACGTTCGGCGGCAGCCGCAGTGGCGCGTACTCGTAGTCCATGCCCTCCATGCTGCCCAGCCCAGCGGCCGTTCGCCACCCCCTCCGGAGTGACCAACGACGCCACCGCGGGCGGTTCGCCCCGCCCCGCCCCTCCGTGCCGCCCCGCGTCCCCGTCGCGCCGATCTTGCAGTTCCTGTCGCCGAGATGAGTGGAACGCTCCCTATGTCGCGACAGCAACTGCAAGATCGCGGGAGAGGGGGCGCGTCGTCGTGGCTGGGCAGGGGCGTCAGGCTGTGGGGACGTTCGCCGTCAGCAGGGCGGCGAGGGCCGGGGCGGCCAGGGCGAGCGCCCGAGGGCTGCCCGGGTCGACCGCCAGCCCCCAGGACGGGTCCGGCCAGTCCTCGAACAGTTCGGCGCAGGGCAGCGCCACGAACGGCACCCCGTCCCCGGCGAACGCGGCGAGCGCCCCCGGCGAGGTGAAGACCGGCAGCAGCGGCGCGCCGGTCGCGTCGCCGACCACCGTCCACGGGAAGTCGGCGTCCGGCGTCGGTTCCCCGGCGAGGGGGACGCACACGGTGGCACCAGCCAGCGCTGCGAGGTAGCCGGGCAGGTCACGTCGGTCGACGGCGGCGGCGAGCCGCCCCACCACCGCCGGCTCCGCCGCCTCGGCGGGTGTCGCCCCGGCCGGAGCCGCCCCGACCTGGGCCACCTCGACCCTTGCCGGCCGGGCGACCGACAACGCTTGCGTTCCGGGGGCGACCGGCGGGACTGCCGGGGCACGACGCGCGTTTGGCGGCGCTGTCGGGCCAGAGCCGGCGTCCGGCGGCACCGGCCGGCAGGAGAGCGTGCCGGGTTCGTCGGTCAACACCTCGGCGGCGGTACGGGTCACGAACACACTGAGCCGCTCCACCTGCTCCGGAGTGCGCGCCGCCTCGTACCACCAGCCCTGCTCGCCGGTCGGGCGGTGCCAGCCGAGCGCGGCCAGGCGTGCCTCGTCGTGGCCGGGGCAGATCACCCGCACCACCTGGCGGCGCACCAGCAGCCGGATCCGGCGCGAACCGGCGGAGAGCTCCAGGTCGGTGTCCCGGTCGCAACGGGCGACGGTGTCCCGCAGCCGAGCGGCGATCTCCGGCCAGGTCGGCGACGGCGACGTCACGCCGGAGCGCCCGGCAGGCGGTCGTCCAGCCGCCCGAGCCGGGCCACTGTCTCCTCCAGCCGGCCCAGCGCCGAGAAGTCTCCCGGTGTGCCGAACAGGTCGCCGAGCCCCGCGCCGAGCGCGACGTCCAACCCCTCGGTGTGCTCGTCGACGTGCCCGGAGGCGACCTCACGAGCCCGCCGGTACGCGTCGAGCACCAACTCGGCCACCCCCTCCGTGCCGGCGCGCAGGGCGGCGGGCGCGAGGGTGAGGCCGGTCAGCGCGCCGGTGGCGTCGACGGTCGCCGAGACCAGGCCGCTCTCGTCGACAGCGGTGCCGGACAGTTCGGCCAGGTCGTCGCGGAGGCCCGCGAACCGGCGTTCGATGTCGGCGATCCGCCCGGCGAGCGCGTCGAACGCGGACGTCGGGTCCGTCATGAGATTCCTCCCCGTGGATCGTGCGACCGGGTGGTGCCCGGTGGCCGGGAGATCGTATCGTCGGTGCGCTCGACTCATGGGGGAGGAACGGCATGCCACCGGATATCGATGTCGACGTGCAGGCGGTCCGTCGATTGGAGACAGCCGCCAAGCAGGTCGCCAGCTCGCTGGCCGCGCTGCAGGGGCAGATCCTCTCGGCCGGCGACGTGCCGTCGGGCGCCTTCGGCCATCTGCCGTTCGCCAGCGACATGCTCCGCGACAAGTACGCCGAGCAGGTCACCGGCGGCAAGGAGTTGTTCTCCGCCGCGAGCGCCGCGTTCGGCCGGGTCGCCACGGCGCTGGGCGACACGGTCGAGGCGTACGAGCACAACGAACGGGACCTCGACGCCGGGTTCAAGGCCATCCAGTCGGGGCTGCCCGGATGAGCGGCCCGGCCGGCAGCGCCGTCCAACTGTGGAACGGCCTGGACAGCGCGCTCTCCGGGGTGCAGGACGCCGTCGACAGTGTCTGCCGCACCCTGGCCTGGCCGCTGATCCAGCTCGTCGAGCTGGTCGACGGCGAGCCCGCCGTGCTGCGCGCGAAGGCCGCCGAGTGGGACGCGCTGGCCGCGCAGGTCCGCGACCTGGCGCAGGGGCACCGCGGGGCCCGGGAGTCCGCGCAGGGCGGGTGGCGCTCACCGTCCGGTGTGGCGTACGGCCAGCGGTTGGCCGAGGTGGAGCAGCAGCTCCTCGACGTCGCCGAGCAGTTCGCCGCGACCGCGGAGTACCTGCGCAGTGTCGCCGACGGCCTGCAGACCGTGCACGACGTGCTCGTGGACCTCTGCGTGGAGTTCGTGAACTTCCTCCTGGTGACGCTGGTGACGGCGTTGCTGATGGCCCCGGTGACCATGGGCGCGTCCTGGGCGGCCGGCGTGGGCGTGGCCGTGACCAGGGGCCTGATCGTGTTTTCCCGGGCTCTGAAGGTCATGCGGCCACTGGCGGCACATCTTCAGAAGGTCATCCGCCTGCTGCAGCGGGTCATGCTGTATCTGCGCAAGCTGCAGGCGCACCTGGACAAGTTGGTCAAGATGCAGGACAAGCTGCTCACCGGCCGGAAGTACGCCGACAAGCGGCACGCCGCCGGCAAGGCCGACAAGTGGTTCCACAAGATCTTCGACCCGACGAAGGGCACCTACAAGCTGGGCAAGTCGGGTTCACCGTTCGACATGGGCACCCTTGAGCGGGCCGCCGCGCTGCGGGCGCACGGGGTCGCCGACGGTGCCCGGGTGGTCGCCCGGGACTGGGCGACCCATCTGCCGTGGAACGTGCCGAACTCGGTCGTGCACGGCGTCACCTGGGGGACCGTAGCGTTGACCAGCGGGCTCTCCGTTCCCGGCAGTGAACAGGTCGGCGATCAGATCGACCAGGCGGTGCAGGGCGGGGCGGACTGGATCGACCAGAATGTCTTCGGGCAACCGCCGACGGGTCAGCCGGCGGGCCGCTAGGGAGGAACGCGTGATGTCAGGGGAACGGGGCCGCCTCGGTCGGTTCACCGACGCCGTGCTCGGCGGCGCGCGGGCCGCCCGGGACAAGGCCCGTGAGCTGCGCGACGAGTTTCGCACCAGCGACGAACCCGAACGTGCTCTCGTCGCGCCACTGCTGCCCGGGCAGGAGCTGCGCTATGTGGGGATCGGCCCGGTCCGTGCCCCGCAGACCCACAAGGCCGGTCGGCAGCTCGCCGATGTGATGGCCGACGAGTTCGTCGACTCGCTCGACCCGAAGGTGCTGTTCGGGCTACTGAACATCGTCAACCCGGTGGTCTGGGTGGACGCGGTGCTGACACCGGTCCGGATGGCCGCGGGCGTGCTGCTGCTGCCGGGCAACGCTGGCGCCCTCGCGGCGGGGGTGCCGGAGGCGGCCGAACCGGAGCCGGCCCCGCCACAGCAGCGGGCGCCTCGGGTGGTGATCCCGCTCACGCCGGAGCAGGAGGCGTTCCGCGCCCTGTTCCGGCTGAGCCTGTACCGCCCGCTGGCCGACCAGCTCGCCGAGATCGCGTACCGTCGCCGGTTCGTCTTCAGCGGCGACCTCGCGACCCTCGCCGGCAGCCTGCTGCTCTTCCTGGAGCGTTACACGGGCACACCGCTGGCGGTGACCGACACCCACCTTCACCTGCTGCGGATGGGGCCCCGCCCGGACGCCGACCGGCCCGACCGGCGTCAACCGCGGGTGCTGTGGAGCGTCGAGCGCGGCCGGGTGGCCCGGATCGACTCGGAGGGGGGCGTGGGCGGTCTG
Organism: Micromonospora sp. NPDC048947; assembly: GCF_040649495.1. Classification (NCBI taxonomy): domain Bacteria; kingdom Bacillati; phylum Actinomycetota; class Actinomycetes; order Micromonosporales; family Micromonosporaceae; genus Micromonospora; species Micromonospora sp. NPDC048947. The sequence continues at coordinate 41,873 of NZ_JBEZFO010000012.1, forward strand.
ACGCGTTTCCCGTCCACCATCTTCTTCGACGACGGCTCGTGGATCCGGATCGTCAACCCGGCGACCCGCGACGACCAGTCCCGGTTCCTGACCGCTATCCGCGAGCTTGCCGGGAACCGCCCGGCGCCGTGACCCGGCCGGCGGGTCAGCCGTCGCGTTCGGGGTAGCCGACCGGCACCGCGGAGACGTCGTCCAGCGCGGTGGTGATCTCCTCGGGCAGGGTGATCCGTTCCACCGCGAGCGCGCCGAGGAGCTGCCCGACAGTGCGCGCGCCGAGGATCGGCGCTGTCACGCCGGGCCGGTCCCGGATCCAGGCCAGGGCCACCTCCAGCGGCGACACCCCCAGCCCACCGGCCGCGGTGGCCACCGCCTCCACGATGCTGGAGCAGCGCGGCTCCAGGTAGGTCGAGACGAACGGCTCGAAGTGCGGCGACGCGGCCCGGGAGTCGGCCGGACGGCCGTGCCGGTACTTGCCGGTGAGCACGCCCCGGCCCAGCGGCGACCAGGGCAGCACGCCGAGGCCGAGCGCGTCGCACGCGGGCAGCACCTCCCGCTCCACGCCCCGCTCCAGCAGCGAATACTCCACCTGGGACGCGACCACCGGCGCCCGCCCCGGCCAGGCGGTCTGCCAGGCCGCGGCCCGCGCGGTCTGCCAGCCGGAGAAGTTCGACACCCCGACGTAGCGGACCTTGCCGCTGGCCACCGCGTGGTCCAGGGCGGCCAGGGTCTCTTCGAGGGGGGTGTCCGGGTCGTACCCGTGCACCTGGAACAGGTCGACGTGGTCGGTGCCGAGCCGGCGCAGCGACGCGTCCAGCGTGCGCAGCAGGTGCCCCCGGGAGCCGTCCCGACGTCGGCCACTGCCGGGGCGTAACCCGGCCTTCGTGGCGATCAGCAGCTCCTCACGGGGGACGAGGGAGCCCAGCAGCGAGCCGATCACCGACTCGGCGTCGCCGTCGCCGTACACGTCGGCGGTGTCGATCAGGTTGCCGCCCGCGTCGAGGTAACTCTTCAGCTGAGCGGCCGCATCGTCGGCGTCGGTGTCCCGGCCCCAGGTCATGGTGCCGAGCGCGAGCCGGGAAACCGCCAGCCCGCTTCGGCCGAGCGGTCGCTGTTGCATGGGTGAACCTTATTTCGAACCTGCCGCCACGGATATCCTCGCTCCCGTATCTCTGCCGGTTCTGCCGGTTCCGCCGCCTCGGGCTGCCCCGATGGAGGGGGGATCAAAGGGGTCGAGCCGGTGATCGAGTCCGTTATCGGCATTGCGTAACCTGGGGCGACCTGTGCCACGGATGGGGGAGGACCAGTGCGACTCGGGCTCAGTCTCGGATACCAGACGGCGTGGAGCACACCGGCCGACCACCTGGCGCTGGCCCAGGAGGCGGACCGGCTGGGCTATTCGGTGGTGTGGGCGGCGGAGGCCTACGGCTCCGACTCGCCCAGCATGCTGGCCTGGATGGCCGGCCAGACCGAACGGATCGACGTCGGGGCCGCGGTGATGCAGATCCCCGCCCGTACGCCGGCGGCCACCGCCATGACCGCCGCCACCATCGACGCGCTCTCCGGCGGCCGGTTCCGGCTCGGCCTGGGTGTCTCCGGCCCGCAGGTCTCCGAGGGGTGGCACGGCGTGCGTTTCGCCAAGCCGCTGGCCCGGACCCGCGAGTTCGTCGACATCGTCAAGCTGGCCATCGCCCGCAAGGAGGTGGCGTACGACGGCGAGCACTACACGCTTCCGCTGCCGGACGGCCCGGGCAAGGCCCTGCGACTGGGCTTCCACCCACCCCGCGAGCACATACCGATCTACCTGGCCGCGGTCGGCCCGAAGAACCTGGAGTTGGCGGGCGAGATCGCCGACGGCTGGCTGGCAGTGTTCTACGCCCCGGAGTTCGCCGAGGAGCAGCTCGCCTCGGTGCGCGCCGGGCGGGCCAAGGTCGGTAAGGAGTTGGCCGGTTTCGACGTGGTGCCGTCGGTGCCCGTGGTGATCGGTGACGACGTGGCCTCCTGCGCCGAACTCGTCCGCTGGTACGCCGCGCTCTACGTGGGCGGGATGGGTAGCCGGCAGCAGAACTTCTACAACCAGCTCGCCACCCGGATGGGCTACGGTGACGCCGCCCGGGAGGTGCAGGACCTGTACCTGGCCAAGCGCCAGCGCGACGCCGCCGCCGCCGTACCCATGGAGTTCATCGACCGCACCTCGCTGCTCGGCCCGAAGGAGCGCATCGCCGAGCGGATGCGGGAGTATGCGGCGGCCGGCGTCACCACGCTGTCGGTGACCCTCTTCGTGGCCGACCGGGACAGCGGTGTGCAGACCCTGCGTACCGTCGCCGAGGCTCTCGACCTCTCGGGAGTTGGCGAGTGACCTGGGTCGAGGCAATCGTTCTGGGCATCGTCCAGGGACTGACCGAGTTCCTTCCGGTCAGCTCGTCGGGGCATCTGCGGATCACCTCGGCGATCTTCTTCGACCGCGACGCCGGCGCGTCGTTCACAGCGGTCACCCAGCTCGGCACCGAAGCGGCAGTGCTGATCTACTTCGCCAAGGACATCTGGCGGATCACCCGGACGTGGCTGGTGGGCATCCGGGACAAGTCGGTGCGCTCCAGCCTCGACTACCGGATGGGCTGGTACGTGATCGTCGGCTCGATCCCGATCGGGCTGTTCGGTTTCGTGTTCAAGGACCAGATCAAGACCGCCGGGCGCAACCTGTGGGTGGTGGCGACCACGCTCATCGTGTTCGCGTTCGTGTTGGCCTTCGCCGAGTACTGGGGGCGGCAGACCCGCACCCTGGAGAACTTCCGGATGAAGGACGGCATCGTGATGGGTTTCGCCCAGGCCATGGCGCTGGTGCCCGGGGTGTCCCGTTCCGGCGGCACCCTCACCGCCGGCCTGCTGCTCAACCTGACCCGCGAGGCGGCGGCCCGGTACTCGTTCCTGCTGGCCATCCCGGCGGTGGTGATGTCCGGCGTGTTCAGCCTCGGGGACGTGTTCGAACCGTCCGCCCCGGGCACGTCGGTACCCACGGTGGCCCAGACGATCGTTGCCACAGTCATCGCGTTCGGCATCGGTTACGCGGCCATCGCCTGGTTGTTGCGCTACGTGGCGCATCACACCCTGTACGTCTTCGTGCTGTACCGGGTGGCGCTGGGCACCCTGGTCCTGGCGCTGTTGCTGACCGGCGCTATCGACGCCACCTGACCGACCTGCCGACGGCCCTTGGCTCCGCCCGCGAGCGGCGCCGGGGGCCGCGGTCGTCGACCCGCCGCCCGCGGCGGCCCGGTGGGGAGCCCAGGTCATAGGGTGGTCACCGTGGCGACCCTCCTGCTTCTGCGACACGGCCGGACGACAGCGAACGCGGACGGCGGTCTGGCCGGCCGCCAGCCTGTCGAGCTGGACGACACCGGACGCGCCCAGGCCACAGCGGTCGGCGAGCGGCTGCGGGCGGTGCCGCTGGCCGCCGTGGTGACCAGCCCGCTGATCCGCTGCCGGCAGACCCTGGAACTGGCGCTCCCGCAGGCCACCCCGGTGGTCGAGGACGGCCTGATCGAGTGCGACTACGGCAGCTGGGAGGGGCAGCCGCTGAAGAAGCTGGCCAAGGAGCCGCTCTGGCCGGTGGTCCAACAGCACCCCAGCGCGGCGGTCTTCCCGGGTGGGGAGGCGATGGCGGCGATGGCGGCACGTGCAGTGGCGGCGGTTCGAGCCTGGGACGCCCGGGTGAACGCCGAACACGGGCCCGAGGCGGTCTGGTTGGCGTGCAGCCACGGCGATGTGATCAAGGCCATCGTGGCGGACGCGCTCGGCGTACACCTTGATGCCTTTCAGCGGATTGTGGCCGACCCGGCGTCGGTGACGGCGATCCGGTTCACGCCGCTGCGTCCGTTCGTGGTGCGGCTCAACGACACCGGTGGCGACCTGGCGGCGCTGGTGCCGCCGCCGGCCAAGCGGCGTCGGCGCGCGAACCGCGCGGCCGACTCGGACGCGGCCGTCGGCGGTGGAGCGGGTGCGTCGCGGTGAGGCGCGTCACGGCACCACCGTCGGCCGGGGCCTCGGTGCCCGCCACGCCCGGGTGTAACCCCTGGTACGCCGGGCGCGCCGCCGCTGTGGCGATTCGCGTCGGTGGGGTGCGCGATGCCAGGGCGGGCCGGATAGGGTCGTGGGTATGACCCACCAGGTGCACGCCTTCGAACCGCCGGAGCGGTTCGTCGCCGGGACTGTCGGGGCGCCAGGGGAGCGCACGTTCTTCCTGCAGGCCCGCGGCGGCGGCAGGCTGGTCAGCGTCGCGCTGGAGAAGGTCCAGGTGTCCCTGCTCGCCGAGAAGCTGGAGGAGCTGCTCACCGAGGCGCAGCGTCGCTTCGGGGTGGACCTGCCCGAGCTGGCGCCGGTGATCGGCGACAACGAGCCGCTGGACACTCCGGTCGACGAGGAGTTCCGGGTCGGGACGCTCGGTCTGGCCTTCGACGTCGACACCGCGACAGTGGTGATCGAGGCCATCGCGGCGGGCGAGGTGGAGCCCGAGGTCGAGCTGGGCGACGAGGACGACGACGAGGACGACGACGAGGACGAAGAGCCGGACGAGGACCTGGATCGGCTCCGGGTCCGGCTCACCCCGCAGGCGACCCGCCAGTTCATCGAGCGGGCCCGGCGAGTGGTCAACGCGGGCCGGCCACCGTGCCCGCTCTGCGGCCAACCGTTGGACCCCGCCGGGCACCTTTGCCCGCGGCACAACGGTTATCACCGGTGACCTCGTCCGGCCTCCAGCCTCGCCAGGACGGCGACGCCGCGCTGCGGCTGCTGCGTGATGGCGTCCTCGACCTGGAGGGTCGGCTGGTCGACGCGTCGAACACGACGCTGCGCGGCATCCTGACCCTGGACGGGTTGACCGCCCGCTGCGTCTACAAGCCGGTCCGGGGCGAGCGCCCACTCTGGGACTTCCCCGACGGCACCCTGGCCGGTCGGGAGGTCTCGGCGTACCTGGTCTCCCGGGCCACCGGATGGGACCTGGTGCCGCCCACGGTGCTGCGGGACGGCCCGTTCGGCCCCGGCTCCTGCCAGCTGTGGATCGACGAGCCGGAGGACGCCGAACCGCTCGTCGGTTTCCTGCCCGCCGGGGAGTTGCCGCCACGCTGGATCCCGATCGCCGCGGCCCAGGACGACGACGGCGCCGCGTACGCCCTCGCCCACGCCGACGACCCACGGCTGGCCCGGCTCGCGGTGCTCGACGCGGTGCTCAACAACGCCGACCGCAAGGGTGGTCACGTGCTCGTCGGCGCCGACGACCGGATCTACGGCGTGGACCACGGGGTGAGCTTCCACGTGGAGGACAAGCTGCGCACGGTGCTCTGGGGTTGGGCCGGTAAGCGGCTGCCAGCGGACGCCGTGGAGATGCTCGACGCGCTGGCCGGGCAGGTCGCCGGTGCGCTCGGCGCGGAGTTGGCCGACCATCTGACGATCAGCGAGGTGGCCGAGGTGGCCGCCCGGGTCGACCGGCTGCGCGAGACCGGATGCTTCCCCCAGCCTCCGGAGGACTGGCCGGCGATGCCCTGGCCGCCCATGTGACAGGCTGTCATCTTGATCACCCGTGGGGCGCTCCGGCGTTGTCGCCGGGCTGGCTAGGCTGATCCCATGGAGTCTTGGGCGGGACACGAGGTGCCACGGCTGCCGGGCAGGGGCGAGCCACTGGCGTTGTACGACTCGGCGCGGCAGGGTGTCCACCCGAGCGAGCCGGCCGACGCGGGAAGCATGTACGTCTGCGGCATCACCCCGTACGACGCCACGCACCTCGGCCACGCCGCCACCATGATCACGTTCGACCTGGTGCAGCGGATGTGGCGCGACGCCGGCCGCCCGGTGCGCTACGTGCAGAACGTCACCGACATTGACGACCCACTGCTGGAGCGGGCCGCCCGCGACGGCGAGGATTGGGTGGTCCTGGCGATGCGTGAGACGGCGCTGTTCCGGGAGGACATGGAGGCGCTGCGGATCATCCCGCCGGAGCACTACGTGGGCGCTGTCGAGTCGATCCCGGACATCGCCGACAAGGTCGAGGTGCTGCTCAAGGACGGCGCCGCGTACCGGCTCGACGACGGCACCGGCGACGTCTACTTCGACATCTCCGCCACGCCCCGCTTCGGCTACGAGTCGAACCTGACCCGGGAGCAGATGCTGGAGATCTTCCCCGAGCGCGGCGGCGACCCCGATCGGGCCGGGAAACGGGACCCGCTCGACCCGTTGCTGTGGCGCGGCGCCCGCGAGGGCGAGCCGTCCTGGCCGGGTGGCGAGCTGGGCCCGGGCCGCCCCGGCTGGCACATCGAGTGCGCGGTGATCGCGCTCAACCTGCTCGGCGACCGGATCGACGTGCAGGGCGGCGGCAACGACCTGCTGTTCCCGCACCACGAGGCCTCCGCCGCGCACGCCGAGCGGCTCACCGGCCAGGCGCCGTTCGCCGAGCACTACGTGCACGCCGGCATGATCGGTCTGGACGGCGAGAAGATGTCCAAGTCCCGCGGCAACCTGGTCTTCGTGTCCCGGCTGCGCGCCGACAAGGTCGACCCGATGGCGATCCGGCTGGCGCTGATCTCCGGTCACTACCGCAGCGACCGCACCTGGACCGACGACCTGCTCACCGCCGCGTACGAGCGCCTGGACCGTTGGCGGCGGGCCGCCGCCGCGCCCGCCGGGCCGTCCGGGGCTGAGCTGCTGGCCGAGGTACGCGCACGTCTGGCCGACGACCTGGACACTCCCGGAGCCCTGGCCGCGGCCGACCGTTGGGCCGAGGCCACCCTCGCCGGCGCCACCGACGACCCCGACGCGCCAGCCCTCTTCGCGAAGACTGTCGACGCCCTCCTGGGCATCCGCCTCTGACCGTGCGTTTAGCTCTGCCGTGATCGACTCGGGTTCCTGGATGTCGGGGTGTCCCGGCCGGTGCGATGCCCCGGTTTCCAGGAAGCCGAGTCGATCAGCGCATCACGGAATGAACGCCACCTCGGGGAAGGCCCGGCTCGGGCCGCTCAGGAGATGACCGCCCCGGTGCCGCAGGTGCAGGTCGAAGAACGCCAGCGGGTACGCCTGCCCGATACGGACCGCGCGGGCGGGGTCGAGAGTGCCGACCCAGCCGACGAGTTCCTCATCGCTCATCCCGATGATCCGTGCCAACTGCGGCACGAGCCACTGATTGTCGCCGTACGACGAGTGCACCACCCCCGCAGCCTGGACGTTCAGCCGCCATCCATGAAGGTGCGTGAAGAACTCGGCGACGGCGGGCTCCGCGGCCCGGGTGAACTCCGCCGTCATCAACATGAACGGCCGGTGCAGGTCGGTGGGCAGCGGCTGCGACTGCATCGGGCCGTCGAGGCTCAGCCCTGCCCGGACCCGCCGGTCGGTGCCCATGGTCAGGGCCGTCGCGGTGCCGCCCTTCGACCAGCCAAACATGCCGACCCGGCTCAGATCGAGGGCGGCGCCCAGCCCAGGTGGCAGCGGCGCGTGCGCGACGTCGGGGTTGCCCCCGGCCGCGAGAACGGCGATTTGGTCGAGAACGAACCGGACGTCGCGCGTGTAGGTCCACGGGGTGGCGTCGAAGTCGTCCTCCCGGACGGTGACCCGGCCGTCGGGGAACTCGCTGAACCCGTCGTACGTGTGGTCCACAGTGACGACCACGTACCCGTGGCTGGCGAGTTCCTGCACCACGATCGTGGTGTCCGAACGGTGGCTGCCGGCGCCGTGCGAGTAGAGAACCACCGGTAACCGCCGACCCGGATGCCGCACCGGCGCGCCCTCGTGACCGGCCGTCAGTGGCGCCAGCGCGGCGTCGGGGGAGAAGCCGGCGGAGCCCAGCAGCATGCGCATCGACGCGGCGGTCATCCAGGGGGCGAGCGGATGATTCCGGACGTCCCGGGCGGGATACCAGACGCTCACCATCAGCTCCCGGTGCCGCCCCGGCCCCGCCAGCGGCTCCGGTCGGGAACGGTCGACCAGATGCAGCGCCACCGTACCCACCCGGTGGGGCCCGGTCGGCCGGGGCAGGGTGAGCCGGACCGGGCCCCGACCGGCCGTGGCGGCCACGGCGCGGCCGTCGACACCGGCAATCCCCATCGGTACGCCGACCCCGGCCACCAGCGCGGCTCCGACAACTCGACGGCGTGTCAGTCCCCGTCCACCGACGGGCTTCACGGTTCGCATCGATCTACCTCCAGAGGGTCGCTCGACGCCGGGACCGAGCCGCCCGACCATCGAGCAATACACACGCAGTATATATACTGAGTGTATAGATGCAACGGCTTCGCCCGCGCTCAGCCCGTTCCACCCAACCCGACCCACCCCGCCCTGGCCCCACCCGCCCTCGCCCGGCCTGGCCCTCGCCCGGCCTGGCCCTCGCCCGGCCTGGCCCTCGCCCGGCCTGGCCCCACGCGGCCTCGCTCGGCTCACCCAACCCGCCCCGCCCAGTCCTTGCCCTGCCCTCTCCACGTCGATCATGGAGTCGTGGTGCCTGGTTCCTGGTGCTATGCACCTTTCGTGAGGCACCATAACTCCATGATCGACGGCGCTCGGGGTGTGATGAGCCCCTTGCGCCCCGAAACCCGCCGCACTGGCGCGGATCTTGCGGTTTCTGTCCCGTCAAAAGGGGTGGAACGGGGCATAGAGGCGACAGTATCTGCAAGATCGGCAGGGCAGGGCAGGGCAGGGCAGGGCAGGGCAGGGCAGGGCAGGGCAGGGCAGGGCAGGGCAGGGCAGGGCAGGGCAGGGCAGGGCAGGGCAGGGCGGGGCGGGGCGGCTTCGAGGGTGGGGCGGGGTGGCGGCTAGCCCAGGACCAGGCCGGGGTCGGGTTCCGGGTCGGGGGTCGGGCCGGGGATCTTGTACTCCTCGGTGAGGGTGGTCATGGGGCCGGGCCAGGTCGCCTGGGACACCTCGATCGGCTTGCGGTGCGCGTCGTACGCGATGTGCAGCAGGTGCAGCACCGGGGTGTCGGGCCGGATCTGGAGGGTCTCGGCCTCCTCCCGGCTCGGCTGGCGGGCGCTGATCGTGTCGGTGGCTGAGGCGTACCGCCGTCCGGTCGCTTCCTCGGCCTCCTGGTAGAGCGGCCGGCCGAACGCCTCGGTGCGCTCCAGCGAAGTGCCGGCGGTGTCGCGGGGCAGGAACCAGGAGGCGCCGACCTCGACGGGGGAGTCGTCGGTGCGGACGAGGTGCCGCCGGCAGAGCAGGTTGGTGCCGTCGGACACGCCGAAGGCGTCGGCCACCTCGGCGGGGGCGGGGGCGTGCCCCACGGAGACGAGCTGTTGACGGTATCGGGCGGCCAGGTCGGCGTGGTAGCCGCGGAAGCCGCCGTACCGGCCCCGGGAGAGGCGGTTGAGGCGGCGGCGGGTGCCTCGGACGTACGTACCGGAGCCGGGTTTGGTGATCAGGATGCCCTCGACCCGCAGCTGGTCGACGGCGCGTTGCACTGTCTGCTTGGCGACGCCGAACATTTCGGCGATGGCCGGGATGGACGGCAGCCGCTCGCCCGGCCCCCAGTCGCCCCGGCGGACCTGGGCCTTGAGCTGCGCGGCGATCTGTCGGTGCGGGAACTCGGCGGCCCCGGGATTGATCTGCACACTCGCCTCCTTGATCACATCTAGGTTCCTAGGATGCCCTAGCGGGTGTGACGGTGCCACCCCGGACACGCGAAAACGGGCCCCCGGACCACAAAGGTCCGAAGGCCCGCGGCCGAACAGTGCTACCAGGAACCGGCGGTGGGGCCGGCCGAACCGCCCCGGCGGCGCAGGTACTTCTCGAACTCCTGGGCGATCTCGTCACCGGTCAACGGGGTGATCCCCTCGTCGCCGACCCGTTCTTCGAGCTCGCGGACGTACTCGCCCAGCTCGGCGTCCTGCTCCGCGGCACTGCGCACCCGCTGCTCCCACTCGGCGGACTCCTCGGCCAGGTCGGCCATCGGCACCGGCAGGTCGACGACCTCCTCGACCCGGTGCAGCAGGGCGAGGGTGGCCTTCGGGCAGGGCGGGTTGTTGGCGTAGTGCGGCACGTGCACCCAGAACGAGACGGCGTCCACCTCGGCGCGGGTGCACGCGTCGTGCAGCACGCCGACGATGCCGGTCGGCCCGTCGTAACGGGTGGGGGTGAGCTGGTAGCGCTCGGCGGCCTGCGCGTCGGAGGCGCTGCCGCTGATCGGCAGCGGCCGGGTGTACGGCACGTCGGCCAGCAACGCGCCGAGCAGCACCACCCGTTCCACCTCCAGGCTGTGGCAGATCTCCAACACCTGCTCGCAGAACGTCCGCCAACGCATGCTCGGCTCGATGCCGCGGATCAGCACCACGTCGCGGTCGGTGCCCTCCGGGCTGGCGACCATGAACCGGGTCGTCGGCCACTCCACCCGTCGGGTCTCCCCGTCCGCCATGGTGATGGTGGGCCGGCTGACCTGGAAGTCGTAGAAGTCCTCCGGATCCAGCTCGGCGATCTGCCGGGCGTTCCAGACCTGCTCCAGGTGCTCGACCGCGGCGGTGGACGCGTCGGCGGCGTCGTTCCAGCCCTCGAACGCGGCGATCGCCACCGGGGACCGCAGCACCGGCAGTCCGTCGAACTCGGTCACGCCGTCACCTCACCCTGCTCGTCGCGGCTGGCGCCGGGACCGCGCCCGGTCGTCATACCGTGTGGCACGGCGGCGTCCCTGTTGTCCTTCACGTCCGCCAGCCTACGTGCAGGGCGAGGGTGCGGCCCGTCGGCCGCGCCGGTCGGCCGCTCCGGCAGCACGTCATACCCGAACGAACCGGACATGGTGATCCCCGTGACACAATATGGGATCGCTCGAGGACGGTCGTGGAGTCCGACCGAATCGCACTAACCTGAATGAGTGCGGACTTCATTGATGGATGTGCTGGCTGATCGCATTCTCATCGCCGACGGCGCGATGGGCACGATGCTCCAGGCCGCGGACCTCACGCTCGACGACTTCGACGGGCTGGAGGGGTGCAACGAGATCCTCAACGTCACCCGCCCGGACGTGGTGCGTGGGGTGCACGACGCCTACCTGGCAGTCGGTGCCGACTGCGTGGAGACCAACACCTTCGGGGCCAACCTCGCCAACCTCGCCGAGTACGACATCCCGCACCGGATCCGTGAGTTGTCCGAGGCGGGCGCCAGGATCGCGCGGGAGGCCGCCGACGCGGCCAGCACCCCGCAGCGGCCCCGGTTCGTGCTCGGCTCGATCGGGCCGGGCACCAAGCTCCCCACCCTCGGGCACGCCGCCTACTCGACGCTGCGCGACGCCTATCAGGAGAACGCCGCGGGTCTGATCGTCGGCGGCGCGGACGCGCTGATCATCGAGACCTGCCAGGACCTGCTCCAGGTCAAGGCTGCGGTGGTCGGGTCGAAGCGGGCGATGGCCGAGCTGGGCCAGTCGGTGCCGATCATCTGTCACGTGGCGGTGGAGACCACCGGCACGATGCTGGTCGGCAGCGAGATCGGTGCGGCCCTCGCCGCTATCGAGCCGCTCGGCGTGGACCTGATCGGGCTCAACTGCTCGACCGGCCCGGCCGAGATGAGCGAGCACCTGCGCTACCTGTCGCAGCACTCCCGCATCCCGCTGTCGGTGATGCCGAACGCCGGCCTGCCGGTGCTGACCGCCGACGGGGCGTACTTCCCGCTGACTCCCGTGGAGCTGGCCGAGGCCCTGGAGCGGTTCATCACCGAGTACGGCGTGGGGCTGGTCGGTGGCTGCTGCGGCACCACCCCGGAGCACATCCGGGTGCTGGCCGAGCGGCTGCACGGCGTCACCGCCCCGGCCCGCGAGCCCCAACACGAGGCGGGCGTCTCCTCGGTGTACCACCCGGTGCCGTTCGCCCAGGACGCGTCGGTGCTGATGGTGGGGGAGCGGACCAACGCCAACGGTTCGAAGGCGTTCCGGGAGGCGATGCTCGCCGGTGACTGGCGGGCCTGTGTGGAGATCGCCCGCAGCCAGGCGCGCGACGGCTCGCACCTGCTCGACCTGTGCGTCGACTACGTCGGCCGCGACGGCACCCAGGACATGCGGGAGCTGGCCGGTCGGTTCGCCACCGCGTCGACGCTGCCGATCATGCTGGACTCCACCGAACCGAACGTGGTGGAGGCCGGCTTGGAGATGCTCGGCGGCCGCTGTGTGGTCAACTCGGTGAACTTCGAGGACGGCGACGGCCCCGAGTCGCGGTACGCGCGGGTGATGCCGATCGTCCGTGAGCATGGCGCGGCGGTGGTGGCGCTGCTCATCGACGAGGAGGGCCAGGCCCGTACCCAGGAGTGGAAGGTCCGGGTCGCGGCGCGGTTGATCGACGACCTGACCGGCCGGTGGGGTGTGGACCGCTCCGACATCCTGATCGACGCGCTGACCTTTCCGATCGCCACCGGCCAGGAGGAGACCCGCCGCGACGGTATCGAGACGATCGAGGCGATCCGGGAGATCTCCCGCCGCTACCCCGGTGTCAACTTCACACTGGGCATCTCGAACATCTCGTTCGGGCTCAACCCGGCGGCCCGGCAGGTGCTCAACTCGGTGTTCCTGCACGAGTGCGTGCAGGCCGGCCTGACGTCGGCGATCGTGCACGCCAGCAAGATCCTGCCGATGTCGAAGATCCCCGACGAGCAGCGGGAGGTCGCCCTGGACCTGGTCTACGACAGGCGTCGCGAGGGGTACGACCCGGTGCAGCGGTTCCTGGAGCTCTTCGAGGGCGTCGACGTGACCAGCGCCCGGGCCAGCCGCGCCCAGGAGTTGGCGGCGCTGCCGCTGGACGAGCGGCTCAAGCGGCGGATCATCGACGGTGAGCGCAACGGCCTGGAGGCCGACCTGGACGAGGCGATGGTCGGCGGTCGCTCCCCGTTGTCGATCATCAACGACATCCTGCTGGACGGCATGAAGGTGGTCGGTGAGCTGTTCGGCTCCGGCCAGATGCAGTTGCCGTTCGTGCTCCAGTCCGCCGAGGTGATGAAGACCGCTGTGGCCTACCTGGAGCCGCACATGGAGACCGCTGAGGACGGCGGCAAGGGCCGCATCGTGCTCGCCACCGTCCGCGGCGACGTGCACGACATCGGCAAGAACCTGGTCGACATCATCCTGTCCAACAACGGCTACGAGGTGGTGAACATCGGCATCAAGCAGCCGATAAGCGCCATCCTGGACGCCGCCGAACAGCACCGCGCCGACGCGATCGGCATGTCCGGGCTGCTGGTGAAGAGCACCGTCATCATGAAGGAGAACCTGGCCGAGATGGCCACCCGCGGGGTAGCGGAGCGTTGGCCCGTCCTGCTGGGTGGGGCGGCGCTGACCCGCGCGTACGTCGAGGACGACCTGCGCTCGATGTTCCCCGGGCAGGTGCACTACGCGCGGGACGCGTTCGAGGGTCTGTCCCTGATGGACCGGGTGATGACCGCCAAGCGTGGCGGCGCCCCGGTGATCGACCCCGAGCGGGAGGCGGCTCTCGCGGCCCGGCGGGCCCGCCGGGAACGGCAGCGCTCAATGGTCACCACGTCGTTGCCGGAGCTGCACGACTCCTCGGTCCGCTCCGACGTGGCCGCCGACGTGGCGGTGCCCACCCCGCCGTTCTTCGGCACCCGGGTCGTCAAGGGCGTGCCGATGGCCGACTACGCGGCGCTGCTCGACGAGCGGGCCACCTTCTCCGGGCAGTGGGGGCTGCGCGGCGTCCGGGGCGGCAGCGGACCCTCCTACGAGGAACTGGTCGAGACCGAGGGCCGGCCGCGGCTGCGGTACTGGCTGGACCGGCTGATCGCCGACCAGGTCCTTGAGGCAGCAGTGGTGTACGGCTACTTCCCCGCGTACTCCGAAGGCAATGACCTGGTGGTGCTCGACGAGAACGGGCACGCGGAGCGCGCCCGGTTCTCGTTCCCCCGGCAGCGGCAGGAGCGGCGGCTCTGCCTGGCGGACTTCTTCAGGCCCCAGGGCGACCAGCTCGATGTGGTGGCGTTGCAACTGGTCACCGTAGGCCAGCCGGTCAGCGAGTACGCGGCGAAGCTGTTCGCCCGCAACGAATACCGCGACTACCTGGAGGTGCACGGGCTCTCCGTGCAGCTCACCGAGGCTCTCGCCGAATACTGGCACCAGCGCATCCGCGCCGAGATGACACTGCCCGACGGTCGTCCGCTGGGGCACGACGACCCGGCGGACCTGGCCGGCATCCTGCACAACGACTACCGGGGCTGCCGGTACGCGTTCGGCTACCCGGCCTGTCCCGACCTGGAAGACCGGGCGAAGATCATGGATCTGCTCGGCGCGGACCGGATCGGGGTCGAGCTGTCCGAGGAGTTCCAGCTCATGCCGGAGCAGGCCACCGACGCGATAGTGGTCCACCACCCGGAGGCCAACTACTTCAACGCCAAGTAACTGGCGCAGATGGCCTGACCTGCACCTGAGGTCGTCCGGAAGGCCGCTACCGGGCCGCGCGGCCACGAGCCCGCGCGGCGTAGGGGAGCGCATGCCGGCCGCGTCGGCGAACTGGCGGCCGCCGGTGGCGGGGTTGCGGTTACTCGCCTCCGGCGGGGGTGCTCGGGCTCCGAGAGGGTTACAACCCCGTCGGCGTGTTGCGGTCCGTGGGTGGTTGCGCGAGCCATCCCGCCTGCCACCAAACCGGGGCAGGCCGAGCAGTGGCGGCCGGCAATTCAGGAGATGGAGAAGTGCCGCGACAAGTACTACGAATGTGCACGAAACGACCTTGGTGTAGGTGGTGGAATGTTGCCGCCGCCGGCATGGCCTCCTCGTTGGGTTCCCAAGATCGGGGCTGATGCGGCAACCCGAGGTTGAAGCCCGCCGTGCAGGCGGTGGACGGGGCCTTGATGCTCTCGCCGCAGCAGTGACGGCCGGCGGCGAACAGGCCGAGAGCACGAGCGGCGGCAGGAGAGTACGTCAGGCCAGAATCGCGGGGTCGGCTTGATAACCAGTTGCGTCTCCGGCCACCGCTGATGCAGCGTACGGGCATGATCAATTCGGCTCGACTGCTTGCGGCCTACGACGAACAGCTTCGGACTGACGCCGAGACGCCGAGCGCGGTCTCAGTCACCCGACACGGGCCACTGCGTCTCGTGACCTTCGCGGGTGGTCGTGGGTTTGTCACCTACCGCGATCTCGGTGGGGCGGACGCCGATACGATTCGTCGGCTCGTCCCCGAGGCGCTCGCTCACTACCGGGCAGACCCCGAGATCGGGCGGGTCAAGTGGAAGGCACGTGGGCACGATCATGCGCCGGGGTTGCACGAGGCGTTGCTGGAGAATGGGTTCACCGCGGATGAGCCCGAGTCGATCATGATTGGCGAGGCGCAGCTACTGGCCGTTGACGTCTCGCTGCCCGAAGGCGTGACACTGCGTCGGGTCAGCGAGGAGGCGGACGTCCGCGCGATGAGTGCGATGCAGGACGAGGTCTTCGGGAACCCGGTCAGCGATGACATGGCGAACGCCCTCCTGCGCCGCCTGGCCCGCGATGACGGGATGGAGTTGTGGGTTGCGGAGGCGGAGGGACGGATCGTCAGCGCCGGCAGGCTGGAGCCGCTGCGGGGGACCGACTTCGCCGGGATCTGGGGCGGGGCGACGCGAGCGGAGTGGCGCGGCCGTGGGATCTACCGCGCGTTGACCGCGGCGCGGGCCCGCTCGGCACTCCGGATGGGCAAGACACTCATCAACAGCGACTCGACCGAGTACTCGCGTCCGATCCTTGAACGCTACGGCCTGATCAAGGTGTCGACGACGACGCCCTACAACTGGCAGCGGTGATCGCCCTTCTCGCGGCCCCACGTGGTCCCATCCCATCGCAGCGGGTGTCCATCCCACCTGCGTGGATGACACGCTGTGCGGATGCGACAGGTGACAGTGCTCGGCAGTTCCGGTGCCTTCCCCGAACCAGGCCGTGCCTGTAGCGGCTTCGCTGTGGACTGGGACGGCTACCGCCTGGTGCTTGACCTGGGCTACGCCACGCTGCCGCGGTTGCTCGAACACTGGCCCGATGGCGCGGTGGACGCCGTCGTCATCACCCATGAGCACCCGGATCACTGCGTCGACCTGCACGGTCTGTTCAGGATGCGGTTCTACGGTCAGCCGGGCGGGCCACGGCTGCCGTTGTACTGCCCGCCCGGCGTGCTCGACCGGCTCGGCGGCTTGGAGCCCGATGTCGACCTGCACGCGGTCTTCGACCTGCACCCGTTGCCGGCAGCTACCGGGTCGGGCCGTTCGACCTCGACGGGCTGTCTCTGCCGCACTTCGTGCCCAACGCCGGCATCCGGCTTCAGGCCGACGGAATTGCCGTGGCCTACTCGGGGGACACGGGGCCGACCCCCGCGTTGGCCGAGCTGGGCCGTGGCGCCGACCTGTTCATCGTCGAGGCGACGGACTACGAGGGCGAGGCCAGCCGTCCCACTCGAAACCTCATGACCTCCACCGAGGCCGGTGTGTGGGCTCGCCGCGCGGGTGCCCGCCGCCTGATGCTCACCCATTTCTGGCCCGGCAACGACCGGGCGGCCGCGGTGGCCGCCGCGCAGGTGGAGTTCGACGGTGCGGTGCTGGCGGCCGAGGAAGGGCTCACCCTGATGCTTGGAACACCAGACAGCTGACCTTCCTCTGTCGCACCGTGCGCGACTGCCCGTCGAGCGGCAGGCTCAATGACGTCGGAGCGCAGTCACTCGACGAATGTGCCATCCGCGTTCATGATCTCGTCTCGCACCAGCGGTACGAAGGCCGACCGGGTCCCGTCGTCCACGGCGACCGACATGCGGATGCGCCCATCGCCGTCATCAAGGGCGTGGCTGACCACGTGGTACCGCTTGCCGTCATCGCCGATGGCGTGGCGTACGTCCTTGTCATCGAGCATCGCGCACCAGTCGCGGTAGTTGACGCGTCGCCATTCAGCCAGGCGCACCTCGGCGAGCCCTGCCGCCGACTCGTTCTTCAGCTCCATCTGCTCAGCCTCTCAGCCGCGTTGTGGCCGTTAGCTTGTAGTAGTAGTAGCAAGACAGCGGCACGAGCTGGAATGCCGAGTCCCCAGGTTGATCGGCACGAGTACGCCGACCAGGACGTGCTGGAGGAAGGCATCGTCTTTGGGCAACGAGCCCTCCGTTCAGATGTCGAGAACGGCCGGGCGGGTCCGTCCTCGGGGAGGATGCGGTCACCGTGACCGCACCAGAGCAGGGAGATCCAGCATGGCGATCCAGCGGATGGACAACGTCCTCATCGTTGTCGAGGACCTCGACGTGGTCATCGCGTTCTTCGTCGAACTCGGCATGGAACTGGAGGGGCGGGGGCCGGTCGAGGGGCGGTGGGTGGAACGTGTCATCGGGATCGACGACGTCCGGCAGGAGGTCGCGATGCTGCGGACCCCGGACGGCTACGGCAAGGTCGAGTTGGCGATGTTCCACCGACCGACGGCGATCGGCGCGGAACCGAAGAACGCGCCGGCGAACACGCTGGGCATTCGACGGATCATGTTCGCCGTCGACGACATCGAGGACGTGATCACCCGGCTGCGCGGCCACGGCGCCGAACTCGTGGGGGAGTTGGAGCGGTACGAGGACGCCTACCGGCTCTGCTACGTCCGCGGCCCCGAGGGCATCCTCGTCGGACTGGCCGAACAGCTCACCTGAGACTCTACGCAGCTAACTACGGATCCGGCTCGCGGCCCTTCACCGCAGCGTCTCCGGCATAGCCACGTGCATTCCGAAAATACGGGCTTAATCAGCCGATCCGTCAGGTCGACCGGATGCTTGCCCTGCTGGCCGGTCCATCCGTCGCATTCGAATTCGTCCAGTTCGGCAGTTCGTACCGCCCGCACACGTTTGAGCCTGTCGCACAAGTCGATGAGATGACGTGTGATCACCGAGGCCATCGGCGTGTTCCCACCTTGTGGTCGCATGTCGAAACGGACTTGGCCTGTCCAGCATTCGAGATCGACCCCTCGTAAGTCCTGGATGGACCGTGTCTGGACGAGCCACCGGAGCGATCTTCGGAGCGTTCGGATCCGGTCCACACGACCCTGCCCGTCACCTAGCGGACGCCCCTTGAACAAACTTTGTGGGAAGCTTGAATCTGCTGGTGGGAGCAGGTGCGAACAGCGGGGGCTCATGGTCGCGCAATTCAGGCTGCTGGGCGATGTCGAGGCCTTCATCGACGGCAATGCGATTGACCTGGGGCATGTCCGTCAGCGATGCGTGCTGGCAGTTCTACTGGTCGAGGCGAACAAGGTCGTTCACGTCGACCAGTTGCTCGACAGGGTGTGGGTGGACCGGCCGCCGCAACGTGCACACGGTGCGCTCTACAGTTACCTCTCCCGGTTACGGCGCTGTCTGCGGAGCGCCGACGACGTCGCCATCGTCCGGCAACAGGGTGGTTACCTGCTCAAGGTCGATCCCATGATGGTGGATCTGCACCGTTTCCAGGAGTTGGTCTCCCGCGTCCGGCTCGCGGTGGACGACGACGACGCGCTGCGGCAGTTCGACGAGGCGATCGGGCTATGGCGCGGTGACCCGTTCGCGCGTCTGGACACCCCCTGGTTCAACACCCTGCGTACCGCTCTGCGTCAGGCGCGGCTGGCCGCCGAGCGCGACCGTACCGACATCGCCCTGCGTCGCGGTCGGCATTCGGCGTTGTTGTCCGAGCTGTCGCGTGAACTGGCCGAACAGCCATTGGACGAGCGTCTCGCCGGCCAGCTCATGCTGGCGCTGTCCCGCTCCGGTCGACAGGCGGAAGCCCTCGAGCAGTACCAGCAGATCCGGCAACGCCTGGCCGACGTGTTGGGCATCGACCCGGGGCGTGACCTGCAGGAGCTGTTTCTCCGGATCCTCCACGGCGATCGTGAGTTCGCCGCCTCGGCCGTGGTACGGGCATCTACGGAGCCGGCCACGGCTCATCCGCCCCGGCAACTGCCACCGCCGCCGGCGCACTTCGCTGGACGGGCTCGTGAGCTGGCGGCGCTGACCCAAGCCGTGGACCGCCAGCCCGAGAGCGGACCCGTCATCATGACTGTCGCGGGGATGGGTGGGATCGGTAAGACCTGGCTCACGTTGCGGTGGGCCCACGACAACCTGGACCGGTTTCCCGACGGACAGTTGGCTGTCAACCTGCGCGGCTTCGAGCCCACCGCGGAGGCGCTGCCATCGGCGGTAGCGCTACGCGGCTTCCTCGACACCCTCGGTGTACCGCCCGATTCGGTGCCGCTGGATCTGGACGCGCAGGTCGGGTTGTACCGCAGCCTTGTCGCCGGTCGGCGAATGCTGATCGTGCTCGACAACGCCCGCGACGCCGAGCAGGTCCGTCCGTTGCTGCCCGGTGTCGCGGGCTGCGTGGTGGTGGTGACCAGCCGACAGCAGTTGTCCGGCTTGGTGGCGGTCGAGGGCGCCCACCCGGTCACGCTCGACCTCCTCAGTACCGCTGACGCCCGGGAGCTGCTGGCACGTCGACTCAGCGGCGACCGGGTGGAGTCCGAACCGCAGCCGGTGGACGACATCGTCGAGCGGTGTTCCGGGTTGCCGCTGGCGCTGGCGATCGTGGCGGCCCGCGCGGCGACCCAGCCCGGGTTTCCGCTCGCCGCGCTCGGCCGGGAATTGGCCGAACTGCAGGGCGGCCTTGACGGCTTCTCAGGCAGTGGGGACCCGGCCACCGACCTACGGTCGGTGTTCTCCTGGTCGTACCGCGCGCTCGGCGAGCCGGCGGCGCGGCTGTTCCGCCTGCTTGGGCTGCACCCCGGGCCGGACACCTCGGTACGGGCTGCCGCCAGCCTCGCCGCCGTGCCGGAACGGCAGGTACGTGGCATCCTCGCTGAGCTGAACCGGGCGCAGCTTCTGGTGGAGTGGGCGCCGGGTAGGTACACCTGCCACGACCTGCTGCGGGCTTACGCGGCCGAACTGGTCGAGTCGGAGCCTGCGGAGGTACACCGCGACGCCCTGCACCGGATCGTGGAGCACTACCTCCACAGCGCTCAGTACGCCGACCGGCGGCTGTCCCCGCTGCGGAATCCGAGCGAGTCGCCGCCGGTCCAGGTGGGCGTTCAGCCGGAGGAGCCAGCGGACAACGCCCAGGCGTTGTCCTGGTTCGCCGAGGAGTACGCCGTGCTCAGGCAGGTGGTCGAGCTGGCCGCCAGGCACGGGCTCGACCGGTACGTCTGGCAGCTCGCCGGGGCACTGACCACCTTCCTGAGCCGCCGGGGCCACTGGGAGGACCTCATCGCCGTGCAGAACCGCGCGTTGGCTGTCGCCGAGCGCAATGGTGACCGGGCGGCGCAGGCCCAGGCGCACCAGGACATCGTTCCCGCCTACTCGGAGACGGGCCGGCTCGAGTTGGCCCGGGCTCACCTGGAACGCGCACTGATGTTGTTGGACGAACTTGCCGACCGGGTCGGCCAGGCGCACGCGCTGTTGACATTGAGCTGGGTCAGCGACAAGGAAGGCGATCAGGCGGCAGCGTTGCGCCATGACCGGCACGCGCTGAGACTGTTCCGCGACAACGGGCATCAGGCAGGCGCGGCCCGTGCTCTCAACGCGCTCGGTTGGGATCACGCAATGCTCGGGGAATACCAGGAGACGATCCGCTACTGCCAGCAAGCTGTCGTCCTGCAACGTCAGCTCGGGGACCGGACCGGCGAGGCGAACAGTTGGGACACGCTCGGCTATGCCCATCACCATCTCGGTCACTACCAGCGGGCGGCCCGCTGTTACCGCCGGGCGCTGAAACTCAACCGGGAACTGGGACACCGCTACAACGAGGCGGAGGCCCTACGGCACCTGGGTGACACCCAGCAGGCCCTCGGCCACCCGGAGGCGGCCAACCTCTGCTGGCTGCGCGCCCTGGAAATCCTCACAGCGATCGGGCATCCGGAGGTCGAACAGGTCCGCGACAAGCTCGCCGCGAGTCAGGGCGTGCCTGCCGATGCTCGCCCGCGGTCGGCTGGCTTCGCGAGGCTGCCAGCCGACCCGACTGCGTTGACCAAACCTCGCTGAGCAGACAGCCAGGTCAATCCACGGGAACGGCTTCTCTTCGTTGCTCGGGCAACAGTTCGGTCGGTATGCCGGGCCCGGCTGGCAGTCGGTCGGAGGTACCGGTCGCGGTCACCTTTCCGTCGGCGAGCACCACGACCCGGTCGGCGACCCGAATCGTCGAACTCCGGTGCGCGATCATCAGCACGCTGCATGAACGCGAGATGTTCCGCACCAACTCCGCCAACCCTGCCTCGTTGGCCGCGTCCAGATGCGCGGTCGGCTCATCGAGCAGCAGCAACCGAGGTCGGGGCAGCAACGCGCGAGCGATCGACACCCGCTGGCGTTCCCCACCGGAGAGCATGCTGCCGTGCTCGCCCACCTGGGTGTCGAGCCCGTCAGGCAGTCGGTCCACCACTTCGTCGAGGTTGGTCACCCGGAGCACTTCGGCGAGCTCATCCTCGTCGGCATCGGGGTGGGCGTAGGTGAGATTGTCACGGAGGGTGCCGGCGAGCAGCGGGCACTCCTGCTGGACGTACCCGACCGTCGACCGCAGTTCGTCGACCGGCATCGACGCGATGTCCCGGCCGTCAAGCAGGATCGTTCCCCGGGACGCCTCGTAGAAGCGCTCGACCAGGGCGAAGGTGGTGGTCTTGCCCGCACCGGACGTACCAACGAGAGCCACACTGGTATGCCGCGCGACGTCGAACGACACCCCCCGCAGCACCTCCCGGCCCGGACCGTAGGAGAAGTGGACATCGCGCAGTTCCAGGGCCGGCGTCTCTGGTCCGGCAATCGAAGCGGGCGGCCCGTTCCCGTCGTCGGCACCGTCCCGCTCGACGTCGGCGGTCTGCTCAAGGTCGAGCCCCATGGTCTCGTGGATGCGTTGCAGAGCAGCCATCCCCTTCTGCACGGCGCTTCCCCCGGCGAAGACGGCGACCAACGGGACGAGCAGGAACGACACGTACAGGAGGAAGGCGACGAACTGGCCGATGTCCAGGTGGCCGGAGGCGACGCGAGCACCACCGAGACCGAGTACGAGAAGGAATGAGCCGTTGGCGCTCAGGGACACGGCCGGAACGATCATCGCGTCCAGCCGAGCCACCCGGATGCCCGCGTCATACGCCTCCCGGGCTCGTCCACCGATCCGTTCGGCCTCACGATCCTCGGCCCTGGCGGCGCGAACCGTCCGCATCGCCGCCAGGGCACGCTCGAGATCGGCGAGAAGCAGACCGATTCGCCCCTGCGCGTGTTCCGACCAGCGCCTGATCCCGATCATCACGAACGCGAGAATCGACCCGCCCAGGGCCACCGACGCGACCGCGAAGACGAACAGGAACCAGTCGAGCCAGAGCATCAGCGCTACCGCACCTGCCAGTGACGCCACGCCGATGACCGCGTTGACGATCCCGTTGGCCACCACTGCCCGTAGCAGGGTGGTGTCGGTGCCGACCCGGGACAGGAGGTCACCGGTGCGGAGTTGGTCGTACTCCCGCATCGGCAGCCGCAACAGCCGGTCGGTCAGACCGAGTCGCAGCCGTAGCACCAGCGCCTCGCCGCCGCGTTGCAACAGGAAACTCTGCACACCCGAGATCGCCGCGGCGGCGAGGAAGAGGAGGACCAACCAGATCGCGAGTGACGTGACCGGTTGGCCGAGCAGCATCGCGTTGATCGTGCGCATGGCCAGCAGCGGCTGGACCAGGGCGAGACCGGCCGACACGATGCCGAGGACGGCCGCCACCAGCAGTACCGGCCGTTGTGGGCGGAGCAGGCCGAGCAGCTCACGCAACGGCACCGCGACGGGATCTGTCGGAGGCACCGGGCCGGCCTCCAGAGGGTTACGGCGGATATCGGTACGCACTGTGGGACTCCCTGGGTTTGACGAATGGACAGGGCGGGTGCGGGCGGCGCGTCCGGAACCTCAGGCGGCGGATGTCGCCGATACTCGCCGAGCCTCGGCCGGCGCCTCCTCGCTGACCCGCCGCCGGCCGGAGTCGACGCCGAGCAGCGGCGCGCTGAGCACGACGAGGTTGTAGAGTGCGTGCGCGACCAGGGCGGCAACGATCCCGATCTCGATGGCCACGAGCCCCAATGACACGCCGATGAGGGTCAGTTCGGCGAATCGGATCCACCGCGGACGGACCATGCTGCCGCTGTGCGTACCGGCCCACAGCAGCGCGGCGACCAGGGCGGCGAGCAACGGCTGACCGGTCAGCCAGAGGACGACCGGCACCGCGAGAAGCCGGAAGACCGCCTCCTCGCCGATCGAACTCTGCGCGGTCAGCGAGAGCACGTGGGGCAGGTCCATTCCGACCGTACGCAACGAGCGCCGGTCCGGGTTCGGAGACACCCGGGCGAGTCCCGTCCGACGCAGGAGCGCGTACCCGGCCGCGGCGAGTCCCAGCCAGATCGCTGCCAGGCAGGCGCCCCAGATCAGTTGCCGACCGAGATTCGAGGTTGTGGGAATCCCGACCCGCTGGGCGACCAGCGATCCGGCCAGGGCGGCGACCACCACCACGGCACTCATGGTCACCGCCGTCACCGCCGACGTGAGCGCGTTGATCGCCCTGAAGGCGGTCCAGGACTGCGTCCCCTCGTAACCGTGCACCGCTGTGTACCGGAACCGGTTGCCTTCACCGAAGAGGACCGCCAGCAGGACCGGCACCGCCAACAGTGCGGCCAACGACGCCTGCGCGGTACCACCGGCGAACGCGAGGAGGGCCACCCCGCCGACCAGTGCCAGCACCGAGCCGAGCAGCGCCCCCGCGCCGGCGAGGACTTCCCGCTGCTCGGCCCGCTCGAGTGCCGGTACCTGCTCGTTGGTCAACTCCACCAGGGAGTCGACGCGCAGCACTGTCGCGCCGAGTGACTCCACCTCGAACTCGATCCGGACGTCCGGACTGGTCGCCCGGAACCGGCGGGTACGCTCGGTCGACTCATCCTCACGGGTCCAGTACCCGGCGCCCACCGGCTCCGCCCCGGCCCAGACCCCGTCGCGGACCCCCAGCCGCTGTCGCAGCCCCGTGTCGTCGCCAGTGTCCGACGCCGGCCCGACGTCGGCGGCCCGATCCGCGCCATAGTCGGTCGCGGCGTCACGCCCTCGAACAGGTACGACACGGTCGACCACTCGACCGCGCAGATCACCGGCGAGTTCGAAGAGCACCACCTCGCCCCGGGGTGAGAGTCCGACCAGGACGGTGCCGTCGGCGCCAATGAAGCGGACCCGCCAGGAGCCCTGTAGACCCCACCCGTTGAGGAACTCCCGTTGCCGGCCGACGAGCCCGAGGTGGTGCAGCCGGTCGACGATGCCATCGAAGTGCAGGACGGCGAAGGAGCGCCAGCCCGTGGTGTCGAGACCGCAGAGGCGCCGTACCGTCGCCGCTGCCTGAACCGTTGCGGCAGCGGCGTCCATCACCGGGGGCATCGGCTCGGTGGGGTACGCCCGGGTCCGTAGGACGATGAAGAGCGCACCGAACAGCAGTCCGATAACGGCCAGAACGACACTCTCAGTCATGACCGCACCCCGAGCCGCAGCGCGCCGTACCGCAGCAGCCGCTGGTCGTCGCGTCCCCACGGATCGACGGCCCCGGCGTCAGACCGAACGGCAGGTCGACGTCTTCGCTGGGATTCAGCCGCTGGATACAGCGGCAACCGCGGGCAGTGGACCGGACGGCGGCCAGCCGACCAGGTTCCCCGATCAACTCGAGTGGCTCGGTGAGGATCCGACCGAGGGACTCCGCCTCGATCTGGCACGGGGTCACCTGGCCATCGGCGCGGACGTGCCAACTCAGGTAGCCGGGGGTGAGGAACTCGACGGGCAGCCCGATCGGCGCCAACTGCTCACCGAGATCCACGCACTGGTCCCAGCCCAGCGCCTCGAGGTTGAGGTGGCGTGTCTCCTGGAACTGCCGGATCACATCCGCGACCTGATCCGGTGTCAGTCCGAACCCGTCCTGGTCGCCCCTGCCCACCGGTACCACCCGACCTGCCCGGAACAGTCGGGCGCCGGCGCTGTCCACGTCGGAGACGACGGCGGCGACGTCCCGGTAGTTCGCGGGGGTCACCGTCATCGCGACGATCACGGGTATCCCTGCTGCGGTTAGGCGTCGCATCGTGTGCAGCGACTCGTTGTAGGCCCCGGCCCGGCCCCGGATGAGATCGTGCCGTTCGGCGCGTCCGTCGATGCTGATCTGGGCCCGGATGTTGCCGCAGGCGGCCGCCATCGCGACCAGTTCGTCGGACCAGTGCAGGCCGTTGGTGAAGATGTCGACGTGGTCGACCAGCGCGCTGGCGGTCGCCAGGATGCGGCGAAAGTCCCGGGCGATGGTCGGCTCACCACCAGTGAGGGTCACGGCCGCGATTCCGGACTGGGCCAGCCGCTCCAGCACCTTGACCCAGTCGTCGGCGGTCAACTCGCCGGGCAGGGCGGCTCCGGAGCTCGCGTAACAGAACGAACAGCTGAGGTTGCACCGGTTGGTGAGTTGGAGCGACGCCAGCAGCGGCAGGTACGCGTCGGTCGAGCCAGACACCCGCAGGGGCTGGTCGAGCGCCCCGTTGAGCCAGGAGGAGGTCAACCACGACCCGCTCAGTGCCTCGACCATCTCCGCCTGAACCTCGTCCGGGTCACGGCGGGAGGTGCCGGCCCGGATCCGGGCGGTGCGGACCACACTGCGCGTCCGTGCCAGTTGGAGGGCGATCTCCAGCGCCTCGCTGGACAGTCGTACGTAGTTCAGGCTGTTGCGGTCCACCAACAGTCCACCGACGGGTTGCAGGTGGACGCCCCAGTCAGGCGGTGGCGGGTCAGCGGTGCCGGCGACCGAGTCACCGGACGCGTGGGAAAGCGCGGTTGTCATAAGGGTTCCCTCGGGATTGGCCGGCCGTGGGCGCGGCGGCTGCGTCGGCGCCGTCCTGGTCTGGGGCCGGCGGGATTTCGTCGTCTGGAGAGGTACGGCCCCGGCCGTCCGGAGCGGGCATCACGCCCGCCCCGGACGGTCGGTCAGAATCGGTCACATGGCCTGCGAGTACGGCGGCGGCCCCCAGCACGCCGCGACGAACGGCGCCCAGCCGCTGGCCCAGCAAATGCCGCAACCCACGGACTTGATCATCGGTTCGGCCCGCTTCTCCGAGCCGAGTCGGTTGAGCGTGCTGCTCGACTTCTGCATGTCAATCACCCCCTCCCCGGATCACTCGGTCGACATCCCCGGAACAGTGCGACCCGTGACGAACCGCTCCGCAGCGGGTTATCTAGCGCCCGACTCCTCGCAAGCGAGACGAACCTCTGATCCGGGCCGCGCGTCGCCCGGATCCCCCCGTGTCGGTACTGTTCATCGGGGCCGTGACCGCAAATGTGCCGGGCGGCCATGCAGCAGATCTGCAACTAACCTTGAATCGACTGACCAGCAGGGTGTCTACGGCTAGCGCCGCACATGGGGTCATGCGCCGAGTGCGAGGCCCCGATTTCGGCCACTGTTGGTTGGGCTTCCGCCATGTTCCGTGCGGCCCGGTCGGACGACTTCGTGGATGGAGTCGTCGTCGCCACGACGTACCTCAACGTGATCCCGAACCTCACCCGGTCGGCGTCGCCGTACGCGGTCATCGAGAACGTCGTCGTCGAGGAGTCGCGGCGCGGCACCGGCCTGGGGCGGCTGATCATGGCCGGCACACTCCAGGCCGCCTGGGATGCGGGCTGCTACAAGGCGATGCTGATGACGGGTTCGCGCACGCCTGCGACGCACGCCTTCTACCGGGCCTGCGGGTTTTCACCCGACGCCAAGAGCGCATATCTGGCCCGACCGTCGCAGCGAAGGCCAGGCTGCTAGGCAGCGGGGAAGGTTTCGCGTAGGGCCGGGTCCAGCGTCCGGCCGCTCGTCGGTTCGATGAACAGGTCGGCGAGCAGCAGGTCGGCGAGGTAGGTGGGGTTGATGCCCGACTCCTTGCGGCCGAGGGACTGTAGCGCGCCGCCCAGTCGCAGGGCGGCCTTCGCGGCGCCGGACGGCAGGCGACGGACCCGGCGGGGTCGGCCCACCGCGTCAGCGATGCGGGCGATCATGTCGTGCCAGCTGAGGTTCTCGTCGGCGACCGGGAGGTCCGCGCCGCTGGTCTGCTCCAGGGCGTCGACAGCGACCTCGGCCACGCTGTGGGCGGAGGCGGCGGCGCTGCCGCCGGTCGGGGCGAGCAGCGGGGTACGCGAGCGGGCCCACCGGTCCAGCGGACCGGCCCAGTTGGGCAGTCGGTCGCCGGCCCGACCGAAGACGAAGGGCAGTTCGAGTACGGCGACCGGCAGGCCGTCGCCGGCGGCTGCCCGCCCCTCGCGGGCCTGCTCCAGACGGCACCTGATGTACGTGTGCCGTTCGGCGAGGCGCCACTGCGGGTGGAGCCGGTCGAAGTAGGTGTAGTAGGAGCCCATCACGACGCCCCGGGTGAGACCTTCGAGGCGGGCGGCGGTGAACAGGCGTACCACCGGGTCGACGTTGCCACTGCGGAACTCGGCATAGATCGGCTTGGGCAGCGGCCGCTGCTCGTCGGTGCGGGTGGCGTAGACGACGCCGTCGTGGCCGGCGAGCAATGGCCGCAGTTGCTCGATCGAGGCGGACCCGACGTCGAGCAGATGGTCGACGCCCGGCTGAGCGGTACGCGCCACGGTGGTCGCGACGTGGCCACGCCCCCGGAGAACGTCCACGACGTGAGCGCCGATCAGGCCGCTGCCACCCACCACAAGAATGCGCACGGTGCATCGTCCACTCTGGAGGCAGGCCTTTGTCAAGCGGCTGCGCCGCGATTCGACCAGAATGGCACCCGGAGGTGATCAACCATGGTCGACCAGGAGAGCGTGCCCAAGCTGTGTTCGGTGGTGCTCGACTGCACCGATGCGAGGGCGTTGGCGGAGTTCTATCGACAACTACTGGGCTTCGTCTACCGGCCCGGTGACGAACCGCCAGCGGCCGGCCAGGCCGACGAACGCGGCAGTGACTGGCTGGTGCTGCGGTCACCCGGTGGTGGACCGCAGATGGCGTTTCAGCAGGTGGAGCATTTGCCGGAGGCTACCTGGCCGACGAACACAGTGCCCCAGCAGCTGCACCTGGACCTGACCGTGGAGTCCGTCGAGGAGTTGCTGGTCCAGCATGAGCGGGTGCTGCGCCTCGGGGGCCGGCCGTTGTACGACCGGATCGACGACCCGGACGAGCCGCTGCGCGTGTACGCCGACCTGGCCGGGCATCCCTTCTGCGTCCTCGTCGGCTGAGTGGGTTTCCGTCACCGCGCCGGAGCGCAGGTTGACAACGGGCGAGGATGACGTCCGCGACCCCGACGTTCGCATAGGTTCGAGGTACGCAACACCATCGCTGTGAAACGGGGTTGAGGATGCCGGAACCGCGCGCCTTCTGGCTGGACGAGCAGTTCGACCGTGAGCACGGCACCGACGGGCGCGGCCGGTACGAGGCCGAGGTGTTTCGTCGGATCGACGAGTTCGGTGACACCTGGGGTGACTTCGCGCCCGTCGCGTTCGCGGTGACCGCCTGGCGGCTGGCCGCCGAGCTGTCGCCGGGCTTCGTCCGCTGGCACCGGCGGATCATCTCGGCGACCTGCGCGCGCAGCCCGTGGGACGGCAGCCTGGTCTGCGCGGTGACGGTGGCCTCGCGCTGGCCGGCCGAGCTGACCTGGACCAAGCAGTGGCAGCGCGATCGCGGTTGGCAGGACTGGCCCCGGTTGTTCGGCCAGTTCACCACGCCCACCGAGGAGGACCAGACGCGCCGCCCGCACCTGCGCGCGCTGCTGCAGGTGGAGGCGCCGGTCCCGCTCGACGACCTGCCGCCGACGCCCGACGGTCCGGACGACGAGGTCGCCGCAGCGGCGCGCCGGGCAGTGGCGGTGCTGGCCCGCGAGCTCAACGACCTCCTCGCGCCGATGATCGGGCAGCTCGACGCCGGAGTGCCGGCGGACTCCTGAGTTGCGCGTCCGCCGGTAGGGTCGTCGGCGTGGATCTGGACGATATCGCCGCCCGGCTCGCAGTGCCCGTCGAGGAGGTCGACCGCGTGCACCGGCTCGCCGGTGACTGGCCGTCAGTTCCGTTGCCAGCCACTGCCGACGCGCCCGCCATCCTCGACCGGCTCGCCGTGCGGCCGGACGACGCCGCCGAGATCATGGCGGGCTGGCCCGACCCCGACTCTCCGCACTGGACTCCGGAGCTGCGCTGGCTGCTCGACCGTTCGATCGCCCTGGTCCGCGCCGACCTCGCCGGTTACGACTGGTTGTCGCCCGGCCCGGAGCTGCCGCGAGAGCGAGGGCCCGCCTGGCGGCACCTCTACGTGTACGCGTACCTGGCCCTGGTCGACGTGGTGCGCGGTTACCACAGCGACCACGGCGTCCCCGGTGCCGTGACCTGGGTGACCCTGGCTGACCTGGGCCGCAACCTCGCCGTCGACCGACGGATGCGCGGCGAGGGCTGGCCGATCATGCAGAGCTGGCTGACGCTGCACTCGCGCGGCAGCGTCTATGAGCTGGGTCGGCTGCAACACCAGCGCGGTGACGGCGCCATCGGCCTGCACGTCCCCGAGTCGGGGCCGTTGACCCCGGAGGCGATCGAGGCGTCCCTCGACGAGGCCCGCGCGTTCTTTCCCCGGCACTTCCCCGACGAGCGCTACACAGCGTTTTCCTGTGCCTCGTGGCTGCTCGACCCGCAGCTGCGCGACTACCTTCCCGAGGACTCCAACATCGTGCGGTTCCAGCGCCGGTTCGAGCTGGAGCCCTACGACGAGTCCGCGGGGCCGGACGCCGACATAGAGGTGCTGCGGTTCGGGTTCCGGACCCTGACCACGCCGCTCGACGAACTGCCGCGCCGCACTGCGCTCCAGCGCGCGATCATCGACCACCTGCGGGCCGGCGGCCACTGGCACTGGCGCCACGGTCGCTTCCCGATCTAGACACCCGCGTTCCACCACGCGCCGTTGGCGGCCGCCTGGCCTGCCGGTTCGATGACTTCCCACACCTGCGCGATGAGTCCGTCGGCGATCCGCAGGACGTCGACCACCACGATCTCCGGCCCTCCGTCGGGGAGTCGGCGTCGTGAGTGCACCACGACGTGGTCACCGTCGGCCAGCAGGTGCAGGATGTCGACCCGCATGCCGGCGGTCGGGCCCAGTGCGGCGCGAACCGCGGCGAGCCACTGCGCCCTGGTCGAGGTCGTCGAATCCGACCGGTGATGGGTGAAGTCCTCGCTCAGGTACGAGGCGAGCGTGTCGACGTCGCCGGTGTCGACAAGCCCCGCCAACGCACGTCCGACGATGCTCTTGTTCTCGGTGGTCATGGCCGCAAGTGTTTCCCCGGCCTCGTGCGCTTGTCGATGACATCGCACTTCATGGCGCCCGGAGCGACGATGAGTAGGCTCATGATCATGTATGCGGTCGGGGAACTCCTGCGGCAGTGGCGCAAGCGCCGAGGGCTCAGCCAACTTGACCTGGCGATCGCCGCGGATGTCTCGGCTCGGCACGTCAGCCTGGTCGAGACCGGCAGGTCCACGCCGAGCGCCGACATGATCATCCGGCTCGCCGACCAGCTCCACGTGCCGCTGCGTGACCGCAACCAGCTGCTGCTCGCCGCCGGCTTCGCGCCCCGGTACGCGCAGCGCCCGCTCGACGACACCGCACTGTCGGGCGCCCTCGACGCGGTCCGCAGGGTGCTCCAGGCGCACGAGCCGTATCCGGCGCTGGTCTTCGACCGCCGGTGGAACATCGTGCTCACCAACAGCGCCGTCGACCCGTTCTTCGCGTACGCGGCGCCCGACCTGTTGCGCCCACCGGTGAACCTGGTTCGGCTGGGTCTGCACCCGCGCGGGCTCGCACCCCTGGTCGTCAACCTGGCGGACGTGCGGGCGGTGTTCCGCAGCCGGATCTCGCGTCAGCTCGCCGCCGCTCCCGACGCGGAACTCGCGGCGCTCTACGACGAACTGCTGAACCCGCTGCCCGAGGAGCCGACGGACCAACGGGTCGACGCCGACGTGGTGATCCCGATGATCCTGCGGATCGGTGGGCGCGAGCTGCGGCTGTTCTCGACCATCACCACGTTCGGCACTCCGATGGACATCACCATCGAGGAGATCGCTGTGGAGTCCTACTACCCGGCGGACCAGCAGAGCGCCGCCTACTTCACACGGTAGGGCCCGGCCTGGTCGGTTACCAGGCCGGGCCCTGTGCACACACCCTCGGTCAGCCGGTGGTCAGGACGAACCTCTCCCAGGCACCCACCGACGTACGGTTGGCGATCAGGGATCCGGCCCCGGCGTTCTCGGCGCACACGATCTGGTTGTTGACAGTGGCGCGCAGGCTCACCGTCCCATCCGAGTTGGTGATGAGCTGGAACGTCTCCCACGATCCGATCGCCGTGGCGTTGGCGACCAACGGGTTGGCGCCCGCGTTCGCGGCGGAGACGTAAAGCCCGTTGGCGCGCGACCGCAGGGCGATGTTGCCGTTGCCGGCGTCCACCCGGTCGAACTGCTCGGTCGTGCCGACGCTGGCCTTGTTGGCGATCAGTGCCGTGCTGCCGACCGCCGACACGTACTGGCTGTTGACCTGCGCCCGCAGGGTGCTCGCCGGTGAGCCGCTACCGGTGCCGGTCGCGAAGGTGAACGCGTCGACGTCGAACAGGTAGCCCGACCCACCCTTGAAGACCAGGTACAACGTCGTCGACGCGGTGGGTGGGTTGCTGATCGTGCCGGACGCCTCGACGAAGGTCTCCCAGTTGCCCGTCACCGGCACCGTGACGGTGCCCAGCAGGCTTCCGGTGGCCGACCCGGCCCGGACCTCGATGGTGCCACCGGCGCCGGCCGACGACGCCCGTACGGTGATGCGGTTGGCGTTGGACAGGTTGTACGGCTGGTAGGAGATCCAGTCGTTGTTCTCGATGAACCCGGCCGTGCGGCCACCCTCGGCGCTGGTGTGGTCGGTGGCCTGGACACCGGACTGGGCGCCGAAGTGCTCACCCTGGCGGTGCTTCGGTTGCAGCGTCTTGATGCTGTGCGTGGTCAGCCCGCCGTTGTCGGTGTACGCGGCGTCGAACACCCCGTAGATGTTGGCGGCCGAGTCATGCTCACCGTCGGTCGGCAAGGTGATCGAGCCACTGCACCCGGTCTTCGAGGTGATCTGGTGGGCGTGGCTGTCATGGCCCAGCGCGTACGTCAGGCTCACCTTGGAGCAGTCGATGGTGCCGTCCTGCGGGTCGCTCACCGAGATCTGGTACGACACCGTGTCACCGAAGCTGAACAGCTGCCCGTCGGCGGGCGAGGTGAGCGTCACCGTCGGGGCCGTGTTGCCCACGGTGATGACCAGGCTCGCCGTGCCGGTCAAGCCATTCGGGTCGGTGACCCTCAACGTGGGGGAGTAGGTGCCGTTCGTGGTGTACGTCTTGGTCGGGTTCGCCGCCGTCGACGTGGTGCCGTCACCGAACGTCCACAGGTAGCTCAGCGAGCCACCCTCGGGGTCCGAGCTGCCGGCCGACGAGAAGTTGACGGTCAGCGGGTTGGCCCCTGACGTGGGGTTGGCCGAGGCGACAGCGATCGGGTTGCGGTTGCCACCACCGATGTACTCGATCCGGAACAGCGCCTGGTTGTTCGAGCCGGTGCCGTAGTCCAGCACGTAGAGCGCGCCGTCCGGGCCGAAGGCCATGTCCATGACCTGCGTGCCGCTCCACGGGAAGTTGGAGATCTCCCCGCGCGAGCCGTCGGAGTTGACCTTGATGGCCTTGATCCAACGGCGGCCGTACTCGCCGGCGAAGAACTGGCCGTCCAGCGACTGCGGGAACTTGATGCTGGAGTTGAGCGAGGCGTTGTACCGGTAGACCGGCCCGCCCATCGGCGACTCCGAGCCGCTGCCGAACTCCGACGGCGAACCGGAGTCACCCGCGTACTTGATCCAGGCCGGCTTCGCCGCGGGCAACGTGCCGAGCCCGGTGTTGCGGAACGAGTTGTTCGTCGGCCCGCCCGTGCAGTTGTACTTGGACTGCGACGGCCCGGACGGGAAGGTGTATTCATTGTATGTTTCGGTGCTCGTGTTGCTGCCGGTGCAGTACGGCCAGCCGAAGTTGCCGGGCGCCGCGATGCGGTTGAACTCGACCTGACCCTGGGGGCCCCGGCTGGAGTTGGTGCTTCCCGCGTCCGGGCCGTAGTCGCCGAGGTAGACGACGCCGGTCCCCTTGTCGACGCTCATCCGGAACGGGTTGCGCAGACCCATCGCGTAGATCTCGGGACGGGTGTTGGCCGTACCGGGCGCGAACAGGTTGCCCGACGGGATCGTGTACGTCCCGTCGGCCTGCGGCTTGATCCGCAGCAGCTTGCCCCGCAGGTCGTTGGTGTTGCCCGCCGAGCGCTGGGCGTCGAACTGCGGGTTGCGGTTGGTCCGCTCGTCGAGCGGCGCGTAGCCGGACGACTCGAACGGGTTGGTGTCGTCGCCGGTGGTCAGGTACAGGTTGCCGGCGGCGTCGAAGTCCAGGTCGCCGCCGACGTGGCAGCACTGCCCACGGTCATTGGCGACCTGGAGCACGATCTTCTCGCTGCCCAGGTTGAGCGTGTCGTCGGAGTTGAGGGTGAACCGCGACAGCCGCAGGTGCCCCTTCCACCGGTCCCAGTCAGACTGCGAACCGGTGGTCGGGGCGTCCCCGGACGGGGTGCTCAACGTGGGCGAGTAGTACAGGTAGATCCACCGGTTGGTGGCGAAGCCGGGGTCGACGGCGACGCCCTGCAACCCCTCCTCGTCGTGGGTGTAGACCGACAGGGTGCCGGAGGTCTTGGTGTTGCCGGCCACGTCGGTCACCCGCAGCACGCCGTTGCGGGCGGTGTGCAGCACCGAGCGGTTGGGCAGAACGGCCAGGGACATGGCCTCACCCAGCTCGGCCGAGCCGGTGGCGAGTTTGACCTGCTGATAGTCGGAGGCGGGAATCACCGCGGCCTGCGCGGTGGACGGTGCAGCCACAGCGAGGGCCGCGCTTGCGACGGTGAGAACCGCCGCGAAGAGCGCCCGGGGCCAGCGCCGGGGATACGAGAGCATGATCGTCCTTTCTCGACGACCGGGGGACGGGCGCGCGGGGGCGCGCCACGACCAGGTGGTGGTGGAGTGCGAGCGGGGGGGTCAGGTCAGCTGGTGGTGACCAGGTCGAACTTCTCCCACTGGCCGATGGAGGTGCGGTTGGCGATCAACGGGGAGGCGCCCCCGTTGTCGGCGGAGACGTACCGGCTGTTCACCGTGGCCCGCAGGCTCACCGTGCCGTCGGAGTTGCGGATGAGCTGGAACGTCTCCCAGGCGCCGGCGCTGCCCCGGTTGGCGATCAGCGCGGCGGCCCCGGCGTTCTCGGCCGCGACGTACTGCGAGTTGCTCTTGGCCCGCAGCGCCACGTTGCCGTTGGCCAGGTTGACCAGGTCGAACCGCTCGCTGGTGTTCACCGAGGTCTTGTTGGCGATCAGCGCGGTGGTCGAGTTGGGCGCGCTGACGTACTGGTTGTTGGCGCGGGCCCGCAGGGTGGAGCCGCTGGCGGTGGGCGGCGGGGTCGTGGTGCGCGGCGAGCAGTCGGCCGTCACGGAACCCGCGGCGACCTGGAGGCCGCCGAGCAACATCCGGGTGAAGTTCGGATCGGTGTACGACGCCTCGGTGTGTCCGAGGCCCGTGTACCAGGCACGCCCGCCACCGTAGGCCTTGCACCAGGTGATCGGGTGGTCGCCGTTCATGTTGCCGCCGCTGTAGGACGACTCGTCGAGGCTGGCCAGCACCCGCGCGCTGGACCGGGGGTTGGTGCGGTAGTTGTACCACTCGTCGGAGCGGACCCAGGTGGTGCCGAGGTGGGCGGTCGAGGGGTTGGTCTGGTCCTCGATCCGCACCGTGGCGTTCTGGATGGCCGGGTGCGAGTCGAACCATGCGCCGACCAGCGAGCCGTACCACGGCCAGCTGTACTCGGTGTCGGCGGCGGCGTGTACGCCGACGTAGCCACCACCGGCGGCGATGTACGACTCGAACGCGCTCTGCTGGCTGGCGTTGAGGACGTCGCCGGTGGTCGACATGAAGACCACCGCCTGGTACTGGGCCAGGTTGGAGGTGGTGAACTGGGCGGCGTCCTCGGTCGAGGTGACGGTAAAGCCGTTTGGCGAGCCGAGCTGCTGGATCGCCGCGATGCCGTTGGGGATGGACGAGTGCCGGAAGCCGGCGGTCTTGCTGAACACCAGGACCTTGGTCAGTGGCGCCGCCGAGGCGGGCGTCGGCAGTGCGACCAGGCTGGCCAGCATGACGGCCAGGCCGGTGACGAGTGCCAACAGGCGGGGACGGGAACGCATG
This sequence comes from Micromonospora sp. NPDC048947, assembly GCF_040649495.1. Classification (NCBI taxonomy): domain Bacteria; kingdom Bacillati; phylum Actinomycetota; class Actinomycetes; order Micromonosporales; family Micromonosporaceae; genus Micromonospora; species Micromonospora sp. NPDC048947. The sequence goes on from NZ_JBEZFO010000012.1 coordinate 77,085, forward strand.
GTCTTGCTCCTCTGCTGAGCGTCTACCTCAGGCTGTGCGCACGGGCAGGCCGGAGGCCGCGATGGCGGTGGTGCGGGAGCCGGGCCGCCGATGCTCGGCTGAGGTGGTGGTGGGGGTGCAGGGGTTGGGCGGTGACACCGGCCGAAGATGCAGACGTCCCACAGTGGACGATCTAAATTCATCGACTGGCATCGTTGACGCAGTAAACCTCCGATGTCTAGGCCCCGTCAAGCCCAGGTGTTCCGGTCCGACTACGCCCGTGCACGACCGACGGCGGCGTGGAGGTAAGACGTATCGTCGGTGTGATGAGCACCGACGAAGATCGAGAACGGCTCGCCGAGCAACTCGTGGCGCTGCCGGTCCGCGAGCTGGTCGACGTCCTGCGCCGGGCCCTGCCGCACTACACGGCCGAGGCGTACGGCATGCGAACTGCGCTGACTCTGGCGAGCGTCACCTACTACGCGGACGAGGTCGAACCGGGCCTCAACGTGGAACTGGTCGCCTGGCCGGACCGCGACTACTACGACGGGGGCCTCGGGATCGACCAGGGCCTGTGGGAGAACGGCCACTGCGCACTGTGCGACATCGAGGTCACCTCGAATGCCAAGCGCGCGTTCTGCCCGTACTGCGGATCCGCGTGTGCCCTGACCTGAGCCCCACGTCGGCCGGCCGTCCCGTGGCCAGCCGCTTCCGCCCTACCGGGTGCCCCGGGTCGCCATCAGAATGAGGTCGGCGATCGTCTCCGGGTGGGTGACCATGGCGAGATGCGACGATTCGACCTCGATGGTCGTCGCGTTCATCCGCTCGGCCAGGAAACGCTCCAGCTCCGGCGCGGTGGTGCGGTCCTCTGTGGAGATCGAGTAATAGCAGGGCCGGTCCCGCCAGGCGGCCGTCGTCGTGCGGCCCTCGAAGAGGTTCTTGGTGATCGGGCCCTGCACCGCGTACAGAGCGCGGGCCCGGGTCTGCTCGATTCCCCCGGCGAAGTCGGCCAGGAAAGCGCTCTCGCTGAGCTGCGCGTACCCGTCGTGGTGCACGAGGCCGGCGTTCGCCGGTGGCGTGGGGTACCTGGCGGCGAGCGCGGCGTAGTCCTCGCCAGCGTCCGGCGCGCGGGCGGCGACGTACACCAGGGCGGTGACCCTCGGGTGGTTGCCGGCCTCGCTGATGACCGTGCCGGCCCACGAGTGGCCCACCAGCACCGTCGGCCCGTCCTGCCGGTCGAGGGCGCGGTTGGTGGCCGCGACGTCGTCGGCCAGGGAGGTCAGCGGGTTCTGGACCGCGGTGACCGTCAGCCCGGCCCGCTGTAGCAGCGGGATGACGTCGGACCAGGAGGACCCGTCGGCGTACGCGCCATGGACCAGGACGACGTTGCGGGCGGGCCTGGCCGAAGACGTGTCGCTCATCCGAAAACCTCCGCATGACGCCGTGCCGCCGCCCGTTGCTCGACGACAGCTCTCGCCCACCACTCTTCCCCACGACGGACGGGGCGGTGGGTCAAACGTCCAGGCTTCAGCCGCTAGAGGGCGCCGGGTCCGCAACCGCGGACGGTCACCGGCCGAGGACGAGGTAGCCGAGGCCGAGGACACCCCGGTAACCGCCGACGTACTGGCGCAACCTGTCGTCGAGTTCCGCGCGGACCTCGGCCGCGCGGGGATCCTCCGGGTACGCCAACAGCCACTCCTGCCGGCCGGCGAGCCAGGTCGACTCGAAGTCGTCCCATTCCCGCTGGTCGGCGGTGCTCAGGTGCAGCAAGCGCCAGCCCCGCTGTCGGGCGGTCTCGACCAGTCCGGAGAGGGTCGGGACCTCCGGACCGAAGATTTCGGCGATCTCCGCCGTGGGGGACCGCTCCCAGTACGCGTCGCCGAACAGCAGCCGCCCGCCGGGCCGGACCACTGCGGCGAGGGCGTCGAGGGCGGCCTCGGTGCCGCCGAAGGCATGTGCCGAGCCGATGCAGAGGACCCGGTCGGCCGGCTCCTGCCAGGCCGCCGCTTCCCCCATCACGAAGGCGACGTGCCGGTTCAGCGACCGACCAGCCGCCAGCCGCCGCCCTCGGGCGAGCGCGGCCTCGTCGGTGTCGACGCCGACGCCGCGCGTCGCGACCGGGCCGGAGACACCGCCGGCGGCGACCGCCCGCAGCAGCAGCTCACCCCAACCACAGCCGAGGTCGAGCACGCGCGCGCCGGGGCGGACGTCGAGCCGTTGCAGCAGCAACGCGGCGTGCTCCGGCGAGAGCGGAGTGTTCCAGCGCATCCGCGCGTGACGGCTGGCGGCGAGGTGGTCGGTTGACTGCATCCGTTGAGAGTGTCAAGCCGTGCGCCGGGTCCGGCACCGGGGCGTACGGCAGGATCGGTGAGATGGACGCGGAGCGTGCGGGGCCGGCGCGGCGGCCGACCCCGCAGGAGGTGGCGGCGGCGGCCGGTCGGGGTCTGCCGGACATCATCGGTCCCGGGCTGCGCGTGCTGTTCTGCGGCTACAACCCGGGCCTGTACTCGGCAGCGGTGGGGGAGCCGTTCGCCCGCCGGGGCAGCCGTTTCTGGCCGGCCCTGCACGGGGCCGGCTTCACCGACCGCCAACTGCACTCATGGGAACGCGACGAGCTGTTGCGGCAGGGCCTGGGTATCACCAGCCTGAGCAACAGGGCCACCGCCCGCGCCGCCGAGCTGACCCCGGAGGAGCTGGTCGCCGGGGTGACCGGGTTGGCGATGAAGGCCGAGCGCTACCGGCCGAGCTGGGTGGCGATCCTCGGGGTGACCGCGTACCGGATCGCCTTCGCCCGACCGAAGGCCGGGCTGGGCCCGCGACCGGACCGGCTGGGCCCGGCCCAGGTCTGGGTGCTGCCGAACCCCAGCGGTCTGAACGCGCACTTCCCGCTGCCGGCGTTGACCGCCGAGTTCGCCAAGCTGCGGCAGGCCCTCGACCCCTAGCCGGCCGTGGCGACCAGCCCCTGGTAGTAGGGCTGCATCGCCGGGTGGTAGTCGTCGAACTCCGGGCGGGGCGAGCCGTCCCGGGAGGCGACCAGCAGGTCCAGGTAGTACTCCCAACCGGCACCCACCTCGGCGATGCCCTCCACGCTGCTCAGGTGCTGCACGAACCGCAGCTCGGTGGTGCCGTCGGTCTCGGTCAGCGACAGCTCCAACAGCCAGCTGCCGTAGTCGTCGACCATCGACACGGCGAGGTGCTGCCGCGGTTCGCACGCGTCGATGCGCACCTCGCACCAGGGTTGCTGCTCCTCGTACGTCATCTGGACCCGGATGGTCCGTCCGGGCCCGGCGTCGCCCTCCCACGGGCCGAACCAGCGGGCCGTACGCTCCGGCTCGGTCAGGCTGGCCCAGACGTCGGCCGCCGGGGCGCGAAAGGTTCGCGTGAGGACGAGATCGTGGCCGGTGTCGGTCTGGAACAGGCGTCCGGCGGGCGTGCGGGTCATGCCGTTTGCTCCCTTCGGTGCTCCGCCGGGCCGCGGCTGCGGCGCTCTCGGCGGGTGCGATAGACCTCGGTCTCCAACGCGTCGAGGTGCCGGCCCCACCGGTCGGTGGCCGCGAGCGCGGCGAGCCAGTCGACCAGCGGGGCGAGCGGGCGCGGATCGAGTCGGTAGATCCGCTGTCGGCCGACCATCTCGTCGTGCACCAGACCGCTCTCGCGTAGTAGCCGCAGGTGGCGGCTGATCGCGGGTCGGCTGATCACGAATCGCTGGGCGATGTCACCAGCGGACAGCGACTCGTCGCGCAGCAGGGTCAGGATGTGCCGTCGTACCGGGTCCGCGATCGCGGTGGCCACCTCGTTCACCTGGAAAGCGTAACCTATGGGTTACGGGTCGGGGTGGTGAAGGCCACGGACGGCCGCATGTCGCCGCGTCGATGGTGGGCACATGATCACTTGACCTGGCACTCTTTATGGATGGCCGCCCTCCTTCGCTCCCGCCTGACCGACTGGACGTTCGTCGTACCCGTGCTCGCCGTCCTGATATTGATGGTCACCTGGGGGCGGAGCCTGCCTGGGCCCGTCATCGTGGTTGTCGCGGTGCTGCTGGGCGGCGCGGTGCTCGCGGCGGTGCACCACGCTGAGGTGGTCGCCCACCGGGTGGGGGAGCCGTACGGGTCCCTAGTGCTCGCCGTCGCGGTCACAGTGATCGAGGTGGCCCTGATCGTCACGCTCATGATCAGCGGGCCGGAGAAGACCCAGTCGCTCGCCCGCGACACCGTCTTCGCCGCCGTCATGATCACCTGCAACGGAATACTGGGCCTGTCCCTGCTGCTCGGGGCGCTGCGCCGCCGCGTGGCGGTGTTCAACCCGGAGGGCACCGGCGGAGCCCTGGCCACCGTGATCACCCTGGCCACCCTGAGTCTGGTCATCCCGACCTTCACCACGGCCCGGCCCGGCCCGGAGTTCAGCCCGGCCCAACTCGCCTTCGCCGCCGTCGCCTCGCTGGCGCTCTACGGGCTGTTCGTGCTCGTGCAGACCGGCCGGCACCGCGACTACTTCCTTCCGGTCGACAGCCGGGGCCAGGTCATCGAGACGGAGGAGCACGCCAAGCCGCCCACGACCCGTGCGGCGATGGTCAGCCTGGGCCTGCTGCTGGTGGCGCTGGTCGCGGTGGTCGGCGACGCCAAGACCGTCTCGCCGACCATCGAGGCCGGCGTCGCCGCGGCGAACCTGCCGCACGCGTTCGTCGGCGTGATCATCGCCCTGCTCGTGCTGCTGCCGGAGACCCTGGCCGCCGCCCGCGCCGCCCGCCGCGACCGCGTGCAGACCAGCCTGAACCTCGCGCTCGGCTCGGCGATGGCCAGCATCGGCCTGACCATCCCGGCCATCGCGATCGCCTCGATCTGGCTGGACGGCCCGCTGCTGCTCGGCCTGGGCGGCACCCAGCTCGCCCTGCTCGCGCTCACCGCCGTGACCGCCGTCCTCACAGTGGTGCCCGGCCGGGCCAACGTGTTGCAGGGCGGCGTACACCTGGTGCTGATGGCCGCCTTCGTCTTCCTGGCCGCCAGCCCGTGACCCGCACGGTCCGCCGGCTCACCGAGTGACCCGCACGGTCCGCCGGCTCGTCGCGTGACCCGCACGGCCCGTCGGCCCGTCGCGTGGCCCGCGCGGCCCGTCGGCTCAGCCGGTGGGCGGCGGGTCGCCCGCGAGGCGCTCCGCGCGGGCGTTCAGGTAGCGCTGCTGCGCCAGGTTCGTCGAGCGCGCCGCCGCCATCCGGTACGCCTCCCGCGCCGCGAGCCGCTCGCCCTCCAGCTCCCACAGGTGGGCGCGGGCGGCCGGCAGTCGAGGGTCGTCGGCGAGACGGGGGTCGTCGGCCAGGTCGGCGAGCAACGCCAACCCGGCCGGCGCGCCCCGGCTCATGGCCACCGCCACCGCGTGGTTGAGCGCCACCACCGGGTTGTCGGACATCCCGAGGAGCACCTCGTACAGCGCGGTGATCTGCGCCCAGTCGGTGGCCGCCGCGCTGGGCGCCTCGTCGTGCACGGCCGCGATGGCCGCCTGGAGCTGGTACGCCCCGACCGCCCCGCGCGGTAGCGCCCCGGTGATCAGCTCGACCCCCTCGGCGATCTGGTCGGCCCGCCACCGGGAGCGGTCCTGCTCGGCCATCGGCACCAGCTCACCGTGCCGGCCGATCCGCGCCGGGGCGCGAGCGTCGGTGAGCAGCATCAACGCGAGCAACCCGGTGACCTCGGGGTCCTCGGGCGCCAGCCGGCGCACCAGCCGGGTCAGCCGGATCGCCTCGGCGGTCAGGTCGGCGCGCAGCAACCCGGGCCCGGCGGTGCGGGCGTACCCCTCCGTGAAGATCAGATAGAGCACGTGCAGCACGGCGGCGAGCCGGTCGGCGCGCTCCGGGCCGGTGGGCGGCGCGAACCGCAACCCACTGTCACGGATCCGCTGCTTGCCCCGACTGATCCGCCGGGTCATCGTCGCCTCCGGCACCAGGAACGCGCGCGCCACCTCGGCGGTGCTCAGCCCGCCCACCGCCCGCAGGGTGAGCGCGATCTGCGACGCCGCCGACAGCGCCGGGTGACAGCACAGGAACAACAGGATGAGCGTGTCGTCGGCGTCCGCCGGCGGACGGTCGGCGCCGGGGGCGCGCCACTGCTCCGGGAGCACCCACCGGGCCACCGTGTCCTCCCGCCGCATCCGGGCCTGCTCGCGACGCAGCAGGTCGGTCAGCCGACGGGACGCCACGGTGATCAGCCAGCCACGCGGATTCTCCGGTACGCCGTCGCGCGGCCAACTGTGCGCCGCAGCGATCAGCGCCTCCTGCACCGCGTCCTCGGCCGTGTCGAAGTGCCCGTAGCGGCGGACCAGCGCGCCGAGGACCTGCGGCGCCAGTTCGCGCAGCAGGTCCTCGGCGGGAGTCTCCGGCACCCGGTCAGCCGGCCAGGTCCTCGACACCGTCGAGCACCGGCCGCACGTCCACGTACCCACCGGGGGCGTCCGGGTCGACCAGGCCGGCGGCGATCTCGGTGGCCCGGTCGAAGCTGGCGCACTCCACGATGGTGTAGCCGGCGAGGACCTCCTGCGTCTCCGGGTACGGGCCGTCGGTGATCACTGGTGCCCCCTCGCGCACCTGCACCCGGCGGGCGTGCACCGGCTCGCTCAGGCCCCGGGCGTCAACCAACTCCCCGGACTCGGCCAGCGCCTGGTGGAAGGTCTCCATGTGCTGGTGCATCGCCGCGATCTGCTCGGCCGACATCGCCGGCCGGTCGGAAGCCCGCCCGGACAGCACGTCGTAGTCCTGCTGCGACCCGTAGAGCAAAATCATGTACTTCACGGTTCTTCCCTCCTCCTCCGGTGAGGACACCACCCCGGCGCCCTCACCGGAAACGTCGAACCTCAACCCCCCACCCGGACATCCCACCGACCTCGGGTCTGCCTCCCACCCGAACCGGTGATCGTGAAGTTGGCGTCGCGACACGCCGAGCGGGGTGACGCCAACTCCGTGATCACCGAGGGGCGCTGTGGTGGGTGGGGCCTAGGTTGGCGGGATGACTGTGGTGTGGGTGGTGGTGGGGATCTTCGTCGTCGTGGCGGGGGTGGCGTTTGGCGTCGTGGTGCGGCGGGGGCGGGTCGGCGAGGTGGGGGGCGACGACTCTCGGGCTGGGCGGGACGCTCGTGCTCGCCAGCACCGGTACGAGGCAGAGCGGCACGGTGACCAGGGTGACACGTGGCAGCGCGGTCGTGAGTCGGGTGGTTGACGTCGGCTGCGACTGCCCGCCCAGGCTCAGTGCACGTGAACCGTCCGGCCGTGCCGTGCGTGAAACCGGTGACGGGCGTTGCGGTCCTATCGTCGGGGTACTACCAGCCTGAGTACCGATGTCTGGGGAGGCACAGTGGGGGCACGGTTCGGACGCGACGCGCGGGGCCCGTTGGCGGGGCTGCTGATCGCCGCACTGGTCTCCCTCGCCTGCGCCGGCGGTGGGCTGGCCGAGCCGGAGGCCGAGCGCCCCGGGGCGAACCCGTCGGCAGCCTCACCGGGGCCGAGCACCACCCGGGCCGACAGCACCACGAGCGTCGCCGAGTTCGAGCAGGACGTCGCCGACGCGCAGGCGGTCGCCGAGCGGTACTGGGCGGCCCAGTTCAAGGAGTCCGGGCAACGATTCCAGCCGATCCGGCGGATCATCCCGTACCAGCGCGACGGCGAGGTGTCCTGTGGCGGCCAGGCGTTGCCCCGCAACAACGCCGTCTACTGCTCGCGCGGCGACTTCATCGCGTACGACGTCGCCTGGTCGGTGGCGGCGTTCCGCCAGGTCGGCGACGCGTTCGTGTTCTACCTGCTCGGGCACGAGTACGCGCACGCCATCCAGGTGCGGCTCGGCATCAACTACAGCTTCACCATCCAGCAGGAGTTGCAGGCCGACTGCATGGCCGGGGCGTACCTCGGCGACTCGGTTCGCTCGGAGGCCCTGACCCTCGCCGAGGGCGACCTGGACGAGTTCCGGGAGGGGGTGGCGGCGGTCGGCGACGACCCGGACCAGCCGTGGTTCGCGGAAGGGGCGCACGGCACCGCCGAGCAGCGCACCGACATGTTCTTCCGGGGGTACGAGGGTTCCCTGAAGGAGTGCGACCTGGGCTGAGCGGGGTTGCCCGGATCACCCTGGCGCCCGTTGCCGCCACCAGCCCCGGCGGCTGCTGGCAGGATCGCCGGTGTCGGTCACGACCCTGGAGGTTCCGCTGAGCAGCCATCACCCCGCCGCTGTGCTCTTCGACATGGACGGCACGTTGGTCGACAGCGAGAAGCTGTGGGACGTCGCGTTGCAGGAACTCGCGAAGGAGTACGGCGGGGAACTCTCCGTCGACGCCCGCCAGTCGATCATCGGCACCGCCATGGCCGAGTCGATGCGCATCCTGCACGACGACCTGGGGCAGCCCGAACGGGATCCGGAGATCAGCGCGGCGTGGATCAACGCCCGGATCCTGGAGTTGTTCCGCACCGGCCTGCCCTGGCAGCCGGGGGCGTTCGAGCTGTTGCGCGCGGTCCGCGCGGCGGGAATCCCCACCGCGCTGGTCACCTCCAGCCCCCGGGCGCTGGTCGAGATCGCCCTGGACACCCTCGGTCGGGACAACTTCGACACTGTGGTCGCCGGTGACGAGGTGGTGGCGGCCAAGCCGCACCCCGAGCCGTACCTGACCGCGGCCCGGCTGCTGGGTGTGCCGATCGAGCGTTGTGTGGCGATCGAGGATTCACCGACCGGCGTGGCCAGCGCGCTCGCCTCGGGCGCGGCAGTGCTGGCCGTCCCTGCGGAGGTGCCGCTCGCCGACACTGTCGGCGTACACCAGGTGGAGAACCTGACCGGCGTCGACCTGGACCTGCTCGCCGGGCTGGTGAACGACCGGGCCGGCGCGACCGGCTGACCGGGTCGGCGCGCGGGTCACTGCTGTTCGGCGAAGACCGCCCCGACCACCTGGTAGCTGTCGAACGCTCTCGCGGCCCCCGCGTAAGCGGCGAGGTGGATGAACAGTTCGACGATCTCCTCCTTGGTCACCCCCGAGGTCAGGGCGATGCGTAACTGGCCGCGGAGCGGCTCGTGGGTGCCGAGGGCGGCGGCGATCGCCACTGAGACCAGGCAACGGCTGCGAAGGTCCAGACCTTCCCGTGGCCAGGCCTCGCCGAAGGTCTGCACCGTGGCGAGACGACGAAAATCCTGCCCGACCGATGGCTCACCCTTGCCGAGTGGCAGCACCAGCGGCTGACCGAGCAGCCGCTCGGCATTGTCGAGTGCCCGCTGGTACGCGTCCTGATCGGTCATCTCATCGTCCTCAGCCGCCCGCCGCCCGGTTCGCGGGCGGGCCGGCGCCGTGCCGGCACCACCAGCCTGGCAGTCTCGGTTGCCACGTGGGGCGAATTTGGCAGGCCGGACGGCCGGGGCCCCCGGTCGCGCGGATGGCGACCAGGGGCCTCGGCAGTGCCGATCAGTCGTGGGCGATGGCGCCCAGGACGTTGATCCGGGCCGCCCGGACGGCCGGGAGCACCGCGGCCACCACGCCGATGATGGCGGCGAGGCCGAGGAAGACACCCATCTGCCCCCAGGGCAGGATCAGGTCGGTGATGCCCTCGTCCTTGAGCGCCTCGACCACAGCGGCGCCGAGGCCGGTGCCCACCACCACGCCGAGCAGCGCGCCGAACACCGAGATCACCACCGCCTCCACGGTGATCATGCCCATGGTCTGGGACCGGCGTAGGCCGATCGCCCGCAGCAGACCCAACTCGCGGGTCCGCTCCAGCACCGACAGGGCCAGGGTGTTGATGATGCCCAGCACGGCGATCACGATGGCCAGCGCGAGCAGGATCTGGATCATCGTGAGCAGCCCGTCGAGCGAGCTGGTCTGCTGCTTGATGAACGCGTCCCGGTCGGCCACCGACACCTCGGGGCTGTCCGCGAGCAACGCCTCCACCTGCGGCTGGACGTCGGACACCCGGGTGCCCGGGTCCAGCTGGATGAAGCCCTGGATGGGCTGCGGGATCGCGAAGTCCTTCGCCGCGGTCACCGGCAACGTCACCGGGTTGGTCAGCTGCGACGACTCGTAGATGCCGCTGATCGTGTAGGTGCGTGCCTCGCCCCGGGTCAGTTGCACGTTGACGGTGGAACCCACCGACCAGCCACGGGACGTGGCAGTGTCCGAGCTGGCGAGCATCTGGGTCGGCCCGAGCCGGTCGATGTCACCGGCGGTCGGCTTCGCGCCGAAGATCTGCCGCAGCGACGCGATGTCGCTGCTCGCCGCGACCCAGGTGCCCTCGCCGTCGATCCGCCCCATGTCGCCGTACTCGCCGTCGACCAACCGCACACCGGGCAGGGCCTTGGCCTGGTCCAGTACGCCCGGGTCGAACGTCGGCGGACGCGGGCCGCCCTGCTGGCCGGCGATCACCAGCTCGGCCTTGATGGTGTCCTGGGCGAGCGCGCTGATGCTGCCCTTGGCCGAGTCGAGGATGACAGTGACGCCGGTGACCAGCGCGATGCCGACCATCAGCGCGGCGGCCGTGATGGCCGTACGACGGGGGTTGCGCCCCGAGTTGAGCCGGCCCAGCTGGCCCGGCACCGACCAGGAGAAGATCGCGCCGAGCAGGCTCACCACCGGCCGGCTGATCAGCGGAGTCAGCAACGCCACCCCGATGAAGGCGAACAGCACCCCACCGAGGATGGTCGACAGCGTCTGACCGCCGGCGTTGCCACTGAGCCCGAGGAACAGCAGCACCGCGCCGACGCCGGTGACCAGCGACCCGGCCACCGTGACCTTTGTCAACGGTCGGTCCGGGGTGGCCACGTCCTGCATGGCAGCGATCGGTGGGATCCGGGACGCCCGCAGCGCCGGCAGCAGCGCCGCCACCACGGTGATCACCAGACCGACGGCGAACGAACCGATCACCGCCGCCGCCGGCACGCCGATCCCGGCCAGGGTGAGCCCACCGGCGAGCTTGCCGAACAGGAACGCCAGCAGCGCGCCCACCCCGATGCCGGCGGCGAGGCCGAGCACCGACGCGATCAACCCCACCGCGATGGCCTCCAGCACCACCGAACCGATGATCTGCCGGCCACTGGCCCCGATGGCGCGCATCAGCGCCAACTCCCGGGTCCGCTGCGCCACGATGATCGAGAAGGTGTTGAGGATCAGGAAGGTGCCCACCAGCAGCGCCACAGCGGCGAAGCCGAGCAGGATCTTGTTGAAGAAGGACAGGCCCTCCTTCAGGCTGGCCGAGGCGTCCGCGGCCACCTGCTTGCCGGTCTTCACCTCGAAGTCCGCGCCCAGGGTGCGGGCCACGTCGTCGCGCAGCTTCTCGTCCGAGACCCCGCCGGCGGCCTGCACGGTGATGCTGCTGAACACGTCCGGCTCGCCCAGCATCAGCCGCTGCGCCACCGGCGTGGTGAAGAAGACCTCGTTGACCCCGCCGATCGAGTCCCGGTCACCGCTGTAACCGAAGACGCCGACCAGTGTGAAATCACGCTTCTTCGACTCGAACGCGGTCAGCACGCCGACCTTCTGGCCGACCTGCACCTTCGCTGCCGTGGCCAACGCCTTGTTGATGACGATCTCATCCTCGGCCTGCGGCGCGCGCCCCTCACGCAGCTTCAGCAGCTCGCTCTCGCCGGTCCAGTTCTCGCCCAACTGCGGCGGACCGAACGAGGTGACGACCTTGCCGTTGCTGCCGATCACCCGGGCGCCGTCGGCGTTGACCACACCGGTCGCCGAGGCCGCCCCCGGCACCTGCTTCACCCGGTCCACCAGGGCGGCCGGCAGCGGGGCGACTGTCTGCTCGCCCTCCATCTCGTTGACCTGCACCTTCGGCTTCGCCGCGACGTTCACGTCGATCTCGGAGAAACCGTCGGCGAAGACCGAGTCGAAGGATCGACCCAGCGTGTCGGTGAGCACGAACGCGCCGGAGACGAACATCACCCCGAGCACCACCGCCAGGCCGGACAGGATCAGCCGGACCTTACGGGCCAGCAGACTCTTCAGCGTCGCGCGGAACATCAGTTGCCCACCTCGGCCGGAGTGTCCAGCTTCTTCATGGTGTCCAGCACCGTCTCGGCGGTCGGCTCGATCAGCTCCGAGACGATCTCGCCGTCGGCGAGGAAGACCACCCGGTCGGCGTACGCGGCGGCCGTCGGGTCGTGGGTGACCATCACGATGGTCTGCCCGTGCTCCCGAACCGAGTTACGCAGGAAGTTGAGCACCTCCGCGCCGGAGCGCGAGTCCAGGTTGCCGGTCGGCTCGTCCGCGAAGATCACCTCGGGGCGGGAGACCAGCGCCCGGGCGCACGCCACCCGCTGCTGCTGCCCACCGGAGAGCTGCGCCGGCCGGTGGTCCAGCCGGTCCTTCAGACCCACCGTCTCGATCACCGTGTCGTACCAGGCCGGGTCCGGCTTGCGCCCGGCGATCGACAGCGGCAGCAGGATGTTCTCCTTGGCGGTCAGCGTCGGCAGCAGGTTGAACTGCTGGAAGATGAAGCCCACCTTGTCGCGGCGCAGCTTCGTCAGCCCCGCGTCGCCCAGCCCCGTGACCGTCGTCTCACCGATCGACACCGTCCCCCGGGTCACCGAGTCCAGACCGGCCAGGCAGTGCATCAGCGTGGACTTACCGGAACCCGACGGGCCCATGATCGCGGTGAAGCGGCCACGTTCGAACTCCGCGCTGACCCCCCGCAGCGCGATGACCTGAGCCTCGCCGCTGCCGTACACCTTCCACACGTCGTTCGCCCGGGCCGCGGCCTGCGCCTGCTGGCCTACCGTCGCGGTCACGTCATCTACCTCTTCCGTCTGTCCGAAAATGCACGCCGCCCCCCGATGGTCCGGCGCGACTGTTCAATCATCGGTGCTGCATACATCCGCCCCGTCCGACCCTGGGGGGACCTGGCGCGGATTTCCCGCTGCGGGTGCACCCCCATGTCGGATCAGGGTTGCCCCTGAGTCGACGGCCGGTCGACCGTTTTTCACCTCGGCGGCGGGCGGCAGCACCGACACTTGCACCTGACGCCACAGGAGGGTCAACCGAACTACGCCATCTCCGGTCACGGTAGGTGACGACGGCAACGGTAGCCGTCCCCCCACGGAGGGATCTTCGAGTACGCCGGGTGAGGTACCCGGGCCGGCGGAACTACGCCCGGGGGCGGACCAGCCCCGACTCGTACGCCAGTACCACCGCCTGCACCCGGTCGCGCAGGCGCAGCTTGGTCAGCACATGCCCGACGTGCGTCTTGATGGTGGTTTCGCTCACTGACAGGACCGTCGCGATCTCGGCGTTGGACAGCCCCCGTGCGACCTGCACGAGCACCTCGCGCTCCCGGTCGGTGAGCGCGTTGAGCGTCGCCGACGGCGTCGCCGCCGGGTCGGGCAGCAGCTCGGCGAAGCGGTCCAGCAGTCGCCGCAGGATCCGAGGTGTCACCACCGCGTCCCCGCCGGCGACAGTGCGGATGGCCGCGATCAGATCCTCCGCCGGCACGTCCTTGGCCAGGAATCCGCGGGCGCCGGCCCGCAACGCGCCCACCACGTACTCGTCCAGGTCGAAGGTGGTGAGCACCAGCACCCGTACCGGCAGTCGGGCGTCGACGATGGCCCGGGTCGCCGCCACCCCGTCCATCCGGGGCATCCGGATGTCCATCAGTACGACGTCGGGCAGCAGCCGGCGGGACAACTCCACCGCCTCCACGCCGTCACCGGCCTCAGCCACCACGTCCAGGTCGCTCTCGGCGCCCAGCACCATCCGGAACCCGGTCCGCAGCAGCGGCTGGTCGTCGGCGAGCAGGATCCGCACCGGCCGCGCCGAGGGCGCCTGATCGGTCATCTCGTCTCCCGTCCCGCCGACGTCGTGGCGCGCACCGGTCATCCTCGCGTACCGGAGCCGGTACGTCGCGGATCACCGTAGAGGCCGGCCGGTCGACCTGTCCCGACCGCGGCGGCACCGTTGCGGTCGGGTCGGCGGCGGCGGAGTGCGGCAGGCGGTCCCGGCGGCCCGAACAGCCGTGCCGTTCGCGTCGCTCAGGAGGCCGTCACTCGTCAGCGCCCGGCGCCACCGGAGTGGACCGGGAGTCACGCAGCGGGTCGGCGCTCGCCGCGGTGACCGGGAACGGCGGCGGGGTGCCGCCGAAGCTGGGACAGAGCGCCTGGTGGCTGCACCAGTCGCAGAGCCGGCTCGGCCGGGGCCGGAAATCCTGCCGGGCGGTGGCCTGCTCGATGGCCCGCCACAGCGCCACCACTGTGCGCTCGAAGCGGACCAGCTCGTCGGCGTCCGGGGTGTAATCCAACACCTCGGCGTCGCGCAGGTAGAGCAGCCGCAGCACCCGGGGCACCACCCCTCGGGTGCGCCACAGCACCAGGGCGTAGAACTTCAGCTGGAACAGCGCCCGCGCCTCGAACGCCTCCCGCGGGGCGCCCCCGGTCTTGTAGTCGACCACGCGCAGCGCGCCGTCGGGCGCGACGTCGAGCCGGTCGAGGTAGCCGCGGATCAGCAACTCCTCGTCGACGACCGCGGAGATCAGGCTCTCGCGTTCGGCCGGCTCCAGCCGGGTCGGATCCTCCACCGCGAAGTAACCCTGCAACAACCCGGCGGCGGAGCGGAGGAACTCCACCGGGCCGGCCGGCTCCGCGCCGTCGAAGATCCCGGCCAGCTCCGGCTGCTCGGTGACCAGCCGGTCCCACTGGGGGGCCACCAGGTCACCGGCCGCCTCCGGCGTGCGGCCGGTGGCCGGCAGGTCGAACAGGCGCTCCAGCACCGCGTGCACCAACGTGCCCCGGGCCTGCTCGATGGTGGTGCGCTCGGGCAGCCGGTCGATGCTGCGGAACCGGTAGAGCAGCGGGCAGGTCTTGAAATCCGCCGCCCGCGACGGGGACAGCGAGGCCCGCACCGTCGGCGGCGCCTGCGCCGCGGGGGAGGGCTGGGAGGTGGTGACCGATTCCGCCGTCATGTCGGCAAAGGTTAGGGCACCGGTGCGACACCGACCGCCGCCCGCCCCACCCAGCGACGGTCCGTAGCATCGTGGCGATGGAGCAGACAACCAGGCCGCCACGCCGACCGGACCGACGCCTCGGCCTGAACGTCGGCAAGGTGTTCGGGGTGCCGCTGCACCTCAACGGCTCCATGGTCCTGCTCGCGGTGCTCATCGCGGTGCTCTACGGCGAGTTCGCCCGTCGACAACTGAACCTGCCGCAGCTCAGCGGCTACCTGATCGGCTTCGGGTTCGTCGTGTCGCTGCTCGGCTCGGTGCTGCTGCACGAGCTGGGCCACGCCCTCACCGCCCGGCGGTACGGCATCGGTGTGCGCGGGATCACCCTTGAGCTGCTCGGCGGTTACACCGAGATGGACCGGGACGCCCCGTCGGCCCGCGTCGACCTGCTGGTCTCGCTGGCCGGCCCGGCGGTCTCCGCGGTGCTCGGCGTCCTGGCGGTCGCCGCCACGCTCGCCCTGCCCGAGGGGACCGTGGCCCACCAGCTCGCCTTCCAGCTCGCGGTCAGCAACGTCATCGTGGCGGTGTTCAACAGCCTGCCCGGGCTGCCACTCGACGGCGGCCGGGCGCTGCGCGCCGCCGTGTGGGGTCTCACCCGCGACCGGCACCTCGGCACCGAGGTCGCCGGGTGGGCCGGCCGGGTCGTCGCCGTCGGCACCGCGGCCCTGGTCCTGCTGCTCACCGTCGAGCGGCGGCTGGCGCCGCTGGCGCTGCCGCTGATGCTGCTGGTCGCCGTCACCCTCTGGCGTGGCGCCGGGCAGTCGATCCGGGCAGCCCGGGTCAGCCGCCGGTTCCCGCTGATCGACCTCGCCCGGCTGGCCCGTCCGGTCTGGCCGGCGGCCACCGGTACGCCACTGGCCGAGGCCCAGCGCCGACGCGACGAGAGCGGGCAGCCTGCCGCCGCGCTGCTGGTCACCGACTCCACCGGCCGACCGGTGGCGCTGGTCGACCCGGCCGCCGCCGAAGCGGTGCCGATCGAGCGCCGACCGTGGCTGGCGGTGGACGCCGTCGCCCGCTCGCTGGGCACCCTTCCCACGTTGTCGGTCGGGTGGGACGGCGAGCGGGTGATGGAGGCCGTACAGACCCACCCGGGCGCACAGTACGTGGTGACGTCAGGCGAAGATGTCGTCGGCATTCTGCACATCGCGGACCTGGCACAGCTCCTCGAACCCAACCGGAAGATGACACCGTGACCGCAACTCCCTCCACCGTCGCCGCCGACCCCGCCAACCCGGCGCTGACACCCGTGCACCGCGGGCCGTTCCGGCCCGGCGACCGGGTCCAGCTGACCGACCCCAAGGGGCGGATGCACACAGTGACGCTGGAGCCCGGCAAGGAGTTCCACACCCACCGCGGCATCCTGGCGCACGACGCGCTGATCGGGCTCCCCGACGGCAGCGTGGTGACCACCTCCGGCGGCGGCACCGCGTTCCTGGCCCTGCGGCCGCTCCTGTCGGACTACGTGCTGTCCATGCCGCGCGGCGCCCAGGTGATCTACCCCAAGGACTCGGCGCAGATCGTGGCGATGGGCGACATCTTCCCCGGCGCGAAGGTCCTCGAGGCCGGCGCGGGCTCCGGCGCGCTGAGCTGCTCCCTGCTGCGCGCCGTCGGCACCGAGGGTGAGCTGCACTCGTTCGAACTGCGTGACGACTTCGCCCAGATCGCCAAGCGCAATGTCGAGGCGTTCTTCAACGGGCCGCACCCCTCGTGGAACCTGCACGTCGGCGACGTCGCGCAGTGCCGCGAGACGGGCTTCGACCGGATCATCCTGGACATGTTGACCCCCTGGGAGACCCTCGACATGGTCGAGCGGGCACTCGTGCCCGGCGGGGTGTTCATCGGCTACGTCGCCACCACACCGCAGCTCTCCGAACTGGTGGAGGCGCTGCGCGAGCGCGGCGGCTGGACCGAGCCGCGGGCCTGGGAGTCCCTGGTGCGCGACTGGCACGCCGAGGGCCTCGCCGTCCGTCCGGACCACCGGATGATCGCGCACACCGCCTTCCTGGTGTCCGCGCGCAAGCTGGCCCCCGGGGTAACCGCGCCGCCGCGCCGACGCAAACCCAGCAAGGGCACCGAGGCGTACGCGCAGCGCCGCCAGGACCTGCGCGCGGCGGAGGCGGCCCGACAGGCCGCCGCCGCGCAGGCCGCGGACGCGCAACCCAACGGTGCGGGGGAGATGGACAGGCCGTGACCATCGAGCTGGGTGTCGGCAGCGCCGAGCACTGGGAGACGCTGGCATGAGCCGACCGGGCTACGGCGGTGGAGACCTCCCCGCGGTCTTTCCCGACTGGTCGCCCTACCAGGATCTGGAGTCTGCGGCGCGGGCCTACCTGCGCGACCCGGACGTCGCCCTGGAGGCGCTCGGCGGCGTGCTGCGCGGCGCGTCGGTGCTCGGCTTCACCCTGGAGCGCTTCGTCAACGAGGTCAACGGGGTGTGGCAGGAGGTCGTGGTCTGCGACGGCAGCCGGCTGATCCTCTGGCACGGCGAGGACGTCCCGCCGGAGGAGGGCCCGCCGGGCTCGATGACCTCGTCGCTGCGGGTGGTGCCGGTCTCCACAGTCACCGAGGTGGGCTGCCGGCGGCGGCTCAATCGTGCCGAGAGCGGCGAGATCCGGGTCGACAGCATCGACGTCTACCTGCTGCTCACCTCGTTGGACGAGGCGCCGCCGAGCGAGGAGATGGCCGGCACGCCCCGGCACGACGCGTTGCGCTTCGGCAAGACCCTCGACGACGGCGGGGCCGGGCAGATCGCCCGGTTGGAGGAGTTCGCGCGGTTGGTCGCCTCGGTGGTCGGCCGTCCGATGCTCTGAGGCGTACCCCGAACTGGGCCCGGCCGGGCCGTCGTGGCCCGGCCGGTGGGTCAGTCTTCCTCGGCGTCCGGGCCGGCGACCTCGACGCCGTCGCCGCGCACCACGTGGATGCAGTCGCCCGGGCACTCCTTCGCGGAGTCGATCACCTCGAGTCGCAGGTGCGCGGGGACGTCGACCCGGCTGCCCGGTGCCATCCGCAGCTCACCGTCGACGCCCTTGACGTAGGCCAGGCCGTCGATGTCGAACTCGAAAACCTCCGGCGCGTACTGCACGCACAGCCCGTCGCCCGTGCAGAGGTCCTGGTCGACCCAGACCTGCAATTCGTCGGTCGCGACCTCGGCCACCTGTGCACCCCCCATGTTCTCCCGTGCCACGCTCCGACGGTACCCGAACGCCGGTAACGGCCCGTCAGGCCACCCTTGGCGATCAAGGTTCGGTGACGAGGGTGTTGCGTGGGACCGAATCGGCCTCATAGCGGCTAGTGTTAGGGCAGAACGTTCAAGCCCCCCGGGGAGGTGGGACGTGGCAGCACGTAGCGACGACGCGGACTCGCGCGCCGCACGGTGGGAGAAGGAAGCCCACGATCTCTCCACGCAGGTCGCGTTCCTGCAAGAGGAACTCGCCCTGGTGCGGCGCAAATTGACCGAAAGCCCCCGACACGTCCGGCAGCTCGAAGAGCGGCTGGCGGCCACCCAGGCACAGTTGGCGCGGCTGACCGAGAACAACGACCGGCTGGTGAGCACCCTCAAGGAAGCTCGCACGCAGATCGTGACGCTCAAGGAGGAGATCGACCGGCTCGCGCAACCGCCGAGCGGTTACGGAGTCTTCCTGGCCAAGCACGAGGACGGCACGGTGGACGTCTTCACCGGTGGCCGCAAACTGCGGGTCGCGGTCTCGCCCTCGCTCGACGTGGGTGACCTGCGGCGCGGCCAGGAGGTCCTGCTCAACGACGCGCTCAACATCGTCGACGCGTTCGGTTACGAGCGGGTTGGCGAAGTGGTGATGCTCAAGGAGATCCTGGAGGGGCCGAACGGCGGGCCGGGCGACCGGGCGCTGGTGGTCTCCCACTCCGACGAGGAGCGCATCGTGCACCTCGCCGAGACGCTCATCGGCTCGGCGATCCGGGCCGGCGACTCGCTCATGATCGAGCCCCGCTCGGCGTACGCGTACGAGCGGATCCCGAAGAGCGAGGTCGAGGAGCTGGTCCTGGAGGAGGTGCCCGACGTCGACTACGGCGACATCGGTGGCCTCCAGTCGCAGATCGAGCAGATCCGCGACGCGGTGGAGTTGCCCTTCCTGCACGCGGACCTGTTCCGCGAGCACCAGCTCCGCCCACCGAAGGGCATCCTGCTCTACGGCCCGCCCGGCTGTGGCAAGACGCTCATCGCCAAGGCGGTGGCCAACTCGCTGGCCAAGAAGATCGCCGAGCGGCAGGGCAAGGAGAAGCACACCAGCTTCTTCCTCAACATCAAGGGCCCGGAGCTGCTGAACAAGTACGTCGGTGAGACCGAGCGGCACATCCGGCTGATCTTCCAGCGTGCCCGGGAGAAGGCCGGCGAGGGCACGCCGGTGATCGTGTTCTTCGACGAGATGGACTCGATCTTCCGGACCCGCGGCTCCGGTGTCTCCTCCGACGTGGAGAACACCATCGTCCCGCAGCTGCTCAGCGAGATCGACGGCGTGGAGGGGCTGGAGAACGTCATCGTCATCGGCGCCTCCAACCGGGAAGACATGATCGACCCGGCGATCCTGCGCCCCGGTCGCCTCGACGTCAAGATCAAGATCGAGCGACCGGACGCCGAGGCGGCCAAGGACATCTTCTCCAAGTACATCCTCTCCGGGCTGCCCCTGCACCCGGACGACCTGGCCGAACACGGCACCGACCCCCAGGCGACGGTCGCGGCGATGATCGACGCCGTGGTGCTGCGGATGTACTCGGAAACCGAGGAGAACCGATTCCTCGAGGTCACCTACGCCAACGGTGACAAGGAAGTCCTCTACTTCAAGGACTTCAACTCCGGCGCGATGATCCAGAACATCGTCGACCGGAGCAAGAAGATGGCCATCAAGGAGTTCCTCACCTCGGGTCGCAAGGGGCTGCGCCTTCAGCACCTGCTCGACGCCTGCGTCGACGAGTTCCGCGAGAACGAAGATCTCCCCAACACCACCAACCCCGACGACTGGGCGCGCATCTCCGGCAAGAAGGGCGAGCGGATCGTCTACATCCGCACGCTCGTCTCCGGCGGCAAGGGCGCCGAGGCCGGCCGGTCCATCGAGACCGCCAGCAACACCGGCCAGTACCTCTGACCCCAACAGCGAGGGTGCCCACCATCCGGTGGGCACCCTCGCTGCGGGTATGTCAGAGCGTCGGTCAGGCAGCGAAGATCCACCGCTTCGACACCACGTAGTTCGCCGCCGACAGCGACGCCGTCACCAGCAGCTTCGCCAGCAGGTACGGCGTGCCCGCCCAGGTCAACGCGGACACCAGGACCACGTTGGCGGTCAGGTTGGCGAGGACCAGCGCGAAGTAGCGCCCCACCTGCGGCACCATCTGGGCGGACGAGCCGAACGACCACGCCCGGTTCAGCCCGAAGTTGACCCAGAACGAGGTCAGGAACGACATGCCGGCCGCAACCGGCAGGACAATCCGGAGAACTCCGTGGTACACGAAGAGTGATCCCGTGTCCACGGCAACGCTCAGACCTCCGACGACCAGAAACCGCACAGCACTGTGTCGGGACAGGTGGCGGACGGAATCGGCAACAGGTGACAGCAAAGAGTTCTCCAAGGGGGGACCCGGAGCGGTGAGGACGACGAGGGAGTCTATCGTCTGTCCATCCACCCAGCGGGGCCTGCCCGCGCGAGCCGCGAGGTTGACGTGCCTGATCCCGGAAGAGTGACGCCGCCGGCCACCGACGGAAGCCCGGCAGCCACCGTGAGTACAAGCCGACGGCACTGGGCCCTCGCCTTCGCCGCGTTCTTCCTGATCATCTTCGCCTGGTCGATGGCCGCCCCCTACGACGGCACCCCGGACGAGCGCGAGCACATCGTCCGAGCGGCCGGCGTCGCCGCCGGGCAGATCGCGCCCCCTCCCGCCGATGCGAAGAAGGGCACCGGCGCCTTCCAGACGGTCCCCGGCGGTCTCGTCCGCGAGCAGTGCTGGCAGTTCAAGAAGGAAGTCTCGGCGGCCTGCGCCCAGCCCCCCGGCAGCGACGACACACCGACCCGCGCCGGCACCGGGGCCGGTCGTTACTTCCCCGCCTACTACGCCCTCGTCGGCGCACCCACAGTGCTCTGGCCCGGCTGGTCCGGCGTCCTGCTCGCCCGCATGATCAGCGCCCTGTGCTGCGCCGCGCTGCTCGCCTGCGCGTACGTCGTGATCCGCAACCGCTCCCGCCGCGGCCTCATGTTGGGTGCCCTGCTCGTCGTCACCACCCCGATGGCCGTGCACATGGCCAGCGCAGTCAACCCGAACGGCCTGGAGATCGCCGCCGGCATCGCCTTCTTCAGCGCTGTCATCCCCCTGCTGCTCGGCCCACCCGGCCCACGGCGCGGCCTCATCGTCCTCGTCGGAATCAGCGCGCTGCTCCTCGCGGTGCTGCGCCAGACCGGCCCGCTCTGGCTGGCGACCGCCTTCATCGCGTTCGCCTTCCCGTTGCGCCGCAGCAACCTCCTCGGCCTGCTGCGGGACCGGGCCGCGCAGCTCTGGGCAGGTGGCATCGTCCTGTCGACACTCGCCGTGCTCGCCTGGTCCGTCCGCCAACAGACCTCCGACCTCGGCAACTACTCCGCCGACCGGCTCACCTACGGGCAGGCGGCCCTGCGCGAGGCCGACCGGTGGCGGGGATACCTCGACCAGATCGTCGGGGTCACCTCCTGGCTGGACACCCGGATGCCCGCCCCGCCGTACCTGATCTGGCAGCTCGTCGCCGGAGCGCTGCTGCTCATCGGGGTCGTCTGGGGCAGCACGCTCGACCGGTGGCGGCTGCTCGTGCTGCTCGGCGGCGGCGTGGCCGTCCCCTCCCTGATGCAGATCGCCCTGGTCAACGAGAGCGGCTTCGTCACCCAGGGCCGCTACATGCTGCCCATGCTGGTCGGTGTCCTGCTCTACGCCGCGTGGATCGCCGAACAACGCGGCTTCGAGGTCGCCCGGGCCCGCTCGTTCACCCGACTCGCCGTGCTGCTCCTGCTGCCGATCCAGCTCTTCTGCCTGGCGTACACGATGGTCCGCTGGCAGAACGGCCTGCCCGCCAACATCGGACTGAGCAGCCTCAACCCCCTCGCCGGCGACTGGCATCCGGTGGTCGGCTCGGTGATTCCGCTGCTGAGCGCCAGCCTCGGCCTGGTGCTGTTCGGGTGGCTCGTCTGGACCACCCGCCCCGCCGCCACCGACGAGCCGACGCCGCCCGCTGAGCATTCCGACACCGAATCCAGCGAACTGTTCCGGCCCGCCGGCACTCACCTGCAGAGTGCAGGTGCTCAGGGCGGACTACGCTCGACCTGACGGGGGACCGGGTCGGGCGAGCGAAGCGGGTAGGTCGATGAGCGTAAGACGGATCATGGGCACCGAGGTCGAATACGGCATCTCCGTGCCCGGGCAGGCCGGAGCCAACCCGATGGTCACCTCATCGCAGGTGGTCAACGCCTATGGGGCACGCCCGGAACTCAACCGGGGCGGCCGGGCCCGGTGGGACTACGAGGAAGAGTCGCCGCTGCGCGACGCTCGTGGCTTCACCTACTCCGGCGCCGCGTACGACCCCGCCGAGGCTCTCGCGGACGAAGACCTCGGCCTGGCCAACGTGATACTCACCAACGGCGCACGGCTCTACGTGGACCACGCTCACCCCGAATACTCCACCCCCGAGGTCACCACCCCCAGGGACATCGTGCGCTGGGACAAGGCCGGCGAGCGGGTGATGGCCGAGGCGTCCCGCCGGGCCGCCACCATCCCGGGCACCCAGCCGATCCACCTCTACAAGAACAACACCGACAACAAGGGCGCCAGCTACGGCGCCCACGAGAACTACCTGATGCGCCGGCAGACGCCGTTCGCCGACATCGTGGCGTACCTGACTCCGTTCTTCGTCACCCGGCAGATCGTCTGCGGCGCCGGCCGGGTCGGCATCGGCCAGGACGGCGGCCAGAGCGGCTTCCAGATCTCCCAGCGCGCCGACTTCTTCGAGGTCGAGGTGGGGCTGGAGACCACCCTCAAGCGGCCGATCATCAACACCCGGGACGAGCCGCACGCCGACGCCGACAAGTACCGCCGGCTGCACGTCATCATCGGCGACGCCAACCTCTCCGAGATCTCCACCTACCTCAAGGTCGGCACCACCGCGCTGATCCTCACCATGATCGAGGAGAAGGCCCTCGGCGCCGACCTCGGCATCGCCGACCCGGTCAGCGAGCTGCGCGCCGTCAGCCACGACCCCTCGCTGACGCACCGGATGCGACTGCGTGACGGTCGCCGGCTCACTGCCCTCGACCTGCAATGGGCGTACCTGGAGCGGGTCCGGTCCTTTGTCGACGACCGGTACGGCACCGACGCCGACGAGCAGACCATCGACGTGCTCGACCGCTGGGAGAGCGTCCTGGACCGGCTCGGCCGCGATCCGATGCTCTGCGCCGACGAGCTGGACTGGGTGGCCAAGCTGCGGCTGCTGGAGGGCTACCGGGAGCGGGAGAAGCTCGGCTGGGGCTCGCACAAGCTCCAGCTCGTCGACCTGCAATATTCCGACGTCCGGCCGGAGAAGGGCCTCTACCACCGCCTGGTCAGCCGGGGGGCGATGAAGACACTGCTCACCGACGACGAGACGCGCACCGCGATGACCGAGCCGCCGGAGGACACCCGGGCCTACTTCCGCGGCCGCTGTCTCGCCCAGTACGCCTCCGAAGTGGTCGCCGCGAGCTGGGACTCGGTGATCTTCGACGTGGGTCGGGAGTCGCTGGTCCGGGTCCCGATGATGGAGCCGGAGCGGGGCACCCGCGCGCACGTCGGGGCGCTTTTCGACCGCTGTGCCAGCGCCAAGGACCTGCTGGAGACACTGACCGGAGGCTGAGATCCGGTGCCTCCGCCGG
This sequence comes from Micromonospora sp. NPDC048947, assembly GCF_040649495.1. Lineage (NCBI taxonomy): Bacteria > Bacillati > Actinomycetota > Actinomycetes > Micromonosporales > Micromonosporaceae > Micromonospora > Micromonospora sp. NPDC048947. The sequence goes on from NZ_JBEZFO010000012.1 coordinate 100,896, forward strand.
CAATCACCGTGTGGCATGCTAGGCCGTCCCCCGATCCGTCGACCCACACGGTGATGCGATGCTCCCCTCAGCCCGGCAGGTTGGCCTGCGTGCGATGACCGCTGTACCACTGTCGAACGCGTACGCCGGGCGTGCCAACAGTTTCGGCTTTCTGCGGCTCTGCTTCGCCGTAGCGGTCGTCCTCGCGCACACCGCGGTGATCGGGTACGCCCGACCGTTGACCGAGGTCGTCGACGTGGCCGGTCTGGGGGTGGCCGGCTTCTTCGGCATCTCCGGCTTCCTCATCACCCGCAGCGCCCGGCGGGCCAGCCTGCCCCGCTACCTGTGGCACCGGGCCCTGCGGATCTGGCCGGGCCTCTGGGTGTGTCTGCTGTTCATCGGCCTGGTGGTGGCCCCGATCGTCTGGTACGCCGATCGCGGCAATCTGGACGGCCTGTGGCGGCACCCGGCCGGCGTGGTCAACTTCCTGCAGGCGAACTGGTGGGGTGGCTACCGCCAGCAGGGCATCGTCGACGTCTTCCGGGACACGCCGTACGGCGACCTGGTGCGTAAGAGCGTCCTCGACGGCTCACTCTGGACGCTCAGTTACGAGATCTTCTGCTACCTGATCGTGGCTTCGCTGGCCGTGGTGGCGGTGCTGCGCCGTGCCCGCTGGCTGGTGCTCGCGGCCGCCGTTGTCGTCTTCGGTCTGCTGCTCTGGAACCAGTACGAGGCGCTGCGCTTCGGCGGATCGACGTACTTCACCAGCGGCTCCGTCGGTACGCTGCCGCTGCTCGGCGCGCTCAGCAAGATCTGGTTCCTGCGGTTCGGCTTCATGTTCCTGGTGGGGGCCGTCGCGGATCTGTACAGCGACAAGCTCCCCATCAGCGACGTCCTCGGCGTGCTCGCCATCGTCGTGGCCGGCTGGCAGACCCTGGAGGGCCACCTGTTCGGCCCGGCGTTGCTCGCCTACGAATACGCCATCCTCTACCTCGCGGTCCGGTTGCCGCGGCTGCTGCACCGCGTGGGCCAGAAGAACGACTACTCGTACGGCATCTACATCTACTCCTTCGTCGTGCAGCAGATGCTGGCCTGGCTGGGGGCGGCTGCCTGGGGCTTCGTCGGCTACTTCGTTGTGGTCATGGTCTGCACCGTCTTCCTGGCGTTCCTGTCCTGGCATCTGGTGGAGAAGCAGGCGCTGCGGTTCAAGGACTGGACGCCCCGCCTGCGGCGTGGGGCACCACCGGCGGAGGCGTCGGGGGAGGGGCAGCGTGAGCCGGAGCGGGTGCCGGTGCCGGTCCCGGCCTCGGCCCCGGCCGACGCGTCGGCTCCTCGGAGCTGACCGCTTCGCCGCAATCGAACACCCCCGGACCCGAACACGGCGGACGTGAGGGCTTTCTGTCGCCTGCGCGGGGTAGATTTCATCCCAGACGATCGTGGAGGAGACAGCCATGGCCACTCATGACAGCGGCGGTCAGTCGCAGTCCGGCAAGTCCCGTCAGGGCGAGGAGATCGAGGACGTCACCACGGAGGCCAACCCCGAGGTGGCCGAGCGGCACGCCGAGATCACCGAGGACGTCGACGACCTCCTCGACGAGATCGACTCCGTCCTCGAAGAGAACGCAGAGGAATTCGTGAGGGGCTACGTGCAAAAAGGAGGTCAGTAGACAAAGAGGGCAATTCAGACATGGCTCTCTTTGGAGAAGTGAAGGAGAAGCACGGCCGCGAGGTGCGGGAAGCGCGCCGACCCGCAACATCTGGACCACGATCATCGCACCGGATGGGTGCGCGGGATACTCTGCTTCAACTGCAACGGTGGTCTTGGCCAGTTCCGTGACAGTCCGATGAGGCTGGCCAGGGCGATCACGTACCTGAGAGGAACCACGTGGCAGCGGGCTTTGATCCATCCGGGCGTCTTCCAGATGTGTTCACCAACGCGGGGACGTCCTCCTTCACGACGTTTCTGAGTCGGGTGGCCCCCGAGATGTTGCCCGGTCGGCGACCGCTGCCGCCGGGCATGGCCGCCGACCTGGCGCCGCACGCGACCACCATCGTGGCCATCGCGGCCGCCGAGGGTGTGGTGATGGCGGGCGACCGACGGGCCACCATGGGCAACCTGATCGCCCAGCGCGACATCGAGAAGGTGCACCCCGCCGACGCCTACTCGCTGGTCGGCATTGCGGGCACCGCCGGTATCGGCATCGAGCTGATGCGACTGTTCCAGGTGGAGCTGGAGCACTACGAGAAGATCGAGGGCGCGATGCTCTCGTTGGACGGTAAGGCCAACCGGTTGGCCTCGATGATCCGGGGCAACCTGGGGGCGGCCATGCAGGGGTTGGCAGTGGTGCCGCTCTTCGCCGGGTTCGACCTGGCCGCCGCCGACCCGGCGCGCGCCGGTCGGATCTTCAGCTTCGACGTGACCGGTGGCCCGTACGAGGAGACCGGCTACGACGCGATCGGGTCCGGGTCGCTGTTCGCGAAGTCAGCGTTGAAGAAGCGGTTCCGGGCCGGGTTGTCCGTCGACGACGCGACGCGGCTGGCGGTCGAGGCGCTGTACGACGCCGCCGACGACGACACCGCGACCGGTGGGCCGGATCTGACCCGCCGGATCTATCCCGTGGTGATGACCGCGACCGCCGAGGGCACCCGCCGGCTGACCGACACCGAGACGGCGGCTATCGCCGAGGGTGTGGTTGCCGGCCGGATGGAGAACCCGGGCGGTTGAGACCCGCACCTCACCAGTCAGCAGTCGTCAGCACAGCGCCGTAAGGAGAACCGCCGACGTGGCCATGCAGTTCTACGCCTCTCCCGAACAGATCATGCGCGACCGCTCCGAGTTGGCCCGCAAGGGCATCGCTCGGGGTCGCAGCGCGGTGGTCCTCAGCTACTCCGGCGGGGTCCTCTTCGTCGCGGAGAACCTTTCCAGCGCCCTGCACAAGGTCAGCGAGATCTACGACCGGATCGGGTTCGCCGCCGTCGGCCGGTACAACGAGTTCGAGAACCTGCGCCGTGCCGGAGTCCGGATGGCCGACCTGAACGGGCTCAGCTACGACCGGCGTGACGTCACTGGCCGGGCCCTGGCCAACGCGTTCGCGCAGACCCTGGGTGCCATCTTCACCGAGCAGTCGAAGCCGTTCGAGGTGGAGATCTGCGTGGCGGAGGTCGGTGCCACCCCGGAGGCGGACGAACTGTACCGGCTGACCTATGACGGTTCGGTGAACGACGAGCCAGGGCGGATGGCCATGGGTGGTCAGGCCGAGGCGATCACCGGTGTGTTGAAGTCGCAGCATCGGGCGGACATGTCCCTGGCCGAGGCGGTCAGGGTGGCGGTGCAGGCGTTGAGCACCGTCGGTGGTGAGGGCGGTGCCGCCCGGACGATCGCCGCGAACCAGCTCGAGGTGGCGGTCCTGGACCGTCAGCGGATCGGACGGACGTTCCGGCGGATCACCGGTGCCGCGCTGACTGCTCTGCTGGACGGGGATGCGCCGGCCGAGGGGCAGGCGGCGGATGCGGCGGGCGGTCCCGCCGAGCCGGTCGTGCCGACCACTGAGGGGCACAAGCCGACGTCCTCGGCTGGTTCCGCGGACCTGGAGGACCGGCCCGCAGAGGGCGGCGAGCGCTAAGGTTTCGCCCGCTGGTGCCGGGCCCCGAGCAGGGGCCGGCACCAGCGGTCATCCTCGGCGCAGCAGGGGCCGGGCCAGGGCCCAGTAACCGCCGGCGACGGCGTTGAACGCGCCCAGGCCGGGTGTGGTCGGCACACCGGAGGGCGTGACCCGACCGGTCATCAGCTTCGCGATGACCCCGTCTGGCACCCGGCGTTCAGCCTGTAGCTGCCGTCGACGGCCGCGAACCCAGTCGCGGTTGCGCCACAACCAGCCCCAGCCCTGCAGCTTCTGCCGGGACCAGCCGCCGACGACCGCGGCGGTGAGCATTGCGGCCTCGGTGAGCAGCAGCGCCGGGGCGAGCACCACGAGTGTCCGCGCCTCGTAGGCGGTGAGCAGGGTGACCAGTCGGTTCCGCTCGACCAGGTAGAGCTTCAGGGCGTTGCGGGAGAACTCGTAGTGGTGACGCACGACGGCGTCCGGCACGTACTCCAGTCGAAGTCCGCGCTGCCACAGTCGCAGGCTGAGTTCGGTGTCCTCGTGGTACGCGAAGTATTCGGCGGCGAAGCCGTCGAGTTCGCGCCAGAGCTTCCGGCTGATCACGAAGCAGCAGCCGCTGAGGGAGGGTACGGCCCGCCGCTCGGCGTGGTTGCTGGCCGGTTCGCCGTTGCCGCCGGCCCAGGAGAGGCCGGTGAAGTGCAGCGGGTTACCGCTGGTGTTGATCAGCTCGGGGGTGTCGGCCAACCGGATGGACGCCATGGCCGCGCCTATGCCCGCTTCGGCGGCTACGGCGGTGGTCTTGGCCAGGGCGTCGGGTGCGACGACGGCATCGGAGTTGACGAACGCGAGCCAGTCGCCGGTGGCTTCGGCCGCGCCTACCCGGCAGCCGCCGGAGTAACCGGTGTTCTCCTCCGGTCGGATCACCCGTACCCCGGGGAGGCCCTTGACGATGTCGATGCCGTCCCCGGTGCAGCCGTTGTCGACGACGATGAGGTCGATCTCGACGTCGGTGCTGGCCAGCACCGCCTGGGCGGCGTCGACGAGATAGGGCTCCGGGCCGTAGGCGAGCATGACGGCGCTCACCCGGGGTCGGGTCATCGGATGCCTCCGGATGCGGCAGGGGCGACGGCCTCGGCGAGCGGCCGGGTGGGGGTGGTGGGTCGGCGGAAGCCGCCGCGCAGCAGCATCGCCATGGTGGCGGCCACTATGACGGAGCCGATGGTGTACGCCAGTTCGACGCGCAGGGTGACCGGAGCCGGGATCAGCGTCACGGCGATCAGGGCGGTGACGCCGGCGGTCCAGGCGAGGGCCTGGGCGCGGTGCCGGTCGAGGGCGAGCAGGGCCTGGCCGAGCACCATCGCCCACAGGTAGGCGAGCGTGGCGGCAGCCAACCAGGCAAAGTCGCCGTGGCCGAGAACGCCGGGTGCGTCGAAGAGGGTGCCGACCAACCACGGGCCGAGCAGCACGGCGCCGAGGGCGCCGGTGAGGCCGAGCGCGGTGACGATGCCGAGCGCCCGGCGCAGCAGGCTGTGGAAGCCGGCCTGGTCGCCGGTGGTGGCGGTGGTGGCCAGGCCGGGCAGCAGTGACGCCTGTAGGGAGCCGAAGACGAACAGGGGGATGCGGACCAGCACGAGGGCGGAGAGTAGTGCGCCGGCGGCTGCCGCGTCGGAGGGCGCGAGCAGCTGCACGTTGATCACGCCGATGTTCACCACCACCTGCGAGAGCAGGCTGGAGGCGGTGAGCAGGCCGAGGCCACGCAGCAGGGTCGCCCAGGCCACCGGGGGGCCTCCGCCGATGGCGCGCAGCACCGGTGGCACTGTGAGTAGGACGCTGACCAGCGGGGCGGCGACGAGCACGAGCCCGTACCAGACGGGCGACGTCACTCCGGCCAGCCCGAGCAGGGCGACCATGATGATCCGCAGGCCGCCGTCGATCCCGAGTTGAGCGCCGTACCAGGGGAACAGTTGCAGGCCGGAGAGGACACCGCGGGTGGCGTAGGCGACGGCCATCGCGGCGAGTGCGCCGATCAGCACTGTGACCAGGTTGCCGTCACCGGCGAAGAGCTTGTCGGCGAGCGGCTGACGACAGATGGTGACGGCCAACACCAGCACCGCGAGCATCACGGCGGCGACGGTGACGCCGCGGGCCAGTACCGGCCCGGGGGGCAGCCCCTGGCTGTGTCGGGCGGCGACGACCCGGGCGACCTCCTGCTCGATCGGCATGAACACGCCGATGCCGAGGGTGAACACGATCGACCAGAGCACCGACAGGGACGAGTAGTCGGCCTGGCTGAGGCTGTGGCCGGCGACGGCGAGGTGAACGTAGGAGGCGAGCCCGAGAAGGGCCAGCCCGGCACCGACAGCGACGGTGCCGGGCGGGACCAGGCTCAGTAGCCGTCGGATCACCGGCGGATGAGCGCCAGCGTGAGAACGGCGAACGCGCGGCCGAGGTAGACCATCGCCTTGGCGGGGGAGTGGCTGGGTGTGCCCGCCATCCGCTTGCGCATGGCGACCGGCACCTGGCGGATGCGGTAGCCGCGGCGGGCGGTGTGCACGAGGGTCTCCACAGTGTCGCCGAGGTACTCGGCCGGGTACCAGCCGGCGAACATCTCGATGACCCGCCGGTTGGCGGCCCGGAAGCCGGAGGTGGTGTCGGTGAGCTTGGTGCGGGCGACCCGGGACAGCACGGCGGAGAGCATCACCATCGCCCAGCGGCGGGGGCCGCGGACGTTGTAGTCGCCCTCACCGGCGAAGCGCGCGCCGATGACGAGGTCGTTGTCATCGAGCAGGTCGACGAGCTTCGGCACGTACCGGGGGTCGTGCTGGCCGTCGGCGTCGATCTGGATGGCGACGTCGTAGCCGTTGTCACGGGCGTAGCGGTAGCCGAGGCGCATGGCCCCACCGACGCCGAGGTTGTACGGCAGTTTGGCGACCAGGGCGCCAGCGGCGGCGGCGACGGCAGCGGTGCGATCGGTGGAGCCGTCGTCGACGACGAGCACGTCGACGCCGGGCAGTTCGCCACGGACCTCGCCGACGACGTCGGCGATCGAGCCCGACTCGTTGAGAGCCGGGATGATGATCAGTGTGCGCTTGCCGTTAACCATCGGTCGACACCAGTTCGTCTCGGGCTGCCCGGTCCGCGTCGATCTGGGCGCGGAGCAGGGCGAAATCTTCGGCCAGGGTGCGGGTCTCTTCTTCCAGGGCGCTGACCTCCCAGCTGAGGTGTACGCACACCAGCAGCAGGAAGACGATGCCAAGGAAGAGCACCAGGCTGACACCGGAGGCGACGCCGAGGAGTTCGGCGACGTTGTCGAGCAGCCGGGGGAAAAGGGACAGCGGAATCACGATGATCAGTACGGCGAGCCAGAGCATGCCGTACTTCTCGCGCAGCTGACGGCGGCGCAACAGCTCGACGATGGTGCCGAGGAGCAGCAGGCCGGTCAGACCGGTGACGAGGGTGAGCTTCATGCGACCTTCCACGGGGCGGGTGGAGCGGGGGAGTGGAACGCGTCAACCAGGGCGCTGTGCCAGTCTGGAAGCGGAGGCAGACCCACGGCTGCCCAGCGGCTGTGCCCTAGCACACTGTACGCAGGCCGAGGGGCGGGACGCGGATACCGGTCGCTGGTGGTGGGTCGGATCCGATCCGGATCCAGTCCGGCCAGCGAAAACGCGGCGCGGGCCAACCCGTACCAGGTCGTCTGCCCGGCGCAGGTGCCGTGGTAGACGCCGGGCGTGGCGTGACCGGCCAGCGCCGCGTCGGCGAGCGCGACGAGCCGCTCGGCGAGCGCGTACGACCAGGTGGGTTGGCCGTGTTGGTCGTCGACCACGTCGAGGTGTTCGCGCTGGGTGGCGAGTCGGAGCATGGTGGCCACGAAGTTCGGGCCGTGCGCGCCGTAGAGCCAGGCGGTGCGCACGACGTACCCGGTGTCAGGCAGCAGCCGCGCGACGGCCTCTTCGCCGACCAGCTTGCCGCGGCCGTAGGCGTTGACCGGCGCGGTGGGCGCGTCCTCCGGGTACGGGGTGTCCGCGTTGCCGGCCAGGACGTAGTCGGTGGAGACCTGGATGAGCCGGGTTCCGTCGGTGGCGCACGCCGCGGCCAGGTTGGCCACGCCGTGGCCGTTGACGGCGGTCGCCGCCGCCTCGTCGGCCTCGGCGGCGTCGACGTTTGTCCACGCGGCCGCGTTGATCACGAGGTCGTGCCCGGCGACGGCGGCGTGGACCGCCGCGCTGTCGGTGACGTCCAGGTCGGCGCGGGTGGCGGCGGTCACCTTGAGGTCGGGCCGTGCACCCAGCACGGTGACCAGGTCCCGGCCGAGCATCCCGCCCGCGCCGGTGACGAGGAGTCGGGTCATGCGGTCGGCGCGGACTTGAGGGGTTCCCACCAGTTGCGGTTGTCCCGGTACCAGCGGACGGTGTCAGCGAGGCCCTGGTCGAGGGTGATGCTGGGGTGGTAGCCGAGCTCTTCGCTGATCTTGGTGATGTCGAGGGAGTACCGGCGGTCGTGGCCCTTGCGGTCGGTGACCGGGACGACCCGGTCCCACCCGGCGCCGCAGGCGTCCAGGAGCAGGCCGGTGAGTTCCTTGTTGGTCAACTCGGTGCCGCCGCCGATGTTGTAGACCTCACCGGCGCGGCCCTTCTGCTGGACGAGGGCGATGCCCCGGCAGTGGTCGTGCACGTGCAGCCAGTCACGGATGTTGCCGCCGTCGCCGTAGAGGGGGACGGTGCCACCGTCGAGCAGGTTGCTGACGAACAGCGGGATGACCTTCTCGGGGAACTGGTACGGGCCGTAGTTGTTGGAGCAGCGGGTGACGACCACGTCCATGCCGTGGGTGCGGTGGTACGACAGCGCGAGCAGGTCGGAGCCGGCCTTGGAGGCCGAGTACGGCGAGTTGGGCGCGAGTGGCCAGGTCTCGGTCCAGGAGCCCTCGTCGATCGAGCCGTAGACCTCGTCGGTGGAGACGTGCACGAACCGGCTGGTGCCGTGGCGCAGCGCCGCGTCGAGCAGCGTCTGGGTGCCCAGCACGTTCGTGGTGACGAACGGCGCGGCGCCGGCGATCGAACGGTCGACGTGTGACTCGGCGGCGAAGTGCACGATCACGTCGTGCTCGGCCACCACGGTGTCGACCACCGCCGGGTCGCAGATGTCGCCCTGCACGAACCGCAGCCGCGGGTCGTTGCGGACCGGCTCAAGGTTGGCCAGGTTGCCCGAGTAGGTCAGCTTGTCCAGCACGGTCACGACGGCCGGCTCGAGCGGCGGCACACTGTCCGCACTGCCGAGGGGCTTGCCCAGCAGCAGGCGAACGTACTCCGACCCGATGAATCCGGCTCCGCCGGTGACGAGGATCCTCACGGGTCCGGAAGTATACGCGACGGGTGGCGCGGCCCCTGGTATCCGACCCCCGCGCAACGGGTCCGGGTGCGGCTAGGCTTCCCCGATGCGCGGAATCCTACTTGCCGGCGGCACCGGGTCCCGGCTCTGGCCGATCACCCGGGCGGTCTCGAAGCAGCTGATGCCGGTCTTCGACAAGCCGATGATCTATTACCCGCTCTCCACCCTGGTGATGTCCGGGGTTCGGGAGATCCTGGTGATCACGACTCCGGAGGACCAGGACCAGTTCCGTCGGCTGCTGGGCGACGGCAGCCAGTTCGGGCTGCGGCTTGAGTACGTCAGCCAGGAGCGCCCGGAGGGCATCGCGCAGGCGTTCATCCTCGGCGCGGACTTCATCGGCACCGAGTCGGTGGCGTTGGTCCTCGGCGACAACATCTTCCACGGAGTGGGTCTGGGTCGGCAGCTCGCCGACCACCGTGACCCGGTCGGTGGGCGGGTCTTCGCCTATCAGGTGGCCAACCCGCAGGAGTACGGCGTGGTCGACTTCGACGCCGATGGTCGGGTGCTCTCGATCGAGGAGAAGCCGGCCCGCCCGAAGTCCCGCTACGCGGTGCCCGGCCTCTACTTCTATGACAACCGGGTGGTGGACATCGCCCGCAAGCTCACCCCGAGCGCCCGCGGCGAGCTGGAGATCACGGCGGTCAACGAGGTTTACCGGGAGACCGGCGAGCTGGCGGTGACGGTGCTGGATCGGGGCACCGCCTGGCTGGACACCGGCACGTTCACCTCGATGATGCAGGCCGCCGAGTTCGTCCGGGTGGTCGAGGAGCGGCAGGGTCTCAAGATCGGTTGCGTCGAGGAGGTCGCCTGGAGGGCTGGCCTGATCGACGACGCGCAGCTGCGCGCGCTCGCCGAGCCGCTGACCAAGAGCGGCTACGGCGACTACCTGCTCGGTCTGCTCGACGACCAGGCCGGCGACGAGGGGGGTTCCTGGTGAAGATCCGGGAGCTGAGCATCGAGGGCGCCTGGGAGATCACCCCCCAGCAGCACGGCGACCCGCGTGGCATGTTCATGGAGTGGTACCGCTTCGACAAGCTCGCCGAGGTGGTGGGGCATCCGCTGCGACTGGCCCAGGCCAACCTGTCGGTCTCCGCGCGTGGCGTGGTGCGCGGCGTTCACTTCGCCGACGTGCCGCCCGGGCAGGCCAAGTACGTCACCTGTGTGCGGGGCGCGGTCCTCGACGTGATCGTGGACCTGCGGGTGGGCTCCCCGACCTTCGGTCGTTGGGAGGGCGTCCGACTGGACGACACCGACCGTCGGGCGGTCTACCTCAGCGAGGGGCTGGGGCACGGGTTCTGCGCGTTGACCGACGACGCGACGTTGAGCTATCTCTGCTCGGCCACCTACAACCCGACCGGCGAGCACGCGGTGCACCCGCTGGACGAGGAGTTGGGCATCGAGTGGCCCGCCGACGTTCCACTGCTGTCCGCGCGCGACGACGCGGCGCCGACTCTGGCGCAGGCCCGCGAGCGGGGCCTGCTTCCGGAGTACGACAGCTGCCGGCGGTTCGTGGCGAGCCTCGGTCCGGACGGAATGTCGCACTCAACCGGTATGTGACAGCGCTCGGGGCACGACCTGTGGTCTGACAGTGACGAACCGGGCCTCCGGGCGGCTAATGTCACACCATGGAGCGGCGAATCTTCGGCCTCGAGACCGAGTACGGCGTCACCTGCACCTATCGCGGGCAGCGGCGGCTGTCCCCGGACGAGGTCGCGCGGTATCTGTTCCGTCGCGTGGTGTCCTGGGGCCGGTCGAGCAATGTCTTCCTGCGCAATGGGGCCCGGCTCTACCTGGACGTCGGGTCGCATCCGGAGTACGCGACACCGGAGTGCGACTCGGTGACCGATCTCGTCGCCCACGACCGGGCCGGCGAGCGGATCCTGGAAGGGCTGCTCGTCGACGCGGAGAAGCGACTGCACGACGAGGGCATCGCGGGTGAGATCTACCTGTTCAAGAACAACACCGATTCCGCCGGCAACTCGTACGGCTGCCACGAGAACTACCTTGTCTCGCGGCACGGCGAGTTCGGCCGGCTCGCCGACGTGCTCATTCCGTTCCTGGTCACCCGGCAGTTGATCTGCGGGGCCGGCAAGGTCCTGCAAACCCCACGCGGCGCTGTCTACTGCCTCTCGCAGCGGGCCGAGCACATCTGGGAGGGCGTCTCCTCGGCGACCACCCGCAGCCGCCCGATCATCAACACCCGCGACGAGCCGCACGCTGACGCCGAGCGCTACCGGCGGCTGCACGTGATCGTCGGCGACTCCAACATGAACGAGGTCACCACGCTGCTCAAGGTCGGCACCGCCGACATCGTGCTGCGGATGATCGAGGCCGGGGTGGTGATGCGCGACCTGTCCCTGGAGAACCCGATCCGGGCCATCCGGGAGGTGTCGCACGACATCACCGGGCGGCGCAAGGTGCGGTTGGCCAACGGCAAGGAGGTCAGCGCCCTGGACATCCAGCAGGAATACCTCGCCAAGGCCACCGAGTTCGTCGAGCGACGCGGCGGCGACCAGGCCGCCAAGCGTGTCGTCGAGCTGTGGGGCCGGGTGCTCAACGCGGTGGAGAGCGGCGACCTGGAGCCGGTCTCCCGGGAGATCGACTGGGTCAGCAAGCTGCGGCTGATCGAGCGCTACCAGCGCAAGCACGACCTGCCGCTGTCGCACCCCCGGGTGGCGCAGATGGACCTGGCCTACCACGACGTGCGCCGTGGCCGGGGCCTCTACGGGCTCCTGGAGCGCCGCGGCGATGTCGACCGGGTGGCCACCGACCCGGAGATCTTCGAGGCCAAGGAGACCCCGCCGCAGACCACCCGGGCCCGGCTGCGCGGCGAGTTCATCCGGCACGCCCAGGAGAAGCGCCGGGACTTCACCGTCGACTGGGTGCACCTGAAGCTCAACGACCAGGCGCAGCGCACAGTGCTCTGCAAGGATCCGTTCCGAGCGTACGACGAGCGGGTGGAACGGCTGATCGCCAGCATGTGACCGGTTGCCGGCCCCGTCGGTGCGCTGCGCCGACGGGGCCGGTCAGCCCTGCGCACCGAGCGGTTAAGCTGAGCGCGCCATGACGACTTCTGGACCTTCCGACCGCTCCGAGCGCGGCACCGAGCGGCAGAACTGGGTCGAACGCCGGCGGGAGAAGATCCGCGCCGAGATCGACCGTAACCGGCGCGGTGACTACACGGTGCCGACGTGGGTGCTGGCCCTGGCGCTGGTGCTCATAGTGGGCGGCTGGCTGGCCCTGATCTTCCTGGCCTAACCCACCCCACCCCACCCCACCCCCAGCGCGCGTTGATCATGAAGTTATTGCCATGACACGCCGAGGCGGCGGGCAATAACTTCATGATCAACCGGGCTGAGGGCCGGGGCCGGGGCCGGGGCCGGGGCCGGGGGCCGGGGTGGGGGTTGGTTAGGGGAGGAGGGTTGCGGCGTGGCGGCCGGCGGCGGCTGCCGCCAGGAAGTACGCGTGGTCGGCGTCGAGCCCGCGGCCCATTGTGGACAGGGGTACGGCGCTGGCCCGCAGCGCGGCGTCCAGACCGTCGGTGAGCACCCGGACGATCCGGTGCCGGGCCGCCAGGGGCGCCAGCGCCGTGTGCACCTCGGCCGCGAGGGACGGCGCCAGGTCCTCGGGCACCACCAGGTCCGCCGGGGCGAGCGCCACCCGGCCGTACGCGGTGAGGCTGTGGTGTGACACCCCCCGGTGTCGGGGGCGGGGATCGGCGTCGGAGATGCGCAACGATCCGACCGGCTTCCCGCCCAGCGTGGCGATCGCGTTGACCGCCTCGCCGACGGCGACGCCGGAGAAGCCCCACCGGGTTCCGGTGCCCAGGTTGCCCGGTCCCTGAGCCACGATCACCACGTCCGCGTGGAGCACGTACCGGGCCGCGAGCAGGCCGCCGTGCAGGGTGGTGGCCTCCAGGTCGCCGCCGAACGCCTGCCCGACGGTGATCGTGCCGGCCAGTTCGGCCCGTAGCCCGGCGAGGGTGCGGGAGAACCAGGCGGGCAGCGCCCCGCCGTCGGTGAGCAGGTACGCCACCCGCGCCTGCGGGGCGTCGGCCCGGATGCCGGCCAGGATCGCCGGGAGCGCCGAGTGCAGGTCGGCGGTGACCACCGGCAGGCCGCCCAGGTCGTCCGCGTCGGCCAGCACGTCGCGGTGCGGGGACGCCTCCTCGTCGACGCCGAGCAGGATCGGCTGCAACGGCGTGTAGCGGGCCTTGACCAGGTGCCCGGCGTCGCGGGTGTCGGCGACGTCGGGTGGGTCCGGCGGCAGCCGGTCCGGCAATGCGACCACCAGGGCGTACCCGCCAGTGCCCAACCCCATCAGCAGCGCACCGGCGTTGAGCAGCACCCGGTCACCGGGCTCGGGCGTGCCGACCAGCTTCGGGTAGGCCAGCGCCCGCATCCGCGTGCCGTCGGGCAGGTCGACGTCCAGCTCCACCGCCCCGGTCCACTGCCGTCGCAGCGTCGCCACCGTCCCCGTACGCCATCGCACCATGACGGGCACGCTAGCCGCGCGGGCCCGGCGGCCCGCGCCCGGGTGTGGGTCAGGCCGGCTCGGGACCACCGGCGTCCGGACTCGGCCCGGCCTGGGTGTGTCGGGCGGTGCCGGTGGCGCCCGGCATCGAACGGGTCGGGTCGAGGAAGACGAAGCGGATCTCCGGGTATCGCTCGGTGAGCCGCCGCTCGGCCTCGTCGGCGGTGGCCTCGATCTGCGCGCCGGTGGCCTCGTCGCGGAAGTCGACCTTCGCGGCGACAAGGATGTCCTGCGGGCCGAGCTGCATGGTCAACAGGGTGTCGATGCGCTCCACCTCGGGCAGCCCGGCCAGCTCCTGCTCGATCTCGCGGCGCAGCCGCTCCGGCACGGCCCGGCCGACCAGCAGCGACAGGTTGTTGCCGGCGAGGATCCCGGCGACGGTCAGCAGCAGCAGGCCGATCAGGATCGACGCCACGCCGTCCCACACCTCGTCGCCGGTGGCGTGCGACAGGCCGACGCCGAGCCCGGCCAGCACCAGACCGATCAGGGCCGCGCTGTCCTCCAGGAAGACCGCCTTGACTGTGGTGTCGGCGGTCAGCCGCAGAAACCGCCGAGGCGTGGTCTGCCAGCGTCGCGACTCGCGGCGGACCTGCCGCACCGCCCGGCCCAGTGAGATCGACTCGATGACGAACGACACCCCGAGCACGATGTACGAGACGAGGTAGTCGCCGCTGTGCTCGCGCACCAGGATCGTGGTGACGCCGTGGGTGACGGCGAAACCGGCGCCGGCGACGAACGTGAACATGGCGGCGAAGAACGCCCAGACGTAGCTTTCCTTGCCGTACCCGAAGGGGTGTCGCTGGTCGGCCGGACGGGCGCCGCGGCGCAGCGCCTGGAAGAGCAGCACCTCGGTGGTGGTGTCGGCGACCGAGTGCGCCGCCTCGGACAGCATCGCGGCTGATCCGGAGATCAGCCCGGCGATCAGCTTGGCGATCGCGATGGCGAGGTTGGCGGTGCCGGCGACGACGATGGTGCCGACGCTCTCGCTCTCGGGCCTGGCGTCCGCTTGCGGCATGAGGATCACCCTATGACCGTGGACGGCGACGCGCCGGGGGAGGCCCGATCCGAACAAGTGTGCGGCACGCCCGCGTGGGTGCACGGTCTGGGCGGGTCGGCTGCTAGCGTCTACCGCGTGTCGCGGACCCGCACCGAACGCCTGGTCAACCTGGTGATCTGCCTGCTGTCCACGCGACGGTTCCTGACCGCCGCGCAGATTGCCGCGACAGTGCCCGGTTACGAGCACGATCCGGACGACGCGCGCGACCACGAGGCGTTCCAGCGCAAGTTCGAACGGGACAAGGCTGAGCTGCGCGAGCTGGGTGTGCCACTGGAGACGGGCACGGCGAGCGCCTTCGACGCCGAGCCCGGCTACCGGATCGCCCACCGCGAATACGCGCTGCCCGACATCCTCCTCGAACCGGACGAAGCCGCCGCGGTCGGCATCGCCGCCCGGCTGTGGCAGCACGCCGGGTTGGCCGCCGCCGCGTCGTCGGGGCTGGCCAAGCTGCGTGCCGCCGGTGTGGACGTGGACCCGCAGGCGACCCTCGGCCTGGAGCCGATGGTCACTGTCGACCCGGCGTTCGCGCCGCTGACCGCCGCCGCCCGGGACCGCCGCGAGGTGGGGTTCGACTACCGGGTGCCCGACCGCGACGCGCCCACCCGGAGGCGGCTGCAACCGTGGGGCGTGGTCTGCTGGCGCGGCCGGTGGTATGTCGTCGGCCACGACCAGGACCGGGAGGCGACCCGCTGCTTCCGGTTGTCCCGGGTCGTCGGCGCGGTCCGGGTGACCGGCTCTCCCGGCGCCTACGAGCCGCCGGCAAACGTCGACCTGATCAGCCACGTGGCCCGCTGGTCCGGCCCGGTGGAGCGCACCGGTCGGGCCACGGTGCTGGCCGCGCCGGGGCGGGCCGCCGGGCTGCGCCGTTGGGCGGTGGAGGTGACCGCCGGGCCGGACGGCGACCGGCTGGTGCTGCCGTACGCCGACCCGGACGGGCTGGCCGGCCATCTCGTCGGCTACGGCCCGGACGTGCGGGTCCTCGACCCACCGGAGGTCCGCGAGGCGGTCATCCAACGACTCAAGGAGATCGCCGTGCGCCACGACGAGCTGGCCGTCAGCGGAGGCGCCAGGTGACCCGCCCGGCCGCCCGCAACGGTTCCCGCGCGTCCGCCGACCGGCTGGCCCGACTGCTCAACCTGGTGCCCTACCTGCTGGCCCGGCCCGGCATCGAGATCGCCGAGGCGGCCGGTGACCTGGGCGTCACCGAGCGCCAGCTCCGGGAGGACCTGGAGCTGCTCTGGGTGTGCGGGCTGCCCGGGTACGGCCCCGGTGACCTGATCGACATGGCGTTCGACGGTGACCGGGTGACCATCACCTACGACGCCGGCATCGACCGACCGTTGCGGCTGACCCCAGACGAGGCCCTCGCACTGGTGGTGGCGCTGCGGATGCTGGCCGAGACGCCCGGGGTGGCCAACCGGGAGGCCGTCGAACGGGCCCTCGCCAAGATCGAGGCTGCGGGCGACCTGGTGGGCGCGCCGGTGGCGGTCCGGTTGCCCGGGGACACCGGGCGGGTCGAGGCGCTGCGCGCCGCGGTGGAGGGCGGCAAGGCGCTGCGGATCACCTACTACACGGCGGCCCGGGACGAGACCACCGAGCGCGTCGTCGACCCGCTGCGGATGCTGATGGTCGGCGGTCGGGCGTACGTGGAGGCGTGGTGTCGGCGTGCGGAGGCCGTCCGGCTGTTCCGCGCCGACCGGATCGACGCGGTCACCGAGTTGGACGAGCCGGCCACGGTGCCGCCGCAGGCAGTCCCGCACGACCTCACCGAGGGCGTGTTCCGCCCCTCGGCCGACCTGCCGTTGATCACCCTGCGCATCGGCCGGGGCGAGCGGTGGATCACCGAGTACTACCCGTGCGAGCGGGTGGAGGCCGGCGACGGCGACCAGTGGCTCGTCTCCCTGCGGGTCACCGACCTGGGCTGGGCCCGCCGGTTCGTGCTCGGCCTCGGCCCGGAGGTGAGTGTGGTCGCCCCGGTCGCGTTGGCCGAGCAGGTGCGGGCGACGGCGGCCGCCGCGCTGGACGCGTACGCAGTGCCCACGCCCACGGCCGCGCCCCGGCCGCCCGAGGTCGACGCGGAGCGCGCGCCGTCGGGTGACAGGGCGGTGGCCGGCCGCACCCAGTAGGCTGACCGCCGTGCTGATCTGGATCGTGCTCGCGGTGGTGTTGCTACCCCTCGTGGCGCTCGCGTTGGCAGTGCGCCCGGTGTTGGCCCGGCTGCCCCGACTGCGCCGCGCAGCGGTGGCGTTGCAGCGGCGGGCCGTCGAGGCCGAGGCGCTGCGGGAAACCGCCGAGGCGCTGCAACAGCGTGCCGAGGACGTCCAACGTCGGCTCGACACCGCGTCCCAGCGACTCGCGGTCATCAAGGCCAAGCGCGGCTGATCGAGTACGCACCCGGCGGTGGTTGACGGATCATCGCGGGTTGGTCAAGACTTCACCCTCCCGCCCGGACCACCACCACCCAGTGGGTGGCGGGCAGCCGATCCGCACGTACGATGGGCTGCGTACCACCCCCCGGACACAGAGCGACTGGAGCTTCTCATGGGTGCCCTCAAGCCGTGGCACATCGCTGTTCTCGTGGTTGTGCTGATCCTGCTCTTCGGTGCGAAGCGGCTCCCCGACGCGGCCCGGTCGCTGGGTCGGTCGCTGCGGATCATCAAGGCCGAGACCAAGAGCCTGCAGGACGACGACCGCGACCTCGCCGAGAAGGCTGACGCGCAGGCCGGCTACCAGCCGCTGCCGCCGCACGCCGGGCAGCAGGCGCCGTACGCCGGCCAGCCGCAGCAGGCCCCGTACCAGCAGGCCCCGCCGCAGCAGCCGGTCGTCGACCCGGTGCACCGCGTCCGCGACAACTGACCGAAGGGCCCCACTCCCGTGGCCTTCGCACTGCGTAAACGCGGCACGAGCACCTTCGAACGGGCCGCCGACGGCTCGATGACGCTCATCGAGCACGTCCGCGAGCTGCGCAACCGTCTGTTCCGCGCGTCCGTGGCGATCCTCATCGGGTTCGGCTTCGGTTTCTGGTTGGCCGAGCCGGTGCTGCACCTGCTCCAGCAGCCCTACTGTGACCTGCCGCAGGCCCGATATGTCGACGGCAAGTGCGAGTTCGTGCAGCTCGGCCCGGCCGACCTGTTCCTGCTCAACCTGAAGGTCGCGCTCTGGGTCGGGTTGATTGTGGCCGCGCCGATCTGGCTGTACCAGCTCTGGGCGTTCATCGCGCCTGGCCTGCACCGGCACGAGCGGCGCTACGCGTACTTCTTCACCGCGCTCGCCGCGCCGCTGTTCGCGGCCGGTGCGGTACTGGCGTACTTCGTCACGTCCAAGGGCCTGGAGTTCCTACTCAGCATCTCGGACAGCGAGATCAGCACGACCTTGGAGATCACCAAGTACATCTCCTTCGTCACCAACCTGATCCTGTTGTTCGGCGTGGCCTTCGAGTTCCCGCTCGTCGTGCTGATGCTCAACTTCGTGGGCATCGCCAGCGCGAAGCGGCTGCTCAGCTGGTGGCGCGTGGCGATCTTCGTGTTCTTCGCCTTCTCCGCAGTGGTCACCCCAACCCCGGACCCGTTCGGGATGACGGCCCTGGCCATCTGCCTGTCGGCGCTCTACTTCGGCGCGGTGGGCATCGCCTTCCTCAACGACAAGCGGCGTGGGCGGGGCAAGGAGATTTATGCCGGCATCGACGACGACGAGGTGTCGCCGTTGGAGTTCGACGCGGACCCGGTAGTGGCCGGGCAGCGGGTCGACTCGGCAGCGCCGATCGGCGAACCCGAGCCGATCGCCAAACCGGCGCCGATCGAACGCCGCTACGACGACATGACCTGACGGCTCCGCGCCGACCGGTCCACCGACGCCGTCCCCGTGTTTCGGGGGCGGCGTCGTCGCGTCACCTCCCGCGTCGGCGGCGGAACTGTTGGTGACGGCGGCTGCCCCTGGCGAACGACGGGTGTACGACCGGTACGGTGCTGCCCGTGACCGCAGACGATCACCTGCCCGGCCCGGTCGCCGTGCTCGCCAACCCGAGCGCCGGTCGTGGACGGCACCGGGCGTTGCTGCCCCGGCTGCTGGACGGCTTGGCCGCCGCCGGGCGGCCGGTCCGGTTGCTGCCGGCGTCCAGCCCCGCCGAGGCGGAGGCGGTGTGTCGGGCCGCCGTCGCCGACGGCGCTGGCGCGTTGGTGGCGGTCGGTGGGGACGGCACCGTGCACCGGGCGTTGCAGGCGGTCGCCGGGACCGCCGTGCCGTTCGGCCCGATCCCGGCCGGCACCGGCAACGACTTCGCCCTGGACACCGGCTTCCCGGCCGACCCCGTCGCCGCGGCGGCGGTGATCGCCGAGGCGGTGCGTGACGGGCGCAGCCAACCTGTCGACCTGGCCCGGATGGTCGGGGTCGACGGTGTCGAGCGCTGGTACGGCGCGGTCCTCGCGGCCGGGTTCGACGCGATCGTCAACGAGCGGGCCAACCGGATGCGCTGGCCCCGCGGCCCGCGCCGATACGACCTGGCGATCCTGGTCGAGCTGGCCCGGCTGCGGCCACGCCGTTACACGCTGCGCCTCGACGGGGTGCCACACGAGCTGGACGCGGTGCTCGTGGCGGTGGGCAACTGCCCCACGTACGGCGGTGGGATGCGGATCTGCCCCGACGCGGACCCGACCGACGGACTGCTCGACGTGGTCGTGGCGGGTCGGGTCAACCGGCGGACCCTGGTCCGGGTGAAGCCCCGCATCTACCAGGGCACCCACGTCAGCCACCCGCTGGTGCGCAGTTTCCGGGCCCGCACAGTGGAGTTGGCAGCCGAGGGCATCACCTCGTACGCCGACGGGGAACGCTCCCTGCGGCTGCCGGTGACGATCAGCGCGGTTCCGGGCGCCGTGCGGCTGCTGCGTTGACCCGTACCGCGCCGATGCTGGCGGCGATGACCAGCACGATGGCGGCGCATTCCAGCACTGTCAGCGCCTGCCGCAGCACCAGCCACCCGGCGAGCGTGGCGACGGCCGGGCCGAGGCTCATCAGCACCGCGAAGGTGGCGGTGGGCATCCGCCGTAGCGCCAGCAGTTCCAGGGTGTAGGGCAGCCCGGAGGCGAGCACCGCGAGGGCGGCGCCGAGCGCCAGCACCTGCGGGTCGAGCAGCGCGGCGCCGCCGTCGACGATGCCCAGCGGCAGGGTGGCCAGCGCGGCGACGGCCAGTGCCAGGGCCAGCCCGTCCGCGCCGGGGAAGCGGCCGCCGACCCGGGCGCTCAGCACTATGTACGCGGCCCACATGGCGCCCGCGCCGAAGGCGAAGGCCACCCCGACCGGGTTCAGCCGGTCGAAGCCGCCCTGCCCGAGCAGCGCCACCCCGGCCAGTGCGAGACCCGCCCAGCCCCAACTGGCCAGCCGGCGGGCGGAGAACACCGACAGCGCCAACGGGCCGAGCACCTCGAGCGTCACCGCCGGGCCCAGCGGGATGCGTTCGATGGCCTGGTAGAACAGCGAGTTCATGCCGGCCAGCGCCAGCCCGAACGCGCCGGCCGCGAGCCAGGCCGACCGGTCGTGTCCGCGCAGTCGGGGCCGGCACACGACGAGCAGCAGCACCGCCGAGATGGTCAGCCGCAGGGTCACCGCGCCGGCCACCCCGGTGCGCGGGAAGAGCAACGCGGCCACGGCGGCCCCGAACTGCACCGACAGCGCCCCGCCGAGCACCAGCCCCACGGCGACGATGCCGCCGCGCCGGGCCGGTGGCGTGTCGGCCGGCGATGGCGTGGGCAGCAGGATCTCGGTCACGGGCACGACGGTAGGCGGTCCGCTCCGGCTACCGTCCGGCGGTGTCCACCTGCCGAAAGGTGAGCTCTGGCAGGCGGCTGGTGGCGAGAGGGACCGGTGTGTCGCAGGCGGCCCCTGCCCGCGGTTGGGGGGACACCGAGCGGCGGTGTGCGCCGCTCGGAACCGGGGTATCCGGGGTGGCGCCGCGTGGAGCTACCGGTGACTCACATTCCCGACTGACGGCACAGCACGCCCGCTCAGGACGGCAGGGCGAGGTCGAGCGCCGCGCCCAGCCCGTTCTCCCGGCCCGGCTCGGCTGCCGGGAGCACCAGCACCGAGCAGCCGGCGGCCACCGCGCCCGCGTCCGCCGGGGTGTCACCGACCATCAGTGTCTGCTCCGGGTCGACGCCGAGCATGCCGCAGGCACGCCAGAAGATCGCCGGGTCGGGTTTGCAGCGCCCCACCTCGTACGAGAGCACGAACGCGCCGACCAGGTCGGTCAGCCCCCAGGCGTCGAAGTGTGGCCGCAGGTCGAAGCCGATGTTGCTGACCACGGCCACCGGCACCCCGGCGTCGCGCAGCGCGGTCAGCGTGGGGGCGGTGTCGGCGTACGGCAGCCAGCCCTCGGTGGTCAGCAGCCGTTCGTAGAGCGCGTCGGCGAAGCCGTCGATGCCGGCGTCGACGGTCTCGGCCAGCCCGGTGTACGCGCCCCGGTGGGCGTGTTGGTAGAGGTCCCGGTCCGCCCACAGCTCGGCGAGTCGGGGCGGCACCCGTGCCGGCAGTGGCCCGCCGGCGCGGCCGGCGGTCAGCAGTCGGTCGGCCAGCGAGGTGGCGCGGACCCGGTCCAGCGTGACGCCGCACGCCGCCGCGGCCTGCAGCACCCACCGCTGGGGGTCCTCCACCTGGGCCAGGGTGCCGTGGAAGTCGAAGAGCACCGCCTTGACAGGGCGTCGGGACGCCCGGCGGGCGGCGGGCGCCTCGGCGGTGCCCGGCGGACTGGTCTGGGGCGGTTCGGCATGGTCCGGCACGCCGTGCACCCTACCGACCGCCCCCGACCGCCCCTCCGGACGGCCTTGTGGGGTGACATGTCTCGGCACGCACTAATCTTGGTGCCATGTCGAGCCCCGCCGAGCGGTACGCAGCGGCGCGCCGCAAGGCCGCACAAGCCGCACAGTTTCCGGCGCTGGACGAGTTCGCCCTCGAGTTGGGGTTCGACCTCGACGACTTCCAGCGGGAGGCGTGCCAGTCGCTGGAGCGGGGCAGCGGTGTGCTGGTCTGCGCTCCCACCGGTGCCGGCAAGACGGTGGTCGGGGAGTTCGCCGTCCACCTGGCGTTGCGGGGGCGGCCCGACGACCCGGTGCCCGCCGCCGACGCGACGACCTCACCGGCGCGGCGCAAGTGCTTCTACACCACGCCGATCAAGGCGCTGTCCAACCAGAAGTACCACGACCTGGTCGCCCGGTACGGCGCCGAGCAGGTCGGCCTGCTGACCGGCGACAACGCGATCAACGGTGACGCCCCGGTGGTGGTGATGACCACCGAGGTGCTGCGCAACATGCTCTACGCGGGCTCCAGCACCCTCGAGGGCCTGGCCTACGTGGTGATGGACGAGGTGCACTACCTGGCCGACCGGTTCCGCGGTGGGGTCTGGGAAGAGGTGATCATCCACCTGCCCGCCTCGGTCACCCTGGTCTCGTTGTCGGCGACCGTCTCCAACGCCGAGGAGTTCGCCGACTGGCTGGTCACCGTGCGCGGCGAGACCGCCGTGGTGGTCAGCGAGCACCGGCCGGTGCCGTTGTGGCAGCACATGCTCGTCGGCAAGCGGATGTTCGACCTGTTCCACGACGCCGACGCCGCCCGCAAGCACGACGTGCACCCGGAGTTGCTTCGTTACACCCGGGAGACCGCGCGGCGGCTGGAGTTGGGTGAGGGGCGCAGCGCGGGGCCGGGTGCCGGCCGGCGTGGCCCGCGCTGGCGTGGCCCGTTGCGCCCGGACATCGTCGACCGACTGGACCGGGAGGGTCTGCTGCCGGCGATCCTGTTCATCTTCAGCCGGGCCGGCTGCGCCGCAGCGGTGCAGCAGTGTCTCGCCGCCGGGCTGCGGCTCACCTCGGCCGAGGAGCGGGCCGAGATCCGCAGGGTCGTCGAGTCGCGGGTCACCGCCATTCCCGGCGAGGACCTGTCGGTCCTGGGCTACTGGGAGTGGCTGGACGGCCTGGAACGCGGCCTGGCCGCCCACCACGCCGGCATGCTGCCGGTGTTCAAGGAGGTCGTCGAGGAGTTGTTCGTCCGCGGCCTGGTCAAAGCGGTCTTCGCCACCGAGACGTTGGCGTTGGGCATCAACATGCCGGCCCGCTGCGTGGTGCTGGAACGGCTGGTCAAGTACAACGGCGAGGCGCACGTCGACCTGACCCCGGGGGAGTACACGCAGCTCACCGGGCGCGCCGGCCGGCGAGGCATCGACGTGGAGGGGCACGCCGTCGTGGTGTGGTCCCCGGAGACCGACCCACGGCACGTGGCCGGGCTCGCGTCCGCCCGCACCTACCCGCTGCGCTCCAGCTTCCGGCCGTCGTACAACATGGCGGTGAACCTGGTCGGCACTGTCGGCGCGGAGCCCGCTCGGGCCCTGCTGGAGTCCTCGTTCGCCCAGTTCCAGGCGGACCGGTCGGTGGTCGGCCTGGCCCGGCAGGTGCAGCGCAACACCGAGACCATCGAGGCGTACGGCGCGGAGGCCGCCTGCCACCATGGCGACTTCGACGAGTACTTCGCGCTGCGGGTGGCGATCGCCGACCGGGAGAAGGCGATCGCCCGGCAGGGGCAGACCCAGCGCAAGGCCGCCGCGGTTGCCTCGTTGGAGCGGCTGCGGGTCGGCGACGTGATCCGGGTGCCGTCGGGCCGGCGGGCCGGGCTGGCCGTGGTGCTGGACCCGGCGACCGGTGGGTTCGGTGAGCCCCGGCCGCTGGTGCTCACCCAGGACCGTTGGGCCGGGCGGGTCAGCCCGGGCGATTTCACCACTCCGGCCGAGGTGTTGGCCCGGATCCGGGTGCCCAAGCACTTCAACCACCGGTCCCCGGGCGCCCGGCGGGATCTCGCCGCCGAGGTCAGCGGCACCGGCCTGGATCGGCACGGTGGCCGACGCGGCGGCCGTTCCCGGCAGGTCAGCGGCGAGGACCACCAGATCGCCCAGCTCCGCACCGAGCTGCGTCACCACCCCTGCCATGCCTGCCCGGAGCGGGAGGAGCACGCCCGCTGGGCGGAGCGGCGTCGGCGGTTGGAGCGCGACACCGAGGAGCTGCGCGAGCGCGTCAGTGGTCGTACGGGGTCCCTCGCGCGAACGTTCGACCGGATCGTGGCGTTGCTGACCGAGCGTGGCTACCTCGCCCGCGACGGCGCGGTCACCGACGCCGGTCGGATGCTGGGCCGGATCTGGACCGAGGCGGACCTGCTGGTCGCCGAGTGTCTGCGCCGGGGGGTGTGGAACGGGTTGTCCCCTGCCGAGCTGGCCTCCGCGGTGTCAGTGGTGGTGTTCGAGGCGCGCCGCGATGTCGACGAGCGGGCGTCGCTGCCGCGCGGGCCGGTTGCCGACGCGGTGGACGAGACGCTGAAGCTGTGGGGGGAGATCGAGGCCGACGAGGCGGCGCGGGGGCTGACGGCGACCCGGGAGCCGGATCTCGGCTTCGCCTGGCCCGTCTACCGGTGGGCCCGGGGCGAGGCGCTGGCGAAGGTGCTCGGCAGCGGTCACGAGATCGATGGCGAAATGCCCGCCGGTGACTTCGTCCGGTGGGCCCGACAGGTGGTCGACCTGCTCGGTCAGATTGCCGACTCCGGCGGTGCCACAACGGAGCTGCGGTCGACGGCTCGACAGGCTATAGCGGCAGTCAATCGAGGCGTTCTCGCGTACCACACGTCAGCGTGACAATTACGCTCAGTCATTTTTCGTCGGTGAATCGACGCAGCGGACGGTTACCGCGACGGCACCCCTCGAACAGCGCGGGGGGCACTGTTGCGCCTGATCACAGCACCCCTGATCATTGCCGAGGCGTCTTGTTGACGCGTCGGTAACGAATGGGGAGAAAGCCGCCGTGGCGGAGATCAATCACTTTGAGTATGGGTGGATCACGCCCTCGCTGAGCTACGCGCTGTCCGTGCTCGGCTCGATCCTCGGTCTGGTGTGCGCCGGGCGCATCCGCACGGCTCGGACGAACGGCCAGCGGGCGTGGTGGGGTCTGCTGTCGGCCTGGGCGCTGGGTGGCACCGCCATCTGGGCGATGCACTTCATGGCCATGCTCGGCTTCGCCGTGGAGAACACCCGCATCCGCTACGACGTGCCGCTGACCGCGGCCAGCACGGCCATCGCCGTGGGAGCGGTCGGTATCGGCCTGGCCATCGTGGGCACCGGCCGGCTGAATCCGGTACGCCTGATCGCCGGCGGTATCTTCACCGGCGCGGGCGTGGCCTCCATGCACTACACCGGCATGGCCGCCATGCGCCTCAACGGCAGCCTCGGCTATGACACGGTCCGGGTCGTGCTGTCGGTGGTCATCGCCGTGGTGGCGTCCACCGTCGCGCTGTGGCTCGCGATGACCGTCCGGCGGGGGTTGGCGATCTTCGCCTCCGCACTGGTCATGGGCATCGCCGTGAACGGGATGCACTTCACCGGCATGAGCGCCCTGTCGGTGCACCGTCACGAACGGACGGGTGAGGTGACCGGCGCCGGGGTGAGCACCCTGCTCGTGCCGATCGTGCTCGCGGTGGTCTTCGGGGTCGTCGGTCTGCTCTACGCGCTGCTCGCCGCTCCGACCGACGACGACCGGGCCGCCACCGCGTACCTGGACGGGCGGCGGCTCTCGGAACCGGCGGCTGCGGCGCCCACCGCTGCTCCCGACCCCGTGGGGTTGCGTGCCCGCTCCACCCTCGGCCAGCCCGGCACTCCGTTCCCGTCCCGCCGGGACACACCGCCGCGCTGACGCCGTGCGCCCGGCCCGCCCCATCCGCGCCCGCTGAGGAGGCGGATCAGGTCGGCCGCCGGCTGGGTCGGCTGCCGTCGATCGCGAGGGTGACCAGCAGCCCGGGGTGGTCGGTCGCCCCGTGCATGGGCACCAGGCTACGACAGCAGAGGGTGATGTCGGTGGTCGCCGTGACGTGTTGCAGTCGGCCGTCGTCGACCCGCTGATGGCCCGGCGGGGTGCAGGACCGCACGTCGGGGTCGTGGCCGGCGCGCAGGTTCAGGTCGCCACCCAGCACGGTGGGCTCGTACCCGGCGTTGCGGCTGATCGTCGGCAGGATGGTGTCGAGCAGGTGGTCGCACTGGGTGAGCGCGACGCGGTAGCCGGTGGCCGACAGGTGCGTGGTGCAGGCGAGCAGGGCGCCGTCGACGTCGACGCAGAGCCAGGCTCGTTCCTCGGGGTCCGCGAGGTCCTGCGTCGGGTGGGTTCCGGCGTACACGGTGGGCGGGGCGGCCGGCGTCCGCACGTGGGCCAGCAGCCCGATGCCGAACCGTTGGCCGTTGCGACAGCGGGTGTCGTCGCCGCTCGGTCGGTCGCCGGCGGCCTGGAACGCGGCCACGACGGTCCGCCCGGGGTGCACGGTCTGAAAGACGCCGCGCAGCTCGGACACGTCACCGGCGCAGACTTCGTTGAGGGTGACCAGATCGGGTGCCTCGATGGTGATCACCTCGGCGGCCCTGGCCATCGCTCGGCCGGTGTAGCAGCCGGCGCGGCCACTGTTGCAGAGGTTCAGCTGGAGCATCCGTAGAACAGTGGGCTGCGCGGCGTCGGTGGGCGCGGCACGCGATGCGTCCGGCCGGTTGGCCGGCAGTGCGGCGGCGGCGAGGAGGCAGCCCACGGCCAGGGTTCGGCGCAGGAAGCGGTACTGGCGGGCGGCCACACGAACTCCGGGGTGCACGAGGCGACAGTCGTCGCCGAGGTTCCAGTGATCCTACTGGCGGCCGAATCGACGATCGAGATCCAGAGCGGTGGGCCGAGGGGGTACGCGCCGCGCGGCGCGTACCCCCTCGGGTCGCTCAGTGGGCGCGGACCGCGACGGCCGTGTAGGGCGTGGTGGGGGTCGGCGGTGTGGTGAATCGGGCGTTGGGCAGGTAGAGCCGGCCCAGCGCCCTGGCCACTGTGGTGGGTACGTCGAAGTTCGGATCGGTGATGGTGCTGGTGAGCGCTCCGGCGGTGCCGGCATTGTTCAGCCGGACCACGGCGATCTGGTTGAGGCGGTTCTGCACGACGTAGAGGGTGCGGCCGAGCAGGAGAAGTCCGTCGCCGTTGGTGAAGGTGTGGCCCGGCACGTCCACGACGGTGCTCGCCCCGGTCGCCGGGTCGACCCGGTACAGCGTGCCGGTGGTGGACTGGACGACGATCAGCGCCCGGCCGTCCGGTGTGGTGGCGATGCCGTTGAGGTTCACCCCCGTGCCGACCTGCTCGTACGCGCCGGTCAGCGTGATCGTGGTGAAGGCGTCGGCGGGCGGCAGCGCCCCACCGCGACCGAGCGGCAGCCGGTAGAGCACCGGCCGGTTCGAGTCGGTGAAGTACGCCGCGTCGCCTGTCAGCACGACGTCGTTGACGAACGTCGGGGCGGTGGCGAACTGGTAGCGGGCCAACACTTCGCCGGTGCGGGTGTCGAGCACGCGGGCGTCGCCGGCCGTGCCCCCGGAGACGAAGAGCCGGCCACGTGGATCGACCTTGAGGCCGAGCGACGGCGTGCCGGTGGCCGCGCCGATCGTCGTGCCCCGGCCGGTGACCAGGTCGACGCGTTGGATGGCACCGGTGGCGCGGGAGCCGAAGTAGGCGTACCGGCCGGCGGTGGCAATGCCCTCGGGCTGGAACCCGTCGGGGAGGGCGAGGACGGCCGGCGGCGGCCCCGCGGGGTGCGCCTGCGCCGGCGCGACGGCGACGGTGGCCAGCATGGCGGCGGTCAACGCGCCGCCGAGCGTGGTGCGGAGGGGGCGGTTCACTGTGCTCCTTCCGGGCGGAAGCGGCACGAGCCGACACGTCCGCCACGTTCACTGGGGCCAGGACCCTCCCCACTGTACGACCGCTGGCGGGCGCCCGCCCGGCGTCACCGGCGCGGCCTTCGGGTGACCGCGCCGGTGAGCCCGTCGAGCGGGGCGGAGGTCAGGCGTTGCGGACCAGCCTCCACCGGTTGTCCGCGCTGCCGTTGTCCGGATCCTGCACGGCCTGCGCTCCCCAGGCGGTCGACGCGTTCAGGATCCCGAGCAGCTTGTTGCTGTTGACGTTGCGGATCTTGTAGGTGCCGTCGCCGTTGTCCACCAGGATCCACCGGTGATCGGCGGTGCCGTTGTCGGCCCACTGCAGGACCCGGGCGTTGTCGGCGGTGGACATGTTCTCCACGCCCAGGACCTTGCCGCTGTTGACGTTGCGGAACCGGACCGCGTTGCCGTCGGTGATGACCACCCAGTTGTGGTCCGCGGTGCCGCTGTCGCCCCACTGCACGGCCAGACCACCGTCGGCGGTGGACATGTTCTGGACACCGAGGACCAGCCCGGTGCCGACGTTGACCAGGCGGTAGCTGCCGGTGGGGCCGCCGCTGCCGCTGGTGTTCCAGTAGACCGTGTAGTTGTAGCCGTGGGCGTCGTAGAAGGGGGCGAGGTTCACCGTGGACCCGTTGGCGCTGGCGGTGAACGCGAGCGAGCTGGTGCTGGTCCGGGTGATCGAGGAGACGGTGAGGGTGGGCAGGGTGCTCAGGGCCGTGTTGCCGTAGTTGCCGGCCAGCACCGCGGGGCCGTACGTGACCGCGCCGACGTTGGCGTTGTCGTTGGCGGCCTTGACGGCGACCTGCATCGGCAGCCGCACGGTGATGGTGTCGCCCGCGGCCCAGGTGCGCGTGACGGTGGCGTAACTGCCCGGTGTGGTGGTGACGTTCTCCACAGTGCCGTTGACGGCGATCGTCGCGCCGCTGGTCCAGGACGGGATCCGGACCCGGATGCTCCACGACCCGCTCATCGAGCCGGACAGGGTCAGCGTGGTGGTGTCACTGGCCGGGAAGCTGGTGGTCTGGGTGACAGTGATGCCGCGCTGCGTCCAGTTCAGCACCGACGGCGTGAACAGGTTCACGCTCAGTGTGGTGCCGTTGTAGAAGTAGATGGAGTCCATCAACCTCGTGTTGATCTCCAGGCCGGTGCCCTGGCAGCACCAGAACGAGTTGTAGTCGGTGCTCCAGGTGCCGCCACCCCACGCCGGGCCCACACCGCGACGTCCGCCCGGCCGCAGCGGGGTGAAGTAGGTGATGTGACCGTGGCTGTCGGACGGGTTCTGCCCGCCGATCAGGTGGTTGATCAGCGCGCGCTCGTAGAAGTCGAAGTAGTCCGCCCGGTTCGGGTCGAGCAGCCACAGCTCCCGGGTCAGCTTGAGCATGTTGAACGTGTTGCACTGCTCGCAGGTGTCGTTGCTGAGGTAGCCGGCGATCGCGTTCGGCGACCGGAAGTGCTCGGCCTGGCTGTTGCCGCCGATGGCGTACGTGTGCGCGCCGACGGTGATTCGCCACGCGTTGCTGGCGATGTCCCGGTAACGGGTGGTCCCGGTGGCCTTGTACTCGCGGGCGGCGCCGATCCACTTGGGCACCTGCGTGTTGGCGTGCAGCCCGTTGAGCTGGTCCTGGCCGGAGGCCAGGGGGTTGAACACGGAGTTGTGGTCGAACCGCTGTGCGGTGGCGAGCCAACGGCTGTCGCCGGTCTGCTGGTAGATGTCGGCGAGCACGTCGTTCATGCCACCGAATTCGGTGCCCAACATCGACTGCATCTGGCTGGAACTCAGCCGGGATGTCCGGGTGTCGACCCAGCCGGCGAGGGACAGCAGCACCGTACGGGCCTGCGTGTTGCCGATGTAGCGCCAGACGTCGAGCAGGCCGGCGAGGGTCTTGTGGATGCAGTAGTAGGGCACGTTGCCGTTGGACAGCGTCCGAGCCTCGAGCGCCGTGAAGTCGGACTCCGGGAAGCCGGAGAGGTAACCCGCGCCGAACCCGGCGGCACCGTTGTTCGCCTGGCACTTGGCCAGTTCGGCGACCATGTAGTTCGCCTTGTCCCGGCAGGTGGTGTCACCCAGCACCGCGTACGCGTACGCCCAGGCGCTCAGGAAGTGGCCCTGCATGTGGGTCCGGAACGGGAAGTTCGGCGCGTCCCAGCCACCGTTGGTGGCGGCGCCGTTCGTGGACAGCCGGTGGTTGGCCCGGAAGTTGTAGAGCATCCGGTCGACGTCGACGAACCGCAGGTAGTTGAGCGTCCGTGTCTGGTTGTCCATCCAACGGCCGGAGCTGAGTCGTACCTGACCCGGGTCGAACGCGTACGCCGAGACGCCGATGTCGGACCGGGCCGGGGGCACGACGGCCGCGGACGCGCTCCCGGGGGAGACGGCGACGCCGCTCGCGGAGACCACCACTGTGGCTCCGGCGGCCTGAAGCAGGTGACGGCGGCTGAGGGGCAGGGGTGGCATGGGGGACCTCCAGGTGGCCGGGTACGTCGGGGCCGCCATCGATGGCGGGGGATCGTCGGCGGCATGGGGCCGGCGACGGGTGCGGTGTGGGTGGGTGGAACGTGGGTCGCCGTGGACGCCGGGTGCCCACCCCTGCGCTTATCGCGGCACATCGATGTGATCGCTAACATAGTTCGTCGTTAACACGCCCGCAACCCCCGAGGCACCTCGCCGACCCATTCCCAGCGCGACCTGGCCCGGGGCGTCGGGCCCCGGTGGCGGTCATGGCCCGAGACGGGCATCCGCCGGGCCTGCGATCACCGGAGCGTGACCGTGGGTGACGGATGCCGATGACTCTCCGTCCGTTGACGCCCGTTCGGCCGCTCAGTACCGTGCATCGTAAATCTTCGATGTCAACGTCGATACATCACTGCTGCGATGTGGTTACGACGGTCATCCCGCGCCTCACAAAAATCCAGGTCAGATAGGAGAGGAGGCATTCAGGAACATCCTGTTAGCGCTAACACGGCCGCCGGTCGTGCTGCTCGGCGCGCGAACGGCACAGCCCGTTCGCGCGACCGCCGGCACAGCGGTGGCTCGCCCAGTCGGACATCGCGTACGGCGCACTCTCTGTGGGAGTAATAGTGAAAGTGACAGATCGAACCACAACCCGGGCCACCCGCCGGGCCAGGCGCGTCATCGCCTGGCTGGCGAGCATGGCCTGTCTCCTCGCACTGATTCCGGGTACGGCCAGGGCCGACAACCCCATTGTCCAGAACATCTACACCGCCGACCCGGCACCGATGGTGCACAACGGTCGCGTCTACCTCTACACCGGACATGACGAGGACGGGTCCACCTATTTCACAATGCGTGAGTGGCGGGTGTACTCGTCCGCCGACATGGTGAACTGGACCGATCACGGCTCGCCGATGAACCTGGCGACGTTCGCGTGGGCGGACGCCAACGCGTGGGCCGGGCAGGTCGTTCCGCGTAACGGCAAGTTCTACTGGTACGTGCCGGTGCGCCAGCGCTCCAACGGGCAGATGGTCATCGGCGTCGGGGTGGCGGACAGCCCGACCGGGCCGTTCCGCGACGCGCTCGGTCGACCACTGGTCGGCAACAACGAAATCGACCCGCACGCGTTCATCGACGATGACGGGCAGGCGTATCTGTACTGGGGCAACCCGGGTCTGTGGTACGTGAAGTTGAACCCGGACATGATTTCGTTCTCCGGCAGCGCGACACGCATTCCACTCACGACGGCGGGGTTCGGTACCCGTAACGGCAATGCGAGTCGGCCGACGCTGTATGAGGAGGGGCCGTGGGTGTTCAAGCGCAACGGGTTGTACTACAACGTGTTCGCGGCGGAGTGCTGCTCGGAGTTCATCGCGTACTCCACCGCGACGGGGCCGACCGGGCCGTGGACGTATCGGGGAACGATCATGCCGCGGCAGGGCGCCAGTTTCACCAATCACGCGGGTGTGATTGATTTCCAGGGCGGCTCGTATTTCTTCTATCACAACGGGGCGTTGCCGGGTGGTGGTGGTTACACCCGCTCGGTCGCCGTGGAGAAGTTCAGTTACGGCAGCAATGGCCTGTTCCCGACGATCACGATGACGAACACCGGTGCCCCGCAGGTGGGCACGCTGAACCCGTACGTGCGGCAGGAGGCCGAGACGATCGCGTGGGGCTCGGGGATCGAGACCGAGGCGTCCAGCGAGGGCGGGATGAACGTCGGTTGGATCGAGAACGGCGACTACATCAAGGTCAAGGGCGTCGCGTTCGGGGCGGGTGCGACCTCGTTCAGCGCCCGGGTCGCGTCGGCCACCAGCGGCGGGCGGATCGAGGTACGCCTCGACAGTGCCAGCGGCCCGACCGTGGGCACCTGCACAGTGGGTGGCACCGGCGGCTGGCAGGCCTGGAGCACCACCACCTGCGCGGTCAGCGGAGCGACCGGCACCCGTGATCTCTACCTGCGCTTCGCCGGCGGCAGCGGCAACCTGTTCAACATCAACTGGTGGCAGTTCGGCGGTGCCGGCGGCAGCGCCACCAACCTGCTCACCAACGGCGACGTGGAGAACGGCACGACGGGCTGGGGTGTGCACGGCAGCGGCACCCTCGCCAGGAACACCACTGTCGCGCACGGCGGCAGCGGATCGTTGTCGATCACCGGCCGGACCGGCGCCTGGAACGGCCCCAGTCAGGACGTGACCACCAAGCTCACCAACGGCAGGAGCTACACCACGAACGTCTGGGTACGAGCGCAGAGCGGCACCCCGTCGGCGAAGGCGACGCTGTCGCTGACAGCCAACGGCACGACGAGCTACCTCCAGCTGACGCCGGCGGTGGGAGTGAACGTCAACGGTTGGACCCTGCTCACCGGCACCACTACCGTTTCGTGGAGCGGCACGCTGAGCAACGCCGCCTTCTACGTGGAGACAGCCGAGGGCACCGACAGCCTCCTCGTCGACGACGCCTCGTTCCAGTGACGGTTGCTGCCGGAGCCGCGCCGGGTGCGGCTCCGGCAGCACGGCGACGTGCCCCACCACTGCGGCGGGGCGGCCCGTTTCCTGACGCTGTTGGTTACGACTTGACGAACAGCATGTTATCGCTCACAGTCGATGCTTGAGGGTAGCCGCACCAGTGGTTCACCGGGCGAACCTGCTGTGGCACCTCGACCCGCGACGTCCGCCCAGGGCATGCCGGACGTCGGGTCAGGACTCCCCGCACCGCTGCCGCGACGGCGACCGTTGCTGACGTCTCCCTGTCGCAGGAGCAGATTCGGGCGTGCGTCTCCATCGCTGCACCACCACAGAGAAGGAATCCGCATGAATCACAGAAGAGCCCTGCGAGCGGCGGTGACCATCGCAGTCACCGGCGCTCTCGCCGCCGCTATGACGATGACGCTGACCTCCACGGCCAGCGCCGGCACGACCCTCCGGGCCTCGGCGGCCGAGAAGGGCCGTTACTTCGGCGCGGCCGTCGCGACGGGCAAGCTGTCCACCAGCGCGTACACGACCATTCTGAACCGTGAGTTCAACAGCGTCGTGGCTGAGAACGAGATGAAGTGGGACGCCACCGAGCCGCAGCAGGGTCGGTTCAGCTACACCGGTGGTGATCGTCTGGTCAGTCACGCGCAGGCCAATGGCATGAGCGTGCGGGGCCATGCGTTGCTGTGGCACCAGCAGGAGCCGGGTTGGGCGCAGGGCATGTCGGGCAGCGCGCTGCGCAGCGCGATGATCAACCATGTCACGCAGGTGGCGACGCACTTCCGGGGCAAGATCTATGCCTGGGACGTGGTGAACGAGGCGTTCGCCGATGGTGGTGGTGGTGGGCGTCGTGACTCGAACCTGCAGCGCACCGGCAACGACTGGATCGAGGCGGCGTTCCGGGCGGCGCGGGCGGCGGATCCGGGTGCGAAGTTGTGTTACAACGACTACAACACCGACGGGGTCAACGCGAAGTCGACGGGGATCTACAACATGGTGCGGGACTTCAAGTCCCGTGGCGTGCCGATCGACTGCGTGGGCTTCCAGTCGCACCTGGGCACCTCGTTGGCCGGTGACTACCAGGCCAACCTGCAGCGGTTCGCCGACCTCGGCGTGGACGTGCAGATCACCGAACTGGACGTGATGACCGGCGGCAACCAGGCCAACATCTTCGGCGCCGTCACCCGCGCCTGCATGAACGTCTCCCGTTGCACCGGCATCACCACCTGGGGTGTGCGGGACTGCGACTCGTGGCGTGGTTCGGACAACGCGCTGCTGTTCGACTGCAACGGCAACAAGAAGGCCGCGTACACGAGCGTTCTGAACGCCCTCAACGCCGGCCCCGCCATCCCCACCACGCCGCCGCCGACGGACCCGCCGCCGACGACGCCCCCGCCGACGGACCCGCCGCCCACCACTCCGCCGCCGGGAACGGCCGGTTGCTCGGCGTCGGTGTCACTGAACTCGTGGAACGGCGGGTTCGTGGCCACCGTGAAGGTGACCGCCGGCTCCGCCGGCACGAGCGGGTGGAACGTCGGTGTCACCCTTGCGAGCGGTGCGAGTGTCACGAACACCTGGAGCGCGACGGCCAGTGGCTCGACCGGCAGTGTGCGGTTCGCCAACGTGGACTACAACGGCCGCCTCGGCGCGGGCCAGGTCACCGAGTTCGGTTTCCAGGGCACGGGCAGTGGGGCCGGCATCACGCCCACCTGCACCGCCTCCTGAGCACGACTGACTGACCCGGCACACATCGGCCGGTGTGGGGGACCGATCCTGGTCCTGCACACCGGCCGACGTCGTGTCGCGACGATCAGATCGATCAGGAGTACGGAAGCCGCAGCACCGACTGGTTGCCGATGCCCAGCGTGGTCGGGTTGTTGCCGATCGCCGACCAGACCTCCACCCGGACCGTGCCGTTGCTCAGCGCGCCCAACGTGCCGGTGGCCGAGGACAGGCCGGCGTTCTGGGTGTAGTGCTCGTAGCCGGTGACCGGGTCGGTGGCGAAGTAGCGCAGCGTCTCCACCCGTTCCCAACTGCCGTTGCCGGTGAGGTCGTAGGAGATCCGCACCTGCACGCCGTTGCCGACCGCCGTCCCGGCGTCCACGAACAGGTCGAACGCCGTCTGCCCGCCGGCGTAGGCGAGGTTGAGGCCGGTCGCCGTGAAGACCTGGGCGTTGGTGGGCGTACCGTCGTGGTTTCCGTTCGCCGCCGCGACCGTCGTCGTGGCCGCGCTACCGGCGGCGCCCAACCCACCTCCGGGCAACAGGTACCGCGTCGGCCCGCCGGTGGACGGCGGCGGGGTGGTCGGCGGCGGGGTGGTCGTCGGCGGTGGATCGGTCGGCGTCGTCGGGGGGACGCCGCCGGCCGCGTTGCCACCACTCCAGGTGTACGCCCCGGTGGTGGCCGTCCTGCCGGCGCCCACCGCGAGCGTGGTGCCGTTGGAGAACGTCACGGTGATCGGCGTCGCCGTCGGGTTCGACGCCACGTAGGTCCGCGCCCCGTTGCGGGAGAAGACGGCGGACAGCGGATGGTTGCCGGTCACCGTCGTGTCGACATTGCCGAGGGCGGCGAGGTTACGGATCCAGTGGAACGTGTGCGCCCGGCTCTCTCCCTCCTCGGGGGTGTAGCCCGGGTTCGCACGGAGGTTCGCCAGCGCCGTGTCGGGGTCGCCGAGGGCCTGGAACTGCCAGAGGATGTCCTGCCACACAGTGGGCTGTCCGCCGTTGTTGCGGACGAGTTCGGCGTAGTTGGTCCGCACGTACGCCGGGTTGTTGCCCAGGTAGAGGTGACCGCCGGTGACCGGCAGCAGGTTGATGCCCTGGATCATCTCCGGTTCGCCGCTGAACCAGGTGGCGTACGCGCCGCCGTCGCCCCAGACCATGCCGACCGTGGAGTGCCCGAACGCGCTCGGGAAGTTCTGGTCGCTCACGTCGAACCAGTACTCCTGGATCGCCGCGGCCTGCGTGGTGTAGAGGAAGACGCCCGCGTCGCGGACCGCCGTGTTGCCTGTCGTCTGCCCCCACTGGATCAGGGCGCTCGCGAAGTTCATCCCCTCCGACGAGGACTCCTGGTTGTTGCCGGAGCCGAAGGAGCCGTGCCCGGACGCCCAGTCGTGCCCGGCGTAGATGTCGAAGTCCCGCAGGTACGGGAAGCGGGTGTCGTCGCGACGGTAGTTGTTGGCGTCCCGGATCAGCAGGTCGACCATCCCGCCGTAGCGGCTGGTGGCCGCCCAGGCCGGGTCGAACTTCGCCAGTGTCGCGGCGGCGGCGATGTAGTAGCCGTAGTGGAAGTGGTGGTCGTTGAGCTCCTGGTCGGACCCGTACGACGCCGGGTAGCCGATCAGGGTGCCCCAGTTGTTGTCGTAGTAGAAGACCCTGCTGGTCTTGCCGCTGGACGCGGTGAACCAGTCGGTGAGCGTGCTGCGGATCGCGTTCAGCGCGCTGTCGCGCGTCGTGGTGTCGTTCACCTGGTCGGCGATCTCGGCGATCCGCGCGGCCCGGCCGAGCCCCTTCCCGGTCCAGTAGGTGTCGTTGCCGCGTTGGTCCATCGGGTTCGCGCGGGTGGCGGCCAGGTGCCCGGTGAGCGTCGACAGGTCACCACCGCTGCCGTCACCGACGGCCGGCAGCTCCGGCAGGATGCCTTGGAACTTCATCGCGGTGCGGAACTGGTTGACGCCGGTGAGTACCTTCATCCGGCCACGCGCCGACGGGTAGGTCGGCGTGATCGCGGTGGAACCGCTCAGCGACTTCCACTGGTGCGGGTAGAGGCTGACCACTGTCTGCGTGGCGGTGCCCTCCCGCGCGGTAGTGGTGAACGCGTACGTGGTGGTCAGGCCGCTGGTGGCCGGGTTGTAGGCGTACGACACCTGGGTGCCCGTCACGTGGGCGTGCGCGTACTGGCCATAGGTGGCGGCCAGGCTGGCGCGCTCGGTGGTGCTCGACGTGGGCGGCAGGAGGGCGACGGAGAAGTAACCGCGGCCGGCCAGGGTGGACGAGATCCGCCCGGACGCCACGCTCCAGCTGGCGCCGCTGGGCGCGAACCCGACGTAGTCGTGGCCGTTGACCCGGAAGCCGATGGTGGCGCCGCTGTTGGACCAGACGTCGGGGGTGCCGGCGGTGCTGATCTGCGCGTTCCCCCCGGTGGTCTGGAAGTACGCGAACGGCAGACCGTGGCCGATGGTCGCGCGCATGGTGCGCGTGCCGTCGCTCCAGTGCGGGCTGACCGTCCAGTCCGTCCAACCGTCGACCTTCACCAGTGGAGCGGCGAGCCCGGCCACACCGACCCGGATGTCCTGCACGTACGGGTAGTGGAACTCACCGACACCGGTGGCGGTGCCGCTGATGGCGGGCGTGGAGTTGGCGGAGAAGCCGAGCCCGTCGCCGAAGGTGTCGTACGAGATCGGGTGGGCGTGCAGCGGCTCGCTGAACGAGCAGTCGGTGCGCTTCCACAGCAGTGAGGACCACCAGTCGTTGGTGGGGATCGGCCCGGCGGGCGCGTTGGCGGTGGCGAACTGCCGGGGGTTGCTGGACATCGCGCCGCAGCCGCTGGGGAGCGGGCCGACAGGTGTGGTGGTGTAGCTGCCGGCGCCGACGGGTGCGGCTTCGGCCGCGCGGGTGACGGGGATGGCGAGGCCGCCGACGACCAGGGCCAGCGCGGTGGCGGCGGCCAGGGCCCATCGGCGGTGGGGGACGGGAGGTTTCATCGTGCCTCCATCGCGCGCTGGGTGCGGCCCTTGCCGGGTCCAGCGCTTTGCGTCTGAATTGGGGGGAAGGTCAGGTGAGAGAGCGCTCTCTCGGTCACGGTAATGGAGTACCGAGATCCCCGTCAATGTGTCCAACCCGTTGCGTGCTGATGTCGCTATTTGCCGACGCCCGCATGGTCGCCCAGCACTTCGCCCTCGCTGTCGCCCACCAGCGCGTCCGGCACGCGCATCCGCCACGCGTCGGTGACCAGCTCGGTCAACCGGTCCAGGTCGACCGCCGCCAGGCGCACCAGCACCAGGGGTAGGCCCTGGTAGCCGGGCGTGGTGAAGAAGATCTCGGGTTCCCCGAGCAGGAGAGCCTGCTTCTCCGCCTCGTCGCCGACGAACAGCACAGCGATGTCGAGCCGGATCACCCGAGGCTTGCCCGGCGTCCGCTCCGGATAGGACCAGACGAAGCCCTTGTCGGCCACCCGGAAGTCGAAGCCGGCACTGGCGATCTCCACAGTGTGTGGCAGGGCCAGCGCCACCCGGCGTACGTCGTCCGCGTCAGCCACCGAACCCCCTCGCACCGCGCACCATGAGCATGCGCTGAGGTTACGCGGTGGACAGTTCGATGGCCGTGGCGCCGACGATCGCCCGTTCGCCGTTCTCCTGGACATAACCGACAACACTGGCGCTCCGCGGATCGAGACCGGGTGGTGTCGCCAGCTCCACCTGCCCCCGCTCGGCGTCCAGGCCCACCGACCTGAAGGCGCGTACGACGTTGTCCTGCCGCAGCGTCCGCCCGGCGTTCTCCCCCCGGGCGATGTCGCTGGTCAGGTCCCGTTCCATGACCGCCACGTGCAACACCGCGCGCTCTGGCGGCTGTTCGGTCCGGTAATCCACCATCACCCGGTCATTGCCCAGGTTGCCGATGGAGAGCGCCAGTGGTGTGGCGGTGGCCGAGGCTATGGCGGACATGATCGCGGAGGCCGCCCGGCGGCGATCGGAACCGACGAACTCGACGGTGCCGTTGACGACCATCTGCGGGGTGTACAGACCTCTGGTACCGAACGCGCGGGCGTACGCCTCCTGGCGCGCGGTGTACGCCGCGTCCGCGAACTGGTCGGGCCAGCCCAGGTCGTCCCAGTAGTCGACGTGGAACCCGAGGGCGAAGACGTTCTGGCCCCGAGCCCGTGCGTCGCGCTCGATCTCGCTCAGCAACTCCTCGGCGGGAGGGCAACTGTTGCAGCCCTGGGACGTGAACATCTCGACGACGGCGAAGCCGCCGTCCGTCGATGGATTCGTCATGGTGGCCTGTCTCCTCCCACTGCGTGCCCGGCGGCGTTGCGTTTCCCGTTCCGGCCGAGACAATGCACGTGGGTCGCGTCCCCTGCCGGCCTTGCGGCGAGCGCCGCCGGCCGGGTGGTTGGATGGTCCTGTGCAGTTCACAGTGACAGACGCGCCGACGCGGGAGCGTTTCGAGGCGCGCGACGAGGCCGGCGCGGTGGTCGGGTTCGTCACCTACCAGCTCACCGGCTCGATCATCGCCTACACCCACACCGAGGTGGATCCGGCGTACGAGGGCAAGGGCGTGGGGTCGACGCTGGCGCGGGCCGTGCTGGACGACGCGCGGAGCAAGGGTCGGACGGTCGTGCCGATCTGCCCGTTCATCGCCGACTGGGTGGTCAAGCACCCGGAGTACGAGAACATCGTGGTCAGGTCCACCCGCAAGATCAAATAACCGCGCTCCCGGCCCGCGCGGATCACCTTTTCCTCGTCGAACTGCCGTGGCCTGGCCCGAGACCGCCACGGCCCTCGCGTTCCCGGCCAGCCCCGCGGCCTCGCACATCAGCGGTGCCGTGCTTGACTCCAACGGGGGATACAACGCCTGAACCCCGCCCCTCCGCAGCCCCGTCGGGAGACACCAACGATGACAGCCGCCACCTTCCGTGCCCTGCACCACGACCGCCCCGCCGGTGACCCGCTCGTCCTGCCGGGCCCCTGGGACGCGGCCAGCGCCCGGGTACTGGCCGACGCCGGCTACCTGGCGCTCGCGACCCCGAGCGCGGGTGTCGCCGCCTCGCTCGGCTACGAGGACGGCGCGACCCCGCCGGACGAGATGTTCGCGGCGGTCGCGCGCATCGTCCGCGCTGTCTCCGTTCCGGTGTCCGCGGACGTCGAGGGCGGCTACGGCCTCGCCCCTCGCGAACTGGTCGGGCGGCTGGTGGAGGCCGGCGTGGTCGGCTGCAACCTGGAAGACTCGGAGGGGCACGCCACCCTGAAGGACCCGCAGCGGCACGCGGACTGGCTGGCCGAGGTGCGCGCGGAGGCGGGCGACGCGCTCTTCATCAACGCCCGGGTCGACACGTTCCTGGTCGGGACGGGTGACCCGGCCGACGCGGTGGAACGGGCCCGCCGCTACGTGGCGGCCGGCGCCGACTGCGTCTACCCGATCCTGGCGCCGCTGAAGGTGCTCCCGCAGCTGCGGGAGGGCATCTCCGGGCCGATCAACATGGCCGCCGGACCGGACCGGGAGTCCGTAACCGAGCTGGGCCGCCACGGCGCGACACGCATCACCTTCGGGCCAGGAATGCAGC
Organism: Micromonospora sp. NPDC048947; assembly: GCF_040649495.1. Classification (NCBI taxonomy): domain Bacteria; kingdom Bacillati; phylum Actinomycetota; class Actinomycetes; order Micromonosporales; family Micromonosporaceae; genus Micromonospora; species Micromonospora sp. NPDC048947. The sequence goes on from NZ_JBEZFO010000012.1 coordinate 140,401, forward strand.
GGTACGCGATGGCGTCGATCGGTGACCTCGCGGCCGAGCTACGCGCCTGAGGCTGCCCGCCACTCACGGGTCAGCGCTGCGCCGCAGCCGCTCGGCCTGGCGTGATCGACTCGTATTCCTGGAAGTCGGGGTGTCCGGGTCGGATGGATGGCCCGGTTTCCGGAATGCCGAGTCGATCACCGGGGTGGCGTCGGGGATTCTCGACAGCAACGGCCGAGCCCCCGGCGCGCCGTCGTGATGACGGCAGCCGGGGGCTCGGTTGCAGGCGGTCAGGCCTGGTTGCCGTTCGGCAGCACCGCCGCCATCTCCTCGCCGGCGCCGGCGAGCACGCGCGCCTGCTGCGGCCAGCTGGCCAGCCCAGGTGCGGCGCGCAGGCCGGCGGCCCGGATCAGGTCGCGCAGCGCCGGCTCGTCCAACTCGCCGAGCTGGCCGTACGTACGCACGCCAGCGTCCTGCAACGCGGCCGCCATCTTCGGCCCGATTCCCTGAATCCGGCGGAAGTCGTCGGCCGGGCCCGTCGGGTCGGCGTCGACGCTGCTGATCGTCGCGTCGGCGGCCGATCGGACCGGAGGGGTCGCGGTGCTGACCGGCCGGACCGGAGGCGTGGCCACCGCCGACCGCTCGGCCTCCGCAGCGTCGACCGCGGACCCGGCCTGCGCCGGGTCGGCGTGCATGGACTCGGCCTGTGCCGGCTCGGCGTGCATGGACTCGGCCTGTGCCGGCTCGGCGTGCATGGACTCGGCCTGCGCCGGCTCGGCGTGCACGGAGTCGGCCTGCGCCGGCTCGGCGGTCGACTGGTCGGCGATCGCCTGTGCCTCTGCCGGGTCGGCCGCCGTGGCCTTGGTCTCCGCATCGTCGGCCGCGCCGACGGAGGCCGGCGTCGTGTCGGCCGGCGTGCTGTCGGCGGTGGTGGCCGCGACCGGCGCGTCGTCGGCGGTCGCGAGGTCGTCCGCGGGCTGGCGGGGAGCGACCACGGCCGCCGGGGCAGGCTGCTCGTCGACAATGACCGGCTCGGGGGCCGCTTCCTGCCGCAGCTCCTCAGCGTCGGACTGCTCGGTCACCGGTACCGGCGGCGGGTCCTCGGTCAGCGCCATGTCCGCCGGGTCGACAGTGCTCGGGGCATCCGCCGGCACGGGCACCGGCGTGGGACCGTCCGGCCCGGTCACCGCGGCTGGCGCGCTGACCGTGTCGACCGGCACCGGCTCGTCGGCGACCGCGGTGGGTGCCGGGTCGACGGCGGCCGCGGGCCGGTCCTCGTCGGTGGTGGCAGCCGGCGTGGGCGATTCGATGACGGCCAGGCCGGCGACGGGGTCACCATCCACAATCGAATTGCCCTGTACGCCCCGCCGGCCGCGCAGCAGCCACCCGGCGGCCAGGCCCAGCAACAGTGCCAGTACCAGTATCAGCGAGTGTCCGAAAGACCACGCCACGGCGAACCTCCCTCTCAGCTCGTTGGAAAAGTCACGAGAAAAACTCGCCGCAGCTTCGCACACGCGTATTGCCGGCGAGAGAGAGGATCGGTCGACAGCGTTGCGGACGGGCCGGCCACCTCAGCCGGTGCCTGCCGGGTGACACAGCGTCGCCCGATCGCACCAGAACCCGACCCGTCGAGACGAGGACCGGAAAGACCGGGACCCGGCAGGGCCCGGACGCGACGATACCGAGGCCGGGCATGAACGGACCTCGGCGGGACCGGCCGGGGCGTGAGCGCGCGGACATGATGCGACCCGGGCCCGGCGCGGAACGCCGAGCCCGGGTCGGGCGATGCGGGGTTCAGTCCCGGTCGCCCTCATAGGTGTGGAAGTCGTCGACGAACCGGCGACGGAGCCGTGGCACCCGGCTGGTCACTCCGAAGTAGCCGCGCGCGCCGAGCAACGCGAGCCGACCCACCACCGGCCGGTACATCCGGTCGTCGCCGCTGGTGCCGCTGCGGTTCAACGATTCGGCGACCCGGGCGAAGCCGTACGGCGCCATCACGGCCTCGTAGTCGGCGACCGCCTGGAGCAGCGTCTTGTCGCCGGCAGTGGCGCGGCTGAGCTGTGCGCAGAGCAGGCGGGCGTCGCGCAGCGCGGTGTTCGCGCCCACGCCCCGACCGGGGGTCATGGTGTGGATGGCGTCGCCGAGCATGGTGACGGTGCTGCTCTTCCAGGGCGGCACCGGCTCGGACGTGGACACTTTGATCGGTAGGGCGCTGGCCGGGTCCGCGTGGGTGAGCAGTTCCCGTAGGTGCGGGTGCCAGTTCGCGGTGAGGTCCAGAGCTACCTGCACCAGGTCCTCACCGCGGCGTTCCATGATGTCGGTCGGGAACCGGTTTGCCGCACTCCAGATGATCAGGTTGATGTTGTCGGTGGTGGTGTCGTGGGCCAGGCCGGGCCAGTCCCGGAGCACTGCCGCGTCGGTCTCGCTGACACCGGGCTTGATCCTGCGTTCGGCGTCCCACTTGAACTCCATGACGTGCAGCACGCCCATCATTCCGCCGACGCCGAAGATCAGCGAGATGCCCTGCTGGACCCGCTCCGGAATGAGACCGCGGGTGTGCGGGGTCAGCGGGATCCGGGTGGCGATGTTGATCGTCCCGGCGTCGCGGGTGACGGCGTGCGGCAGGTACTGGCGACGTACGGCGGAGTGGGTGCCGTCGGCAGCCACCAGCAGGTCGCCGGTGGCGCTTGTGCCGTCGGCGAAGTGCGCTGTGACAGTGCCGTCGTCGCGCTGCTCGTACCGGGTGAAGGTCTTGTCGAAGTGCACCACGTCCTCCAGGCCGGTCAGCAGCACCTGGCGCAGCACCATCCGGGCCACCGAGTGTTCGGTGTGTACCGGGTCGGCGTTCGGCCGCAGCGCGAACGACGCGGTCTGGCGGAGCCCCTGGGTGACGACGTTGAAGTAGTGCGGCGGCCGGGCGCAGGTGGCGAGGAAGGTGGCGAACAGCTCCGGGGGCAGGCACTCCCGCAGCGCTCGGCTACCGGTGGGGCCGATGCCGACCCGGTAGCCGAGCAGCCCTTCGGCGCGGTCGCGGTGCCGTTCGTAGACGGCGACGCTGATCCCGGCGCGGCGCAGGCCGTGCGCCAGGCACAGCCCGCCCGTGCCCGCGCCGATGATCAGGACGTGCGGCGGCGCGGCGGACATGTCAGCCGGCCGGGTGCGCGGCGGGCGCGTCGGTAACGGCCGGGCGCGGAGCGGGCGCCTCGGTGCCGGCCGGGCGCGCGGCGGGCGCCTCGGCCGCGTCCCACCGGTAGAAGCAGCCGGCTATCGCGTCCCGGGGGGAGCGCCAGGTCGGCAGGTACGGCGACGTGTGCGCGGAGAGCCGTTCGTTGACCTGTCGGAAGAGTGGGTGGTTGCGGGCCGCCGCGAGCGCGTCCGGGTCGACGTCGTCCGAGGTCTCCAGCAGGTGTACGCACAGGTCGTGCAGGCAGTACAGGGATCGGTGCGTGACACCGGTCAGGCTGGGCAGTTCGGTGGCGTCGGACTCGGCGAATATCTGCGCGACCCGCCCCTCCGCTCCCGGGATGATCCGGCTGACGATCAGTAGACGACTCATGGGACCCCTTCCGCCGGTGGCCTGCCCAGCCCCTCGGGGGCCGGTGCCACGTGCTCTGTGCGCCCACCGTGCCGCAGTGCCTGTCACATCACCGTCACGTACGCCGACCGGGCGGTGACGGGCACCGCCGTCACGTACGCCGGGCGGCGGGTGACGGGCGGTCGGCGATGGCCTCGCGGCTGGCCTGGCGGATCGGGGCGAGGGTGTCGTCGAGCAGGGCGCTCATGGCGGGGCTCGGCTCCAGCCGCAGCTCCCGGCGCAACAGGTCCCGGTAGACGTAGAACGCGTGCACGGCTTCGAAGGCGTTGCCCTCGGCCAGGTGGATGCGGACCACCAGTCGGTGTGGTGTCTCCCGTAACGGCTCGGCGGCCATCGCCTCCAACGCGGCTTCGAGGGCCTCGCCGTGCCGTCCGGCGGCCAGGTGGTGCCCGGCGACCTGCTCCAGCATGTGCAGGCGAAGTTGGCGCAGGCGTTCCCGGTCCAGCAGCACCCAGTCGTCGTACCAGCCGGGGAGGAGGTCGTGCCGTCCGGCGGCGAGCGCCCCGGCCGCGGTGCGCGGGTCGTCGCCGTCCCGGACCCGGGCCGCGGTGCCGACCAGGTCGTCCACGTCGAGCCGAACCGCCGGGCCGAGGCGTACGGTGTCGCTGGCCACTGTCATCGGGCAGCACGGGTCCTGTCGCAGCCGCCACAGGGCGGTACGCAGGGAGGACAGCGCCCGCTCCTCCGACGCGTCGGGCCAGAGCAGCCCGGCGAGCTGGCTGCGGGTGGCGCCGGGGCGGAGCCCGATCAGCGCGATCACCCGTTGCAGCCCACGCGGCACCACCACCGGCACCGCCTCGCGGAGGAGTCGGAAACCTCCGAGCAGGTGCAGTGAGACGCCCTCCTCGGGCGGGTCTCCGGCGGTCGGCACGGACGGATCAGCGGCCACGGCGGCACCCCCTGCGGAACGCTCGTCCCGACTGTCTGCTGTGTTCCGGATCGGTTGCCCTCGACGCCACTGTCGACCCCGCCGATCGCGGCGTGGCCGGACGCGGCCCCGCCCGCCGAGGCCGCTGGGCTGACCACGCTGAAGATTATCAATAATGGTCACGTTGCGTCAACGTCAGCGCGACCCTTCAATTGGCGACAGTCAACCCGAGATCGGTTCTGAACTGCATAAACGTTGGCGCGTTGAGCGCGCTGGGCACATAGCTGATACACAGGTTGCGTCAACGCAGCGTCACCGCTCTCCGTCGCTGGCCGACCCGGCGCGGTGACGCCGCCGTGACGAGGATCGGCGCATCGTGTCGGCAGTCGTCCAGCGCGTCCGGGGGCCACCCGTCGCCGGCCGGACGCCGTGGGGGGAGGCCCAATATGGACCGATCGCTGATCGTCGCGAAGGTGGATCCGACCGCCGAGGAGCGGGTCGCCGAGATCTTCGCCGAGTCGGACGCGACGGAGCTGCCGCGCCTGGTCGGTGTCCGGCACCGATCGCTGTACCGACTGCACGACCTCTATGTGCACCTGCTCGAAACCGCGCAGCCGACAGAGGGCGCGGTGGAGGCCGCTCGTGACCACCCCGAGTTCATCCGGGTCAGTGACCGTCTACGCCCGTACGTGTCGCCGTACCTGACGACCTGGCGCTCGCCGCGCGACGCCATGGCGCGGTGCTTCTACCGGTTCGACGCCCCGGACGCCGGGCGGCGGTCGTGACGGCCACCGCGCCGCGCCAAGAGCAGCTCTGGTCCCGCTGCGCCGGCTGCGCCAGCCTGCTCTACCGCAAACGGCTGCGCCGCAACCTCGACGTCTGCCCGGAGTGCGGGGAACATGCCCGACTCGGCGCGCCGGAACGCCTGCGCCAACTGGTGGACCCGGGTTCGCTGCGCCTGCTGCCCGACCGGCTGCCGGAGGCGGACCCGCTCGACTTCGTCGACGCGCTGCCGTACCCGCACCGGCTCACCGGCGCGCGGGCCAGCACGGGTCTTGCCGAGGGGGTCGTCTGCTCCACTGCCACCATCGGTGGGCACCCGGTGGCCCTGGCGGTGATGGACTTCCGTTTCCTCGGGGGCAGCCTGGGCTGCGCGGTGGGCGAGCTGATCACCCGGGCGGCCGAACGGGCGCTGGACGACCGGACGCCGCTCGTCCTGATCACCGCCTCCGGCGGGGCGCGGATGCAGGAGGGCGCGCTGTCGTTGATGCAGATGGCGACCGTCAGTCAGGCCATCGCCGCGTTGCGCGAGGCGGGGCTGCTCACCGTGAGCGTCCTCACCGACCCGACCTACGGTGGGGTGGCCGCGTCGTTCGCCACCAACACCGATCTGGTGCTCGCCGAGAGTGGCGCGCGGATGGGCTTCGCCGGCCCTCGGGTGATCCGCCAGATCACCGGGCGGGCCCTGCCGGAGGGCTTCCAGACCGCCGACTTCCTGCTCGAACACGGGCAGGTCGACATGGTGGTGCAGCGCCGGTCGCTGCGCGGACGGCTGGCGGCGCTGCTCGCCGCGACCCGCGCCGGCCGTCCGGCGCGTCCGGCCGTACCCCGGCAGGAGCCGGCGTCGCACCGCGAGCGCCTCGCCGACGACGGCGCGGCCCTGGCGCAGCCGCCGGACCCGGCGGCCGAGAAGGACACCGGCACCCCGGCGGTACGCGACGCGTGGGACACCGTCCGGATGGCGCGGCACCCGGGGCGGCCCACCACACTGGACTACCTGGACTCGGTCTTCGACGGGTTCGTGGAGCTGCACGGCGATCGGCTCGGCGCGGACTGCCCGGCCATCGTGGGTGGGGTGGCCCGGTTGGCCGGCCGGCACGTGATGGTCATCGGTCACCAGAAAGGGCACACCACAGCCGAGTTGGTTGCCCGCAACTTCGGCATGGCCAGCCCGGCCGGGCACCGCAAGGCGCTGCGGCTCATGCGCCTGGCGGCCCGCCTCGGCCTGCCAGTGGTCACCCTGGTGGACACCCCCGGCGCCGATCCCGGGGTGAGCGCCGAGGAGCAGGGCCAGGCGGCGGCCATCGCCGAGAACATCCTCACCCTCACCGTGCTGCCCACGCCCGTGCTCGCGGTGATCACCGGCGAGGGCGGCAGCGGCGGCGCGTTGGCGCTGGCGGTGGCCGACCGGGTGCTGATGCTGGAGAACGCCGTCTACTCGGTGATCAGCCCCGAGGGGTGTGCGGCGATCCTCTGGCCGGACCGGTCCGCGGCGCCGCAGGCCGCCCGCGCCCTGCGACTGACCGCGCCCGACCTGCGCCGGCTCGGGGTGGTCGACGAGGTCGTGCCGGAGCCGTCGAGTGCCGCGCACGACGACCCGGCAGAGACCGCCCACCGGTTGCGCGCCGCGCTGCTGGCCAACCTCCTGCCGCTGCTGGACGTGCCGCCGGCCATGCTGGTCCGCCTGCGCCGGCAACGCTTCCGACGGTTCGGCGCGAACCGCGTCGGCGCTCGGGCGGGCCTGCGATGACCGCCGGTGACCGGGCGCTGTCGACAGTCGACGCGTCCGACGACGTCGGGGTGGACGGCGAGGAGGCGCTGGCCGGGTTACGCCGGCAGGCGCAGCACCTGATCGCCGAGCTGGCCGGACCGGTGCGCCGGATCCGGCTGCGCAGCGGACCGGCCGTGCTGGAGGTCGAGTGGCACCCCGACGACGCGACCCGACCGGACGTACCGCTGCCCCGGGCCGAGGCGGCACCAACGGCCGGGCCGGCGCCCGGTGCCCCACCCGCTGTGCTGCGGCCGCCGGTGCCCGGGCGCGCCGCGGTGCGGGCACCGATTGTGGGCACCTTCTACCGGGCGCCGGAGCCCGGCGCGCGGCCGTTCGTCGCGGTGGGCGACCTGGTCCGCCCCGGCCAGCCGGTCGCGATCGTCGAGGCGATGAAGCTGATGAACGAGGTGACCGCCGACCGGGCCGGCCGGGTGGCCGCGATCCTCGTCGAGGACGGCCAGGCGGTCGAGTACGACCAGCCGCTCGTCGAGCTGGACCCGGCATGACGGCGCGGGGTGGTTGACCATGTTCGAGACCGTGCTCATCGCCAACCGCGGCGAGATCGCACTGCGGGTGCTGCGCGCCTGCAAGGAGCTCGGCGTGCGAACGGCGGTGGTCTACTCCGCCGCCGACGCCGACTCGGCGGCGGTCCGCCTCGCCGACCAGGCCGTCCGGATCGGACCGGCGTCGAGTCGGCGCAGCTACCTCAACGCCGCCGCCATCGTGGAGGCGGCCCGGCAGGTGGGGGCGCAGGCCGTGCACCCCGGCTACGGCTTCCTCTCCGAGGACGCCGACTTCGCCGAGATCTGCGCCGACAACGGGCTGACGTTCATCGGCCCGCCACCGGCGGTGATGGCCGCGCTGGCCGACAAGTCCTCGGCCCGGGCACTGATGAGCCGCGCCGGCCTGCCGCTGTCGCCGGGCAGTGTCGCGCCGGTGCCGACCGCCGCCGCGGCGGCCGAGGTGGCCGACGCCGTCGGCTACCCGGTGATCGTGAAGGCCGCCGCCGGCGGCGGGGGCCGGGGGATGACGGTGGTGCACACACCGGGCGAGCTGCGCCGGGCGTACACCCGGACCCGGGCCGCCGCGCAGGCCGCCTTCGGCGACGACCGGGTGTACGTCGAGCGTTACCTCACCGAGGCGCGACACGTCGAGGTGCAGGTGCTCTGTGACGCCCACGGCAACGGGGTGCACCTGGGCACCCGGGACTGCTCGGTGCAGCGCCGGCACCAGAAGCTGGTCGAGGAGGCGCCCGCGCCGGCGCTGCCCGCCGCCGTTCTCGACACCATCGCCGAGACCGCCCTGCGGGGTGCGCTCCAGGTCGGTTTCGTCGGTGCCGGCACGCTGGAGTTCCTTGTCGACGCCGAGGAGAGGTTCCACTTCCTGGAGATCAACTGTCGGATCCAGGTGGAGCATCCCGTCACCGAGATGGTCACCGGGATCGACCTGGTGCACGAGCAACTGCACATCGCCGCCGGCGTACCGCTGCGGTGGCGGCAGGAGGAGATCCGCCTGCACGGCGTCGCTGTGGAGTGTCGGGTCAACACCGAGGACCCCGGGCGCGGCTTCGCCCCCACCCCCGGCCGGTTGGAGCGGTTCACCCCACCCGGCGGCCCGTTCACCCGGGTGGACACCCACGCCAGCGCCGGTTACCTGGTCGGCCCCTGGTACGACTCGCTGCTCGCCAAGGTGATCGTCTGGGCCCCCGACCGGGAGTTGGCCCTCAACCGGTTGGAACGTGCCCTGGACGAGTTCGACATCGCCGGTCCGGGCGTGCACACCACGATCCCGTTCGTCCGGCGGGTGCTCGACGACGCCGCATTCCGCAAGGGCCGCTACACCACCGGCCTGGTCGACCGTCTGCTCGCCGCGCCCGCGCCGGGGCCGACGGCCACCCCCGCACCGCGCACCGCGCCCGCCGCCGATCCCGACGCAACCCACAGGAGGACCCGATGACCGTCACCCATGGTCGCCCGATGACCGCCGAGATCACCGACATCCTGGTGGCACACTGCGGGCTGGACGCCGACGCCGCGGCCCGGGCGCCCGCCGCGTCGCTCGAGGAGCTGGGCATGGACTCGCTCGCCCTGCTGGAACTGTCGGCGGTCGTCGCCGACCGCTGGCAGGTGGCCATCCCCGAGCAGGCCGGACAGTTGAGCATCCCGGCGGTCGCCGACCTGGTCGCCCGCCGCGCCGACCCGCCCGGGCACACCGAGAACAGCGTGGTCATCGACGCGCCGCTGGGGCTGGTCTGGGAGGTCACCAACGACGTGGCCAACTGGACCGAGCTGTTCACCGAGTACGCCGTGGTGGAGATCCTGCACCGTGAGGCGCACACGGTGCGGTTCCGCCTCACCATGTACCCCGACGAGAACGGGGTGTCCTGGAGCTGGGTCAGCGAGCGCACCGCCGACCCGGTGAGCAGGCAGGTCCGGGCGCACCGGGTGGAGACCGGGCCGTTCGAGTACATGCGCATCCACTGGCGCTACACCGAGGAAGCCGGTGGCACCCGGATGACCTGGACGCAGGACTTCGCGATGAAGCCGACAGCGCCTGTCGACAACGCCGCGATGACCGAGCGGATCAACACCAACAGCGTGATCCAACTCGCGGTGATCAAGGACCGGGTGGAGCGGATCGCCTGGCAGCGTGCCGACCAGGGCAGCCCGACCGCCAGCGACGCACCGACGGAGGCCGACGATGAGTGACCTGAGCACCCGCCCGATCGCCGCCCGGGACGTACCCGCCGACCGCCGGCGCGGCGGTGAGCTGCGCGTGCTGCTCGGCCCCCGCACCGTCGGCAGCACCTCAGGTTTCCTCGGGGTGGCCACGCTCGTTCCGGGGGAGCGGATCGCCGAGCACTACCACCCGTACAGCGAGGAGTTCCTGTACCTGATCCGGGGCGCGATCACCGTCGACCTGGACGACCAGCCGACGCTGCTGGCCGCCGGCGAGGGGCTGTTCGTACCGGTTAACGTGCGGCACCGGCTGCGCAACACCGGCGTCGAACCGGCCGAGGTGGTCTTCCACCTGGGACCGCTCGCCCCGAGGCCCGAGCTGGGGCACGTCGACACCGAACTGGTCGAACAGCGGGGCGGATCATGACCAGGCGTCGCACTGTGGTGACCGGGATCGGGGTGGTCGCCCCGGGTGGCGCCAGCCGGGACCGTTTCTGGAAGACCATCACCGAGGGGCGGACCGCCACCCGGCGGATCAGTTTCTTCGACCCGTCGGCGTTCCGGTCGCAGATCGCGGCGGAGTGCGACTTCGACCCGGTCGCGGCGGGGCTCAGCGAGGCCGAGCGACGCCGGGCCGACCGGTACGTGCAGTTCGCGCTGGCCTGTTCCGCCGAGGCGGTGGCCGACGCCCAGTTGGTGCTCACCGACGCGGAACGGGACCGGGCCGGGGTGGTGCTGGGCACGGCGGTGGGCGGCACGATGGCGTTGGAGCAGGAGTACGTCACAGTCAGCGAGCACGGCCGACGGTGGCTGGTGGACGCGGCGCGCGGTGGCCCGTACCTCTATCAGGCTCTGGTGCCCAGCAGCCTCGCGGCGGACGTGGCCTGCCGGCACGGGTTGCACGGCCCGGCGCAGGTGGTCTCCACCGGCTGCACATCCGGCATCGACGCCATCGGGTACGCCCACCAGATGATCGTGGACGGTGAGGCGGACGTGATGCTGGCCGGCGCGTCCGACTCGCCGATCTCGCCGGTGACTGTCGCCTCGTTCGACGCGATCAAGGCGACCAGCCCGGACAACGACGACCCGGCGCACGCCTCCCGCCCGTTCGACGCCGATCGGCACGGGTTCGTGCTGGCCGAGGGCGGGGCGGTGCTGGTGCTGGAGGAGGCCGGGCACGCCCGGCGACGGGGAGCGCACATCTACTGCGAGGTGGCCGGCTACGCCAGCCGCAGCAACGGCTTCCACATGACCGGGCTGCGGCCGGACGGGCTGGAGATGGGCCTCGCCGTCACCGACGCCCTCCGGCAGGGTCGGATCCTGCCCGAGCAGGTCTCCTACATCAGCGCGCACGGGTCGGGCACCCGGCAGAACGACAGGCACGAGACGGCCGCGTTCAAGCGGGCGCTGGGCCAGGCCGCGTACCGGATACCGGTCAGCTCGATCAAGTCGATGGTCGGGCACTCGCTCGGCGCGATCGGGTCGATCGAGATGGCCGCGTGCGCCCTGGCCATCGAGTTCGGTGTGGTGCCACCGACGGCGAACTGGAGCACCCGGGACCCGGAGTGCGACCTGGACTACGTACCGAATGAGGCGCGGGAGGTCCCGGTGGACGTGGCCCTCTCGGTGGGCAGCGGGTTCGGCGGTTTCCAGTCGGCGATGGTGTTCCGGCGGATGGTCGGCGCGGTGGCGGCGTGAGCGCCGTGTCGCACAGTGGCGGCGCGACGGCCCGGGCGGTGGTGACCGGCATCGGGGTGGTCGCGCCGAGCGGCATCGGCGCCGACGCGCACTGGCGTACGGTCCTCGCCGGCACCCGCCGGACCGGGCCGATCACGTTGTTCGACCCGGCCGGCTATCCGACCCGCTTCGGTGGGGAGGTGCCCGGCTTCACCGCCGACTCCTACGCCGACAGTCGACAGTTGGTGCAGACCGACAGGTGGACGCACCTCGGCTTCGCCGCCACCCGGCTGGCCCTGGCCGACGCCGGCCTGCCCGACCGGGCCCCCGACCCGTACGGATACGCGGTGACCCTGGCCAGCTCGTCCGGGGGCAACCTGTTCGGTCAGCGGGAACTGCAACGGCTGTGGGGCGGCACGTCGCGGACGGTCGGGGCGTACCAGTCGATTGCCTGGTTCTACGCGGCCAGCGTCGGGCAGCTCTCCATCCATCACCAGTTCAAGGGCCCGAGCGGGGTGTTGGTCGCGGAGTCGGCCGGCGGGCTGGACAGCCTGGCGCACGCCGCCCGCGCGGTGCGCAGGGGCACCCCGGTCGTGATCGCCGGGGCCACCGAGTGCCCGTTGAGCCCGTACGCGCTCGCCTGCCAGTTGCGCTCGGGACTGCTCAGTGACGTCGCCGACCCGGAGCGGGCGTACCGGCCGTTCGACGTCACGGCCAGCGGCTACCTGCCGGCCGAGGGCGGAGCGGTGTTCGTGGTGGAGGAGTTGGGGCACGCCCTGGCCCGGGGCGCCCGGGTCTACGGCGAGGTGAGCGGGTGGGGCTCCACCCACGACGCCGCGCACACCACGGAGCAGAGCAGCGGCGACCCGGTCCAGTACGCGCGGGCGATGCGGTTGGCCCTGGACCGGGCGGGCGTCGCCGCCGCCGGAATCGACGTGGTGCTGCCCGACGCTCTCGGCGTGCCCCGCTACGACCGCAGCGAGGCCGAGGCGTTGCGGGCCGTGTTCGCCGACCGGCCACCCCCGGTGACCACGCAGAAACCGCTGACCGGTCGGGCGTACCAGGGCGGGTCGGCGTTGGACGTGGCCACCGCGCTGCTCGCCTTCGCCCACGACACGTTGCCCGCGTCGGCGGGACCGGACGAGGTGGCCGAGGGCTGCGAGCTGGACTTCCTGCGCGAGCACCGCCAACCGCGAAGCCGGCTCGCCCTGATCTGCGCGCGGGGCTTCGACGGGTTCAACAGCGCGCTGGTCCTGCGCGGGGCCGCGCCGATGAGGGGAGAGGCGTCATGAGCGACAAACGAGCCCGGGTGGTCTTTCTGGTGCGGGTGCCAGTGCCGCGCACCGCGCAGTTCCTCGCCGCGTACGAGAAGGTGCGACACCTGGTCGCCGACGGTGTGCCGGGGCACCTGGTCGACCAGGTGTGCCGGTCGTCGACCGACCCGGAGCAGTGGTTGATCACCAGTGAGTGGGTGAGCCTGGCCGACTTCGAAGACTGGGAACGCAGCCCCGAACACCGTGACCTGGTCCGCCCGATGCGGGAGTGCTTCACCGACGCCCGTTCGCTGCGCTTCCACATCCACGCCCAAACCCCCGCCCTGCCCTGACACTCCGCGCCACCCCGGTCCGCTTCCGCGATCTTGCACTTACTGTCGCGACATGGGGGTCATTCCACGCATCTCGACGACCGAAACTGCAAGATCGACGCGGGTAGGCGGGCCGGTGCCCTGGCTGCGCCGCGCGGGGTCGACATTGTGGTCAGAGGGCGTAGGGTCCTGGAGCCATGAAGGTATTGATCTCGGTGGACCTGGAAGGCATCTCGGGGATCGTGCATCCCGCCGAGACGAACCCGGATCGGTACGACTACGAGCGCGGCCGGGCGCTGATGACGGCCGAGGCGAACGCGGTGATCGCCGGGGTCCTCGATGCCGAACCCGACGCGGTGGTGTGGGTCGCCGACGCGCACGGCACGTTTCGGAACATCCTGCCGGAGGACCTCGACCGGCGCGCTCACCTGGTGCGGGGCAAACCCCGCCCGCTGGGCATGCTCGCGGGGCTGGACGAGCAGACGGATGCCGTTCTGCTCGTCGGCTATCACGCTCGGGCCGGTGCCGGGCCCGCCGTGCTGGCCCACACGATAAGTGACGCCGTCCTCGACGTGCGGGTGGCCGGCCGGTCGTTGGGCGAGATCGGCCTCAACGTCGCCATGGCGGGGCACCTGGACGCGCCCGTCGTCCTGCTCAGCGGAGACGACACCGCCTGCACGGAATTCAGCGAGCTGGTGCCCGCCGCGGTCACCGTCGCCGTCAAGCAGACCCTGGGGCAGGCCGCCGCGGTGACACTGCATCCACAGGAAGCGCGGGAGCGGCTGCGCCACGCCGCCGCCGACGCGATCGCCCGGCGCGCCTCGATTCCCCCGGCGAAGATGGCCGGGCCGTTGGACGTCGAGGTCGACCTGTACGGCCCGTACATGGTCGACCTCGCAACTCTGGTGCCCGGTGTGACCCGCGTCGGCGGCGGCCGGACTGTCGCGTTCCACGCCGCCGACGTCGCCGAGGCGTACCGGCTGGTTCAGCTGCTCGTTCAACTCGCCAGCATCAAACCCGGCTAGCCGGCGTCCCCGAAGAGTCCTGGTGTGGCGCGGGTCGTCGTTACGACTGTGCAGACACGGCCTAGCAGAAGGCGTTATCGACCAAGTCGTTGAGCAGGTTCTGGCGGGTCGCCGCCAGTTCGGGGTCACCGGTGTTGGTGAAGATCGACACGGTCAACCGACGCCCGTCGTCGGTGAACGCCGGCTCCACCTGGTATCCGAAACCGGTGCCGCCGTGTCGCCAGTAGCCACCGCCACAGGACAGCGGTATCCAGAAGATGCCCAACCCGTACCCGGAACCGGCAGGCGAATCCGCCGTCGCGACCAGCGTGCGCATCTGCGCCTGCTGCGCCGGTCGCAACAGGCGGCCTCCGGCCAGGGCGGCCAGGAATCGGTTGAGGTCGGACGCCGTGCTGGTCATCGATCCGTCGGCGCCGCTGTCCAGCCCGCGGATCGCAGTCGTCGTGTCTACCAGCGGACCTCCCCGGGTGAACTGCATGTAGTTCGTGGCATGCGGCGCGGGAAGGTCGCGCAAGAATCCGGTGCGGGTGCGCCGCAGGCCCAGCGGCCCCGTGATGCGGGCGTCCACTTCGTGTGCCCAGCTCCGCCCGGTGACCGCTTCGATCAGCATGCCGGCGAGGACGTAGTTGGTGTTCGAGTACGACCAGGTGGTGGCGCCCTGCGGGTGGCCCAGGGCAATCGTCACGAGCTGCTCCGGCGGGTACGGCCTGTCCCGCTCCCGCCGGTAGGACTCGGGCGTGGCGTAGTTCCCGATCAGGTCGGACGAGTAGTCGTACAGTCCGCTGGTGTGCTGCAAGAGCTGCCGCACGGAGATCCGCCGACCGGCCACCGCACCCGGCAGCCACTTGTCAACCTGATCGTCCAGCGTCAGCCTTCCTTCGCCGACGAGTTGCAGCACCACGACCGCGGTGAACGTCTTTGTGGTACTCCCGATCCGGAGGTAGGGGTCGCGCGCAACGTCCCGGCCCGAGCGGACAACCTGCACCCCGGTCCGGGACTCCAGGCGGGTCAGGACGCCGGTCACACCGGTCGCCCGCAGTGCCTCGGCATCACGCCGAAGCTCACTGCGTGTTGTGGTGGCAGCCGTCGCCACCAGCAATGTCATTGTCGCTGCCACCGCAAGAGTCCGCATGGGCTCCACTATGGTCGCCGGTCCAGGGGCCATCACTCCGGAACGCCCCCCGGTGGTGCTCCGGCCAACCCCACCCCCTTCGACGGGCCGGTGCACCGATAACCGCGACGCCATCGGCCGTCCGGTTGGTACCGCGCGACGCTTGTACGAGGGGTCATGTCTCGGTGACGCTCCGCCAAGTCGCCCGCTCGATCCTGTCCGCCGAACGGGCTGTCGGCAATCCGGCGGGCCGCTGCTTCTGATCCATCCATTCGCATCTAGCAATGGCCCTGCGGCCGTCGTATGGTTCCCCGCAACACCCCGACAAGCGTACGTGATGGGCGGATTCGCCCTCTTTCATGCTGGGCGGTGAACGGCAGTGACGGCAGAAGATCCTACGGCGACCGACCCCGGCTGGGTGGACGATGTCCTTTTCGCCGGCCACCCGACCGACGTTTGTCTCCGTCTGCCCGAGCCCGTCGACCGGGCCGCCCTGCACCGGTTGGTCACCGCCGCGCAGCACCGGTTGACCGCTGCCGGACTGCGCCCCGGTGGCGCTGCGGCGCTGCGGTTGCCACCGTCGCTGGCGTACGTGGTGAACCTGCTTGCCACCTGGCGCGCCGGGGGGCAGGCGATCCTGCTCGACCACCGGCTCACCGACCACGAGGTGGACCGGGCGCTGGTCCGGTTGACCCCGCAGGTGGTGGTCGCTCCGGTGCGGACCGGTGGCGGCGCGCTGAAGATTTTCGTCGACGTCACCGAGGGCGTCACAGGGTACGCCGACCGTCCGGCGGTCAGCGGCCAGGCCGTGATCCAGCTCAGCTCCGGCTCCACCGGCCCGTCCAAGGTGATCGGCCGCACCGCCGCCGACCTGGTCGCCGAGGTGCACCGCTACACCCTGATCGACGGGGTGGCGCTGCCTGGCGAGCGGCTCATACTGCTGCCCTCGATGGTGCACGTGCTCGGCCTGGTCGGTGGCCTGCTCTACGGGCTGCACGCCGGGGTCGAGCTGGTTCCGCCGGAGCGGCTCAGCGGCGACGCGGTGCTGGCCGCGATCAGCTCCGGCACCACACCGGCCACAGTGCTCGGTGTGCCGTTCCACATTGGACTGCTCGCCTCCACCCGCCCGGCTGGTCCACTGCCACAGCTGCGGCGGATGACCACCGGTGGTGAGCTGGTGCCGGCCGCCGTCGCCCGGGCGTTCACCGATCGCTACGGGGTGCCGCTGGGCAACATGTACGGAATGACCGAGGTCGGGGTGATCGGCACTGACCTGTATGGCGCGCACCGACCGTCGATCGCCCCCGCGCCCGGTATCGAGGTCCGCGAGTCCGGGGGTGAGCTGTGGGTGTCCTGCCCGGCGTCGCCGTATGTCGGACTGAGCGACCCGACCCGGTGGTCCGACGGCTGGCTGCACACCCGTGACGCCGGCACCGTCGATGAGGACACCGGCCTGGTCACGGTGCGCGGTCGACTCGACTCGCAGGTCTCCGTCGGCGGGATGAAGGTCGACCTGACCGAGGTGGAGGCCACCGTCGCCGAGCTGACCGGTGTGGCCGCCGCCGTGGTGGTCTGGGACGACGGCATCACCGCGTACGTCCAACCCGACGGACCGCTGTCGGAGGAGTCGCTGGACAAGCTCCTCGCCGAGCGGTTGGCCGGCTACAAGCGGCCCCGGGCGTTGCACCTGCTCGATCAGTTGCCCCGTACCACCACCGGCAAGTTGGTCCGCTCGACCGACGTGCTGCGCTCGGCGGCCACCTCGTGACCGGGCCGCTGCACCACCTTGACGTCGACAGGTGCGCTCGCCTGTGCGGCGATCGCCAGGACGAGGCCCCGGCCCAGCCGCGGGTGACCGACCCGCAGGGCCTCGGCGCCGGGCACCGGCCGCAACGGCAGCCCCGGTGGCGGCATCAACCGGCGAAGCCCGCCGCCGCGCAACCCCTGCCCGCACGCCTTGCCGACCGCCTCCTTGGCGGTCCACAGTCGCAGGAAGTCCACAGCCCGGCCGGCCTCGGGCCGATCGCCCAACCAGGCCAGCTCGGCGGGCGGGAACCAGCGGCGGGCCAGCGCGAGCGCCGGCAGCGGGCGGATCCGCTCCACGTCCACCCCGACCGCGCCGGCCCGACGGGCGGCGACCACCACCAGCCCGGCGGTGCGGCTGACGCTGACCGCTACCTCGACCTCGTCGGCGCGGACGACCGGCCGTCCCTCGCGGTCGTGCGTCAGCACCACAGCGGTGTTCGCGCGACCGAGCAGCAGGGCACTCGCCCGCCGCACCAGCACAGCGGACGGGTCCGGCTGACCGCCGGTGTCCCGGCCGACCCACACGTAGACGGTGTCCCGACCGGACACCGTCAGCTGACCCACCTAGAGAGGGTATCCATGAGAGCCGAGGTCCGCGCCTTCGTCGTCGAGCAGCTCGCCGACATGAACTACGACGTCGAGGGGCTCGACGACGACACCACGCTCGGCCCGTCCGGCGTCGACCTGGAGTCACTCGCCCTGGCCGACCTGTCCGTCCGGGTCGAGGACCGGTACGGCCTGACGTTCGCCGACGACGAGTCGGAGCAGCTGGCCCTGATGACTGTCGGCGAGTTCACCACAATGGTCGCCAATCGCGTCACCGAGGCGACGAGCGACAACGCCTGATGAGCGGTCAGCCCGATCTGGGGCGAGCTGACCTGATGAGCATGCTCGCCGAACTCACCGCGAAACCGGCTGCCGAGGTGTCCGACCGGATCGGCTCGATGGAGCTTGCCTGGCTGGTGCACCTCGTCGAGCAGCGCTACGAGTGCCGGCTCGACCTCACCGACGACGAGCTGGCCGGCATCCGCACCGTCGACGACGCCCTGGTGGTGTTCCGGGCGTCGCTGACCGCCTCCGCAGATGGTTGAGGCGCGCGTCGCCCAGCTCACCGGTGTGCACGCGGTCAGCGCCCTGGGGCGGGGCGCCGACGCGCAGCTCGCCGGTGTGCTGGCCGGGGTGCCGGCGTTCGCAGCGGTGAGCCGATTCGACACCGCCGCCCGCCGGGTCACAGTGGCGGCCACACTGCCCGAGGTCGCCACCCTCCCAGACGAGTTGGCCGCCGCTGTCGACGCGGCCTGCCGAGCGGCCGGCCTGGACCGCGCGCAGCGCAGCGGGTGCGCCCTGCTGCTCGCCGTGCACGGCGGCCCGGCCCCGGGCCCGACGCCGGCCGTGCTCGCCGGACAGCTCGCCGCCCGATGTGGACTCTCGGGTCACACCCGGGTCTACACCAGCGCCTGCGTGTCGGCGAGCACGGCGGTGGCCGATGCCGCCGCCCGGATCACCCGCGGTGACGTCGAGCGGGTGGTGGTCGCTGCCGGCTACCTGGTGGAGTCGGACCAGTTCGCGCTCTTCGACGCCGGTCGCGCCCTCGCTGTCGACGGGGCGGTCCGCCCGTTCAGCGCCGGCCGCCGGGGGTTGCTGCTGGGTGACGGCGTGGCCGCTGTGGTGCTGGAGTCGAGCACCGGGCGGCGACGCGGTGTCGATCCGGTGGCCACAGTTGTCGGTTGGGGGCGGGCCGGCGACGCGTTCCATCCCTGCCAGCCGGAGCCCGGTGGCAGCGGACTGGCCCGCGCTGTCGGCGGCGCGCTGCACCGGGCCGGGCTGGCACCGCAGTCCGTCGGCTACGTCAACGCCAACGCCACCGGAACCGCGCAGAGCGACGCCGCCGAGGCGGCCGCCCTACGTCGGGCCCTCGGTGGGCATGCCGACCGGGTCCCGGTCAGCTCCACGAAGTCGGTGCACGGGCACGCGCTGGAGGCGTCCGGGTTACTCGAACTGGTGGTCACCGCGCTCGCGCTGCGCCACGGTGAACTGCCTGTCAACGCCGGCTGGCTCGCCCCCGACGAGTCCTGCCCCCTGAACGTGGTCAAGGACCGTCCCCACAAGACGGAAGCCACCCACGCCCTGACCCTCAACGCCGCCTTCGGCGGCGCCAACACCGCTCTCCTGGTCGGCCTCGAATGACCGCCCCCGAGTCCCCGCGATCTTGCACTTTCTGCCCCGACGATTCTGACCAAACACCCGAAACGACGACCGAAACTGCAAGATCGACGAGGGTCAGGGCGGGGGTCAGGGCTCGGGCTTGCTGGCCTGAGGGTGGGGACGTCGCGGGCGCGGCGGCGGGCGTGCCGGGGTTCGTGCACTCGGACTTCGCACCGGTGGTGGTGGCCGTCGCCGAGCGGTGTCTGCGGCGGGGGTACGGGTCGGCGGGAGTACCGGCCGGGGTGCGGACGGGGATCGTGCTGGTCAGCGCCAGCGGCGATCTCGCCAGCGCCCAGCACGTACGGGCCACCGTCGAGGCCGGCGGGCGGGTCGGCCCGCTGTTCTTCTTCCAGTCCGTGCCCAACAGCGTCGCCGGGCACCTCGCGGCCCGCTGGGACCTGCACGGCCCGGTCGTCTGCCTCAGCCCGACCGGCGACCCGTACACCGACGGTGTCGCCGAGGCCGACCTGCTGCGCGACGACGGCGACGCCGACGAGGTGTTGCTGATCCTGATCGAACAGGCACCCGACGGGCCGACCGAGGCGGTCGCGGTGCTGCTGGGGGGAGGAGCACGACAATGAGGAAACGGGGACTGCGCGGCGCACTGGCCGCCGACACCGAGCTGGGCGCGGGCAACGTCCTCGCCCGGGTCCTGGCGCACGGCGCCGACCCGGACGGGCCCGGACTGACCTTCGACACCACCGTCGACGGGCACCCCGCCGAGACGCCGCTGACGCTGGGGCGGCTCGACGAGCGGGTCGCCGCCCGCGCCGCCTGGCTGCACGAACAGGGGGTACGCCCCCGCGATCCGGTCGCCGTCTGGGCCTCCGCCGCCGCCGACATGGTGCTCAGCTTCCTGGCACTGGCCCGGCTCGGCGCGATCCCGGCGCTGATGAACGGCAAACTCCGCCCGGAGATCGCCGCCGAGTACATCCGACGCCTGCGGGGCGTCGCTGTGCTGGCCGACGACGAGCACACCGCGCTGCTGGCCGGGCACGACCTGGGCGTACCGCTGCTCGGCACTCCCGCGCAGGCCGGCGCGGGTGACCCGGCCACGGCCCCGGCGCACTACCGGCACCACCCGGACGACCCGATCGTGATCACCCACACCTCCGGGACGACCGGGGTGCCCAAGGCGGTGCTGCACTCGCACGCCAGCCTCTTCGCGGCCACCCGACACCTGTTCACCATGCCGCAGGCGCAGGGCACCACCCGGATCCTCAACGCGCTACCCGCACCGCACACCGCCACTGTGCTGATGGTCAACCAGGCGCTGGGCAACCGCGCGCAGATGTTCCTGCTCTCCGAGCAGGGCGGCGAGCAGGTGCTGGACGCCATCCAACGCTGGCGCCCCGACGGGGTGTTCGGTTTCTCGGTCACCTGGGCGGAGCTTGCCCGCTTCGACCTGTCCGGGTACGACCTGGACTCGGTGCGGCTGTGGTTCAACACCGGCGACGCCTCGCACGAGCCGCACATCCGACGCCTGGTCGCTGTCGGTTGGCGCGACACCATCACCCGCGACGGGGTGGCGAAGGTGCCCGGCTCGGTTTTCATCGACGGGCTGGGCTCCAGCGAGATGGGGCACTCGATGTTCCACATCACCCACCGCGCCGACACCGACCGCTACGGCCGCTGCATCGGCCGCCCGTACCGGTTCGCCAGTGTCGCGGTGCTCGACGCCGACGGGGAGCCGGTGCCGGTCGGCGAGGTGGGTTTCCTGGGCATCGACTCGCCGTCGCTGTTCCGGGGCTACTGGAACGACTCGGTCACCACCTACCGCTTCCGCCAGCGCGGCTGGTATCTCACCGGTGACCTGGTCCGCGCCGACGCCGAGGGCCGCTACTACCACCTGGACCGGGCGGTGGACTCGGTCGACGCCGGTGACGGGCGGCGCTTCTACACGGCGTTGTCCGAGGAGCGCATCCTCGCCGCCTGTCCGGACGTCACCGACTGCACTGTGGTGATCGTCGCCGAGGCCGGCGCGGTCGTCACCGACGTGCTGTTGGAGTTGGCCGCCGGCGCCGACGAGGCCGAGGACCGCACAGAGCGGGTCCGGGCCGCCCTCGGCCCGGACGTCGGCGCCACGCTGCGCCGGGTCGTGCCGGTGCGCTCCGCCGACATCCCGGTCACCGTGACCGGCAAGGTCCGCAAGGTGGTCCTGCGCGAGCGCTACCTCACCGAGGTCAGCTCGTGACCGCGTTGATCACGGGGATGGGTCTGTTCACCCCGGTCGGGCGGGGCGTCGAGGAAACCTTCGACGCGTTGACCACCGGCCGGTCCGGGCTGACCCGCCCGCCCGGGGGGCACCCGGCGAGCACGTCGCTGGACGTCGCCGGCCTGCTGCCCGACATCGACCCACGCACCGTCGCGTCCGGGCCGGAGACCCGGGTGCTGGACCGGATCGTCGTCCTCGCCCTGCTCGCCGCCGCCGACGCTCTCACCGACGCCGGCATCGAGGTGGGCCGCGACGTCGACCCCGACCGGATCGGTGTGATCGTCGGTGGGGTCGGCGGGATGGCCACCCTGGAGTCGCAGGTGCTGGCCCGGGCGGCCCGGGGTCGGGCGGCGGTCAGCCCGTACCTGCTCACCGGGATTTTGCCGAACATGCCGGCGGCGCGGATCGCCATCGCGCACGGCATCCGGGGCTACAGCTCGTCGGTCGGCACCGCCTGCGCCTCCGGCGCCCAGGCAGTCGCCGACGGGGTGCGGCTCATCGCCACCGGAGAGGTCGACGTGGTGCTCTGCGGGGCCAGCGAGGCACCGCTCTTCCCGACCTTCGCCGACACCTTCGGCAACGCGCGGGCGTTGGCGCGCGCCGGCACCGACCCGGGCCGGGCGAGTCGACCGTTCGACACCTCCCGCAGCGGCTTCGTCCTGTCCGAGGGTGCCGCCCTGCTGGTGCTGGAGCGCGCCGAGCACGCCGCGGCGCGCGGCGTCGCCGGGTACGCCGAGGTGGCCGGCCACGGCGCGACGACTGACGCGTACCACCCGACCGCCCCCCGCCCGGACGGCGCCGGCGCTGCGGCGTGCATCCGCCGGGCGCTGCGCAGCGCCGGTGTGCCGGC
Source organism: Micromonospora sp. NPDC048947 (assembly GCF_040649495.1). Lineage (NCBI taxonomy): Bacteria > Bacillati > Actinomycetota > Actinomycetes > Micromonosporales > Micromonosporaceae > Micromonospora > Micromonospora sp. NPDC048947. The sequence goes on from NZ_JBEZFO010000012.1 coordinate 162,546, forward strand.
GGCGGCGGTCGGTTACGTCAACGCACACGGCACCGGCACGAAGCTGGGTGACATCGCGGAGACCACCGCCCTGGCCGACGTCTTCGGCGTCGGCGGTGTGCCGGTCAGCTCCACCAAGGCGCTCACCGGTCACCTGCTCGGCGCGTCCGGGGTGCTGGAGGCGGCGGCCACCGCTTTGGCGCTCGGTCGAGGGCTGCTGCCGCCGACGTACCACCTCGACGATCCGGATCCGGCCTGCCCGGCGGACCACATCCGTGGCACGCCCCGCACCGCCGACCTGGAGTACGCGGTGACCAACTCGTTCGGGTTCGGCGGCCAGAACGTGAGCCTGCTGCTGGCGCGCGTCGCCGAGCCGAGGGGGTGATCGAGGCGGCATCCCGGGCGGGGTGTGCCCGGACGGCAACAGGGGGAATCGGGTGGGAAGGGTTTCAGGGGACATGGACATCCGTGGTATCGACCACATCGAACTCTACGTGGGGGACGCCCGACAGGCGGCCTTCTACTTCAGCACCGCCGTCGGCTTCGAGATCTGTGGCCAGGGTGGTCCGGAGACCGGGCTGGAAGGGCAGCGCTCGCTGCTGCTCTGCCACGGCGACATCCGGTTGCTGCTCACCTCCGGGCTGAGCGCCGAGCATCCGGCGGCGCGGTACGTGCAACGCCACGGTGACGGCATCGCTGTCGTCGCTGTCGAGGTCGACGACGTGTCGGCCGCGTACGCCGAACTGGTGGGTCGGGGCGCGACAGGTGTGACGCCGCCGACCACCCGTACCGGCGCGGACGCCGAGGTGGTGATCGCCGAGGTGGACGGCTTCGCCGACGTGCGGCACCGGCTGGTGCAGCGCCGGGGCGAGGGGGGCGAGTTCCTGCCCGGCGCCATCACCGCGACGGCGTCCACGACGGACGGCCACCCGCCGGTGCTCGCCGAGATCGACCACCTGGCGGTCTGCGTGCCGCCCGGCCAGCTCGACGCGACGGTCCGGCACTTCGAGGCGCTGTTCGACTTCGCGCAGATCTTCGAGGAGCACATCGAGGTCGACGGGCAGGCAATGAACTCCAAGGTGGTGCAGAGCCCGTCCGGGCTGGTCACAGTGGTGCTGCTCGAACCGGACCGCACCCGGCGGCCGGGGCAGATCGACGCGTTCCTCGACCAGCACGCCGGTGGGGGAGTGCAGCACCTGGGGCTGCGCACCGACGACATCGTCGGCGCGGTCGAGGCGCTGGGCCGGCGCGGGGTGCGCTTCGCCGGCACCCCGGCCAGCTATTACGACGCCCTGGAGGCGCGGGTCGGTCGGATCGACGCCCCGCTGCACCGGCTGCGCGAGCTGGGTGTGCTCGTCGACTCCGACCACGACGGCCAGCTGTTGCAGATCTTCGCCGAGTCGATGCACGTGCGTCGCACGCTCTTTCTGGAGCTGATCGAGCGTCGCGGCGCGCGGGGCTTCGGCAGCGGCAACATCAAGGCGCTCTACGAGGCCAAGGAGCGGGAACTGGCCGCCGTGGCGGCCACACCACAGGGGGTGGGCGCATGACCACGCTCACCGACGAGGAGCGGGCGCTGCTGCCGTCCGACGACGACGTGCGGCACTACGCCGAGCATGGCTGGTACCTGTCGGGAAAGGTCTTCACCGACGACGAGGTGGACGCCCTCGCCGCTGCCGCGCAGCGCTACTACGACGGGGAGCGGGACCGCCGGCTGCCGGCACGCCCACCGAAGCTGGCCTACTGGGAGCCGTCCCTGGGCCCGGTGCAGCGGCACAACGACTACGTCCACCACGAGCACGACGGACTCGGCGCGATCCTGCGCAAGCCGCTGCTCGGCGCGGTCGCCGCCCGGCTCGCCCAGGCCGACGAGATCCGGGTCTTCCAGTCCACGCTGATCTACAAGCCGCCGATCTCCGGCGAGCCGAGCAACATCGTGCCCTGGCACTTCGACAAGCACTACTGGGCGTCCTCGTCGTCGGAGAAGATGCTCACCGCGTTCATCCCCTTTCACGACTGCGGGGAGGAGATGGGCACCATCACGATGGTCGACGGTTCGCACCGGTGGAAGGAGATCGGCGCCGACGACACAGTGGTGCGGCACTTCGCCGACCGGGACCGCAGCCAGCTGGAGGAGATGCTGGCCGAGAACGCCGCGTACAACGGCGCGGAGATCCGCAGGATCCCGATGGTGATCCCCAAGGGACACGTGAGCTTCCACCACTGCCGCACCTACCACGGCAGTGGCCCCAACGTCAGCGGCCGCCCCCGACAGGCGATCTCGCTGCACCTGCAGGACGGCGACAACGCCTGGCGGGAGTATCCGCTCTCCGACGGCACGCTCGCCGCGTACAACCACGACGTGCTGGTCCGCCGCACCCACGAGGGGCGGCCGGACTACGCGGACCCCGACTACTGCCCGGTCATCTGGCGCCACCGCGCCCAGCAGGGAGGCTGACATGTCACGGTACGACTGGGGTAAGACGCACCCGGGCATCGAACGGTTGGAGCGGGCGGTGACCGAGCGGCGCGACGCCGTGGTCAAGCACCCGCTCTACGCCAACCTCGACACCCACGAGGCGCTTGTCACCTTCATGGAGCACCACGTCTTCGCGGTCTGGGACTTCATGTCGCTGCTGAAGTCGCTGCAACGGCAACTGACCTGCGTCACCGTGCCGTGGATCCCGACCGGCCCGACCGGCAGCCGTCGCCTCATCAACGACATCGTAATGGTCGAGGAGAGTGACGAGCTGGGCGGCGGCTACATCAGCCACTTCGAGCTGTACGTGCAGGGCATGGTTGAGGCCGGCGCGGACACCACAGCGGTGAACGCCCTCGTCGACCTGCTGCGCACCGGCCGGCCGGTGACCGAGGCGCTCGTCGAGGCGGGGGTGCCGGCCGCGTCGGCGAGGTTCGCCGCGACCACCTGGCAGATCATTGAGTCCACCCCGGTGCACTGTCAGGCGGCGGCCTTCGCGTTCGGCCGGGAGGACCTCATCCCGGACATGTTCACCCAGGTCGTCTCCGTCAACGAGGTCAGCAACCGGCTGAACACCTTCGTCGACTACCTGCAACGGCACATCGAGGTCGACGGCGAACAGCACACCCCGATGGCCATGCAGATGCTTGCCGACCTGTGCGGCGACGACGACACCAGGTGGCAGGAGTGCGCCGACACCGTCAACACCGCCCTCACTGCCAGGGCGCGGCTCTGGGACGACATCCTCGCTGCCATCAAGAGTCCGGCGTGACCGACGCCGACCCGGTCCGGCTCTACCGAACGGTGCGGCTGATCCGCCGCTTCGAGGAACGGGCGGTGGAGCTGGTCCACGGCGGGCAGATCGTCGGCGGCGTCCACCCGTACCTCGGTCAGGAGGGGATCGCCGCCGGCGTCTGCGCCGCGCTGGACGCCGACGACGTGCTGGCCGGCACCCACCGCGGGCACGGCCACGTCCTGGCCCGCGGGGCCGATCCGGCCCGGATGCTCGCCGAGCTGTGCGGCCGGGTCACCGGCCTCAACGCCGGTCGGGGCGGTTCCATGCACGCCGCCGACCTGAGCATCGGCGTGCTCGGCGCCAACGCGATCGTCGGCGCATCCGGGGCGATCATCACGGGCGCGGTTTGGGCCCACCGTCGCCAGGGCCGCGACACCGTCGGGGTGAGTTTCTTCGGCGACGGCGCGGTCAACGAGGGGATGTTGCTGGAGGCGTTCAACCTGGCCGCGCTCTGGCGGGTGCCGGTGCTGTTCGTCTGCGAGAACAACGGCTACGCCACCACCATGCCGGTCGCCGGCGCGGTGGCCGGCAGCATCGCCGGCCGGGCCGCCGCGTTCGACATCCCGGCCGTCCAGGTCGACGGCCAGGACCCCGAGACGGTACGCGTCGCCGCGGCCGCCGCCGTCGACCGGATGCGCGCCGGCGGCGGCCCCGAGCTGATCGAGGCCCGGACGTACCGCTTCGACGTCCACCACACCTTCGAACACGCGGTACGCCTCGACTACCGGCCACCCGACGAGGTGACCCGTGGTCGGGCCCGGGACCCGGTGCGCATCCAGGGTGAACGCCTTACCGACATCGACCGCGCCGCAGTGGACGCCGAGGTCGAGGCGATCCTCGACGCGGCGGTGCGGTTCGCGGTGAGCAGCCCGGAACCCGACCCGGCCGACGCGTTGACCTACCTGTACGCCAGCGGCCTGACCGCCCGCGCCGGAGGTGGTTGAGGTGCCCCGACTGTCGTACCGTCGGGCGCTCACGCGGGCCCTCGGCGACGAGTTGGCCCGCGACGAGGCGGTGTTCCTGCTCGGCGAGGACGTTCAGGTCGGGGCGTCGCTGGTGACCACGGGGCTGGCCAAGCGGTTCGGCACCGAACGGGTCCGCGACACCCCTCTGTCCGAGCAGGCGTTCACCAGCTTCGCCACCGGGGCGGCGCTGGCCGGGCTGCGGCCGGTGATCGAGTTCCAGATCCCGTCGCTGCTGTTCCTGGTCTTCGAGCAGATCGTCAACCACGCGCACAAGTTCCCGTTGATGACCGGCGGGCAGTGCAGCGTCCCCGTCACCTACCTGGTGCCCGGCTCCGGCTCGCGTACCGGGTGGGCCGGGCAGCACTCCGACCACCCGTACAGCCTCTTCGCCCACGTCGGCGTGGTCACCGTCGTGCCGGCCACCCCCGCCGACGCGTACGGGCTGCTGGTCACCGCGATCCGCCACGACGACCCGGTGGTGGTGTTCGCGCCGGCCGGAGCGCTGGACGTGCGTGCCGACGTCGACGACCTGACGCCCGTGCCGCTGGGCCGAGGCCGGATCCACCGCTTCGGCGACGACGTGACTGTTGTTGCGATCGGGCACCTGGTGCACGACGCGCTCGCCGTCGCCGAGGAGTTGGCCGACGAGGTCTCGGTGGAGGTCTTCGACCCGCGGACCCTGTACCCGTTCGACATCGACGGTCTCGCCGAGTCGGTGGCCCGCACCGGACGCCTCGTGGTGCTCGACGACGGCAACCGTTCCTGCGGGATGGCCGCCGAGATCATCGCGAGCGTGGCGGAGCGGGTCCGGCTGCTCGCCCCGCCGCGCCGGGTCACCCGCCCGGACGGGGCGGTGCTGCCCTTCGCCCCGGCACTGGACCGGGCCGTCCAGCCCGGCCGGGCCCAGCTCGCCACCGCCATCCACCTGACCATGAAGGACTCCTCATGATCGACCCGAACTATCAGTGGCCGGCGGCTGACCGGGCCTGGACCGACCTGCCGGAGCGGGCCCGCCGGGCCATGGTGGCCAGTGGGGCGGCGGCCTGGGAGCAGGTCTTCCACGGCCGGGCCACCTACAACAAGCAGTGGCGGTTGGCCCGACCCCCGGTGCTCACGGCCGACGCCTGGCGGCAGCTCAACGACGTCTGCGACCGGCTCGCCCAGCTCATCCTCGACGCCTGCCGTCGGCGGGCCGGCACCGCGGGTGAGCTGCGCCGACTGCTCGGCGTACCGGCGGGGGAGACCCGGCTGCTGGACGAGGCCGAGCCGCTGACCGAGGCGCTGCTGGCCGCGTACCGCCCGGACGTGATCTTCTCTGCCGGGGTGCCGAAGTTCGTCGAGTACAACATCGACAGCAGCCTCGGCGGCGGGTTCGACGCCGACACCGTCATCCAACGGTACGAGGGCCTCTACCGGGAGCACGGCATCCTCGACGACCTGCCGGTGCGGGCGGCGCCTTCACTGCTGGACCAGCGGTTCGTGGCGATCCGCGAGGAGCTGCGGCTGCCCGAGGGCGCCCGGGTGGCGCTGCTGATGGACTTCGACGGCGACTACCCGGGCCTCGACGACCCGCAGACGTTCATCCGGATCCTCGACCCGCTCGCCGTACGGGCCCGCGACTTCGGTATCGACCTGGTCATCGCCCCGGTCGCCACCGCCACTGTGGACGTCGGCAACCGCCTGGTCGTCGACGGCGCACCTGTCGACGCGCTGTTCCGGCTGTTCGTGCCCAACCGGGTCACCCCGACCGCCGGCCTGGACGCGGTGGCAGTGGCCCTCGCCGCCGGCACCCTACCGATGTTCGTGTCGGCGGCGGCCTGGCTGCTCGGCAACAAGACCACGTTCGCCTGGCTGTGGGAGGACGTGGACGGGCTACCCGTCGACGACCAGGCACTGATCCGCCGGCACGTGCCGTACACGGTGCCGTTGACCGGCGCGGTGCTCGACCGGGCCATCGCCGAGCAGGCGAGGCTGGTGGTCAAACCAGCCGACGGCTCAGCCGGGATCGGTGTGCTGCTCGGCCCCGAGCTGAGCCCGACGGACTGGGCCGACGGCGTACGGGCCGCCGCCGACCAGGGTGGCGCGATCCTTCAGGAGTACCTGTCGACCGACCGGGTGCCGATGGACTTCGTCCAGATCGAGACCGGTGAGACGATCACCGCCGACGTCCCGTACTCCCTGGCCCCGTACCTCTTCGGCCGGCAGGCGTCCGGCGGCCTGGCGAGGGTCGGCTACCCCGGCTGCGACGGAGTCCTCAACCTGGCCCACGGCGTCCTCCTAACCGGAGTCCTCCTCACCGGCTGACCCCCACCTCCGCCCCGGTGATCATGAAGTTATTGCCACGACACGCCGGCGGGGAGGGCAATAACTTCATGATCAACGCGGTGGGGGTTTGGGGAGGCGGTGGGGGGACAGGGTGCGGAGCGTTTGGGCTGTCGCTATGGCGTCGCTGCGGGCGCTGCCGTGGCGGCCGTCGGTGCTGTAGAGGGTGGGGTCGGCCGTCAACGGGTGGTCGGTGAGGTGCACGTGGACGGTGTCCAGGTGCTCGGCCAGGCTTGCGGTGTGGGCCGACAGGCGGCGCATTCGCTCGCCCAGGCCGGACCGGACGTGCTCGGGCACCGCCGGGCTGTGCGAGACGTCGAACATGCCCACTGTGATCACGGCGGCGCCCACCTCGCGCAGCGCGATGATCATCGCGGTTAGCTCGGCGTCCACCGCCTCCGCGTCGTACGCCGGGTGGAAGGCGTCGTTGCCGCCGCAGACGACCAGCGCCAGGTCCGGTGCGAAGGCCAGCGCCGGGGCGAGCTGGGTGGCCCGCACCTGGTGCGCGCGCAGCCCGCGTCGACCCAGATTCCGGTACGCGAGCTCGGGGCGCACGGCGGTCAGCTCGGCGGCGACCCGGTCGACCCACTGCACGTCCGGGTAACCAGGTGTCGGCTCACACATGCCCTCCACGACGCTGTCGCCGAGCGCCACGAACCGCCGCCACGGGTGCCCGCTCAGCAGTGCGGTGGCCTCCCCGGGGCGCAGACAGTACGGGTCCGTCGATTCGGTGAGCGTCGATGGCATGCCGGCACGCTAGCCGACCGTCGGGCTGCCGGGCCAGGCTCAGCCGGTCAGGCTGACCTCGGCCAGGTAGACACAGGTCCGCCCCTCGTGCGACGAGTAGTAGCTCACCCACAGCAGGTCGTCGTGCCAGACCAGTCCGGGGTAGCTGGTGTCGCCGCCGGACGGCAGCGCGACCAGCTCGGTCAGCTCGCCCCGGTCCGGGTCGACGACGCAGATCGAGGTGCGGACCACGCCGTCGTGCAGCCGCACCCCGGCCAGCAGCAGCCCGTCGGGCAGTCGGAGCAGCGTCGGCCCGCCCACCTGGACGCCCAGATCCGTCCAGGTCCAGTCCCGGTACGGCGGCACGGCCCGGCCGAGCTGCGCGCTCGCGGTGCCCGCGTCCCGCCGTAGCAGGCAGAGGGCGGTGCCGTCCGGGGCGAAGACCAGACCGGACTCGTTGGGGTACCCGTCCTCGAACAGCGCCGGCGCCCACTGCCGCAGGTCCACCCCGTCCGTGCTGCGGTAGAGCCGGGCGAACCTCGGCTCCCGGGTGGCGTAGCCGACGCCGTACATCGCGTCGTCATGCCAGGCCGCCCGCCACACCCAGACGTCCGGCTCACCAACCGGGGTCGGATCGCCAAAGGCATGCCCGTCGGTGGAGAGCCAGGTCACCGTCTGGAACGTCTTGGTGACCGTGCCGGTGGCGGCCGCAGCCAGCAGTTGCAGCCGCCCGTCGGGTCGCGTCACGAAGCGGGGGTCGCGCAGGTCGGCGTCGGCCTGCCGGATGACCGTCGCGGAGGTCCAGGACCGGCCGTCGGCCGACGTCAGCACCCGGATCACGCCGTCGTCGCTCAGGTGGGTGCTTGCCTCCCGGAAGGCGCAGAACCAGCTCCCGGCGTACCGGATCAGGTCGGTGAACGCGTTGTGCGGCGCGCTGTCGCCGATCCGGCGCACGGCGGTGACCTCGGCGGTGCGACGGCGGGTGGGTGACGACGTCATACGCGGCAGCCTCCAGGTGCGGTGACGACGGTCGACGCTAGCCGTCCCCGGCCGACGCCCGCGCGGCCAGCAGCCGAACGTCCGACGAACAACGCGCGGACGCTGTCGGATTGGCGTCGTGGACGACGCCGCGGCGGCGCGCCGGGGTGGGCTGGTGGCACCCAACGCCCACCATGGGCGGTGGGCTGACCGCAGAATCCATCGGCGAGGGAGGTGGCCGCATGCTCGGTTCGTTCCTTCAGGCCCTCGCCACGAAACTGGTCGAGGAGATCCTCAAGCTCCTGGTTCAGTGGCTGGCGCCGAAGGCGCTGCGGTCGGTGCCGCACCGCGCCTCGCCGAACTGCCCGCGCTGCGGCGGGTACGGGGTCCGCCGGTGGGCGCCCGGTGGCATGTGGATGTTCCTGCCGTCGATGCTGGCCTTCGCCTGGGGTTTCGGGTTCACAGTGCTCGGTGTGCCGGTGGTCGTGCTCACCGTGGTCGCCGTGCTGGTCTCCGACGGCGTCGGCGGAGTGCCGACCGCGTTGCTCGCGTCGCTCGGCCTGCTGGTCCCTGCCGCGCTGATGGTCGCGGGCGCGTTCGGCCTGGCCCACTACCACAGCTACCCACCGAAGTGGTGCGCCCGCTGCCACTGTCGGTGGCCACGGCGGGACCGGGACGAGTACCTGCGGGCGTCGGCCCCGGTGGTGAGGTGCGGCTGCGGTCAGCGGCTGAGGGTGCCCCGGGCACGGGCGCGGCTGCGCTGCCCCCGCTGCCGATCCGAGCTCGTCACGGCGACTCCTGCCGACCGCTGACCGGCCTCGGCCGTCACGCGATCAGCGGGCCACGCTCTGCTCGGCGAGCAGTTCGTCGAGGACCTGGCGGGCCCCGGCGGCCTTGGCTGGGTCCTGGTCGCCCAGGGTGATCAGCGACTTCCACAGCGCCCACCCCCGACCCCGGGCCCACGTGGCGTCGTCCAGACCGAGGGCCTCGCGGAAGGCGGACCGGCTCGGACCGTGCAGCAGCGTCCAGGCGATCACCGTGTCGCAGGCGGGGTCACCCACGCCGGAGCAACCGAAGTCGATGACGGCGGCCAGCCTGCCGCCACGGACGAGGAGGTTACCGTGGGCGACATCGCCGTGGAACCAGACCGCCGGCCCGGCCCACGTGGCGTCGAGGGCGGCCTGCCACATGCGGGTCACCGTGTCGACGGGCACCTGATCGCGGTGCGCCACGATCGCCCGCCGGGTCTCGCCGTCGTACGTGGACAGAGGGCCGCCGCGCCAGGCGCTGTGCGGGCCGGGCGCAGGGCCGTCGGTGGCGTCCACGTCGCGCAGCGCGCGCAGGAAGACGGCGAGGTCGGTGGCGAACCGGGTCAGGTCGTCGATCCGCTCGGATTGGGCGATCCGCCCGTCGATCCACCGGTAGATCGACCACGGGTACGGGTAACCGGCGCCGGGCTGCCCGCACGCCAGCGGCACGGGGATCTCCACCGGCAGTCGTGGTCCGAGCACCGGCAACCAGCGCTGCTCCTTGGCAACCTGGAGGGCGTACCCCTCGCCGCTGGGCAGCCGCACGCTCATCGTCTCACCCAGGCGGAAGGTGCGGTTGTCCCAGCCATCGACCTCGACCGGCCGGACCGGCAGATCCGCCCACTGGGGGAACTGCTCGGCCACCAGGCGGCGGACCAGGGTCGTGTCGATCCGCTCGGCCACGGCGGCGTCGGTCTCCGGTACGCCCGGTGTGGGTCGCGCTTCCATTGGTCCGAGCCTGCCGCAGGCGGGCCAGGCCCGCAACGGGTTTACGGGGCAGCGACGGGTGTGGGCCGCGCCGGTGTCTCCGGGCCGGAGGCCCTGCTCAGCAGCGGGTACGCGGTGACCACCAGGCACGCCGCCGCCATTGTCAGCAGGGCCGGGGTGAATCCCAAAGCGTCCACCGACCAGCCGCCGAGCAGCGCGCCGACCGGCAACCCGACGAACGCCAACGAACCGGCGATGCCGATCACCCGGGTCTGCAACTCCGGTGGCACCCGCTCGTAGAGCGCCACCCCGAGCAGCGGGTTGACCGCCGCGATGCCGATTCCGGACAGGAACGTCACCACGAGCACCACCGGCAGTTCGTCGCTGATCGCCAGTGCCACCAGCCGGGGCGTGCCGGCGACCAGCGCGCCGACCAGGAACGTCAGCCGCCGGGGCAGCCGGGGGCCGAGCGCGGTGAACACCAGGTTGCCCAGCAGCGCGCCCGCCGAGAACGCCGCCAGCACCAGGCCGAGACCGCTCGGGCCGGGCAGCTCCCGGGCGACCCAGACCGGGATGTAGACGGCGACGCTGGCGTTGGCCACCATGTTCAGCGCCGAGATGACGGCGAGCATGCCGAGCAGCGGCCGGTCCCGGCCCAGGTAACTGAAGCCACCCCGCAGGGCGCGCAGGTAACCTTCCGGCTGGGCGGGTTGCGTCGGGCCGGCCGGCGGGCGGACCAGGACGCCGATGAGCAGCGCGCAGACCCCGAAGCTGGCCGCGTCGATGAGGATCGCCTCGGTCACCCCGAAGACGGCGATCAGCAGGCCGCCCACTGCGGCACCGAACAACGTCACCACCCGGCTGAGGCCGTCGTAGGCGGAGGTCAGCCGGATCAGCGGCACTCCGGCGGCCTCCGCGACCGGGCGGAACATCACGTGCTTCACCCGGTCCCCGATGCCCCGCAGCGCGCCGGCCACCGCGACGAGCGCCACCAGCGGGACGAAGCCCAACCACGGGGTCAGCGCCACGACGACCATCACCACCGCGCTGCCCGCGTCGCAGAGGATCGAGGTACGGCGCAGGCCGATCCGGTCCGCCCAGGGCGTGCCCAACGCGCTCGACAGCAGGTACGGCAGGGTCTCTGCGAACGCGACCAGGCCCATCTTGGTGGGGCTGCCGGTGGTGACCAGCACCAGCCACGGAATGGTCACCACCGAGATGCGGGTGCCCAGGTTGGAGATCAGGTCCGCGCCGACCAGGACCACCAGTTGCCGGCGGGGGGTCACGCCCCGACCGCCGCCGCCCGGCGGGCCGCGTACCGTGCGCGCAGCGCCCGCTTGTCCACCTTCATCGACCGGTTCACCGGCAGCCGGTCGAGGAACTCCACGGCGGCCGGCGCCCACATCTTGTTGAGCTCGGCGGTCACCAGCTCGATCAGCTCCGCCCCGATGACAGTCGCGCCCGGCCCGAGCACCACGTACGCGTACGGCACCTCGCCGACCGTTTCGTCCGGCACGCCGATCACGGCGGCGGCCCGTACCTGGGGGTGCCCGACCAGCACGTCCTCGATGGGACGGCAGAAGATCGCCCAGTTCCGGCGATGCGTGACGATCATGTCGTGGGCCCGGTCGACGAGGTAGAGGTAGCCGTCGTCGTCGAGGTGGCCGATGTCGCGGGTCCGCACCCACCCGTCGACGAGCGTCTGCGCGGTCAGCTCGGGCTGACCGTGGTAGCCGGCGAAGCTCAGTCGGGTCCGCACCCACACCTCGCCGTCGCGGCCGGTCGGTAGCACCGCGCCGTCGTCGTCGCGGATCTCGACGCGGACGTCGCCGTAGGGCCGCCCGCAGGAGCGCAACCGCTCCGGGTGCTCCGGATCGTCGGTCAGCCCGGGCAGCGCGGTGATCACGACCGCCTCGCTGAGGCCGTACACGATGCGCAGCACCGGACCGAACCGCGCGATGGCCTGGCGCAGCCGGGCGGGCGCGGCGGGCCCGGCGCCCACGTTGAACATGAACATGGCGGAGAAGTCCGCGTCGACAAGCGCCGGGTGGTCCAACACCTCGTAGAGCATCGGCGGGGTGACGAAGGTCGAGTTGATCCGCTCCCGTTGCACGGTGTCCACGAAGACCGCCGGGTCCCACTCGTCGCGCAGGAACAGCACCCCACCGGTGAACAGGTTGAACAGTGTGGTGATCTGCCCACTGGCCAGCCACATCGGTGAGTGCGACAGGTGCCGCAGCAACGGGAACCCGGCGGCGCGGAAGTCGGCGGCCAGGGCGAGGATCTGGGCGTAGAAGCTCTCCCGGTGGTGCACCAGCTTGGGGCTGCCGGTGGTGCCGCTGGTCTGCAGGAACGACTCGGGCGCCGGCACGGACGCCGGCAGCTGCGTCACGTCGGTGTCGGCGGTGAGGTCGGGGCCGGCGCCACCCGCGCCCAGACAGCAGACCGGTGTGGCGGGCAGCGCGGCGGCCAGCTCCGGGCCCAGACCGGCCGGGTCCCGGGCGTCGTAGACCAGGGCGTCCGGGCGGGCCAACCGGATGAACTCGTCGACCTCCCGCCGCGCTGTCACCGGGGCGACCCACATCGTCCGGCAGCCGAGCAGGTGCAGGGCGAGTTGCAGCAGTGGACCCTCCACCGCGTTCGCGAGGGTCACCAGCACCGCCGACCCGGGCCGTACGCCGTGCCGGGTCAACGTCGCGGCCATCGCCCGGACCCGCACGGCGGCCTCGGTGTAGGTGAGCCGCTGATCGGCGCCGACCAGTGCCTCCCGGTCGCCGAATTCGGCGAAGAGATCCAACACCCTGTGCACGTAGGTAGTGGTGTGCCCGGGTCCGTCAGTCATCCGGCAGCCCCCATCCGAGAAAGCGGCGGTCTCCGGGCAGCTCCCGGTGACGACGCGACGGTGGCGCGCTTGGGCGACCGCACCGCCGCCGCCTGGAAGCCTAGGCGGGAAACGGCTGGTCGGAACCGTGCCGACGGGCGGTCCGGGCGGCCCGCCGGACATTTGATGGCGTCGATCAGGTTGATTGACGCCCGTCAGCGGCGGCGGCTAGGTTTCTGGACCATCGTCCAGGCGGGCGCCGTCAGCGGACGGCCCTGGGCTGCCACACGATGGAGGTTCCATGGCAACGGCAACCCCGAAGAGATGGCCTGTCATCGCCGCTGCGGCCGCGCTGTTGGTCGCCGGCGCACCCGCCGTCGTCGCCAGCGCCGGCCCGTCCGGCACCGCCGCCAGCCGACCCGACCGCGCCGAGTGGGCGGGCAGTTGGGCCACCGCTGTCACCCGGGGCAATTCGGTCGGGTTGACCAACACCGGCCTCAACGACCAGAGCGTCCGGATGATCGTGCACGTGTCGGTGGGCGGCCCGGCGCTGCGGGTCCGCCTGAGCAACCTCTACGGCGAGCAGGCGGTGAAAGTCGGTCGGGCCACAGTCGCCCGACCGAACGCCGCGACCCCCGACGACCTCTCCGACATCGACGCGGCCTCGGTACGCCCGCTGACCTTCACCGGTGCCACCACGGCGACAATGAACCGGGGCGCCGAACTGCTCAGCGACCCGTTGGCCTTCCCGGTCGCGGACGACAGCGACCTGGTGGTCACAGTGCACTTCCCGACGCCTACCGGCCCAACCACGTTCCACGGGCAGTCCCAGCAGGCCAACTTCATCGGCGCCGGGGATCTGACCGGGGCGGCCGAGGGCGCCGGGTTCACCACCCGGCCGACCTGCTGCTGGTTCTTCCTCTCCGGCGTCGACGTGCAGCGCAAGGGCAGCCCCGGCGCGCTGGTGGTGCTCAGCGACTCCATCGGTGACGGCAACGGCAGCACGGTCAACGCCAACCGGCGCTGGCCCGACCTGCTCTCCGACCGGCTGCTCGCCGACAGGCCGGACAAGCGCACCCCGGGTGTGCTCAACCTGAGCCTGGCCGGCAACCGGCTCAACCACGAGGGCACCGAGCCGGGCGACGGCAACTACCCGGGCTACTACCAGCTCGGCCCGAACGCGGCGGCCCGGCTCAACGAGGACGTGTTCGGCCAGACCGGGGTGCGTACTGTCGTCACCCACCTGGGCATCAACGACATCTGGATGTCGAACGACACACCTGAGGCGATCATCGGCACGCTGCGCCAGATCAACCAGCAGCTTCAGCAGCGCGGGCTGACCAGCCTGGTGGCCACGCTGACGCCGTACGAGGGGCACGGCGCGCCGGGCGTGTGGACGCCGCAGAAGGAGGCCACCCGCCAGGCGGTGAACGCGTACCTGCGCGGCAGTCGGGAGTTCGACGGGCTGCTCGACTTCGACAGGGTGCTGCGCGACCCGGCACGGCCCAGCCAGCTGCTGCCCGCGTACGACTCGGGGGACCACATCCATCCGAACGACGCCGGCAACCAGGCACTGGCAAACGCCGTGCCGCTGCGGCTGCTCGACCTGTGACACGGGCCGGGGCGGCGGGTGATCCCCGCTGCCCCGGTCACCGACATCGGCGGGGAGGAGCTGGCAGTGGACGTGGACGAGATACTCACCGGCCTGTACAGCGAGGCGGGCAGACAGGACCCGTATCCGTGGTACGCGGACCTGCACCGGCTCGGCCCGATCAGCGCGGTGCCGGCGCGCGCCGAGCACCGGACGGTGGCCGCCGTCGCGGTCGGCTACGACCTCGTCGACGGGTTGCTGCGCGATCCGGAGTGGACGAAGCAGCCGCCGCCGGGCTGGGAGGAGCAGGACATCCTGCGGACCTTCCAGACCTCGATGATGTTCGTCAACCCGCCCGATCACACCCGGATGCGGCACGTCTTCTCCCGCACCTTCACGCCGCGCCGGCTCGGCGCGCTGGAACCGGTGATCCTGCGGGTGGTCGACGAGCTGCTGGACCGGATGGCGGACGCCGGTGAGGGCGTCGTCGACTTCGTGGCCGACTTCGCGTACCCGATCCCGGCCCTGGTGATGGCCGAGTTCATCGGCATCCCGGCAGGGGAGTTGCCGTGGTACCGCGAGCGGGTGGAGTGGATCGACGAGTTCCTGGACGTGGCGGGGAAGACCCCGCAGCGGCTGGCTGCCGCCAACACCGCCGCGCAGGAGTTGCGGGCCTTCTACCGGGAGCTGCTCGCACATCGCCGCCGGATGCCCGGGGACGACCTGCTCAGCGGCTTGGTCGAGGCGCTCGACTCCGGGGAGGTGGAGCTGACCGAGGACGAGTTGATCAGCAACCTGATCGTGCTGTTCAATGCCAGCTTCGTCACCACCGTCTACATGTTCAGCAATGGGCTGCCGTTGTTGCTGGCCCACCCGGAGACCGTCGCGGCGCTGCCCACCGACGCCACGCTGGCGCAGGGCTGCGTCGACGAGGTGCTGCGGTTGGCCAGCCCGGTGCACTTCCTGGCCCGCGCCGCGCCGGCCGACACAGTGCTGCACGGCGTGCCGGTCGCCAGTGACGACAACGTGCTGATCATGATCGGGGCGGCCAACCGGGACCCGGCCCGCTTCCCGGCCCCGGACGCCTTCGACCCGACCCGTCCTGGCCCGGCGTCGCTGGCCTTCGGGGCGGGCCTGCACTTCTGCCTCGGCGCTGCGGTGTCCCGGTTGGAGGGACGTCTCGCGCTGCCCCGACTGTTCGCCCGGTTCCCCGCGCTGACGGTCACCGAGACGCCGACGTACAGCGGCAGCCTGTTCCTGCGCGGTATCGACAAGCTGCTGGTCAGCACCGGTGGATAGGAGCGACATGGCGCTGCATCCGGAGGTCGCGGCGTACCGGGCGGCCCGCGCCGCGGCCGGCACTCCACCGCTGTACACGCAGACCCTCGCCGAGGCGCGCGCCGCGGACCTGGCCGCGATCCGCTCCGGCAGCGGCGCGGTCGAGCCGGTGACCGAGGTACGCGACGAGCGGATCCCCGGTCCCTCCGGGGAGCTGCCGCTGCGGGTGTACCGGCCGACCCTGTCGGGTCCGCTGCCCACGGTGCTGTACTTCTTCGGCGGCGGCTGGACGCTCGGAAGCATCGACACCGCCGACGGCATCTGCCGACGCCTTGCCAACGCCGTGCCCTGCCAGGTGATCACCGTCGGCTACCGTCTCGCCCCGGAGCACCCCTTCCCGGCGGCGGTGCACGACTGCCACGCCGCCACCTCGTGGATCGCCCGGCACGCCGACGAGTTGGGAGTGGACCCGACCCGGCTGGCGGTGGGTGGGGACAGCGCCGGCGGAAACCTGGCCGCCGCTGTCACCCTGCTCAGCCGTGGCGACGGGCCGCCGCTCGCCGCCCAGCTGCTGGTCTACCCGAACACCGACCAGAGCGGCGAGCCCGTTGGCGACGACGACCCGACGTTGTTCAACAGCCGTTCGGTCGCCTGGTACCGGACGCACTACTTCTCCGACCCGGCGCACGCCAGGGATCCGCTGGCCTCGCCGCTGCTCGCCGACGACCTGTCCGGGTTGCCGCCGGCGCTGGTGATCACCGCCGAACTGGATCCCCTGTGTGCCGAGGGGCGGCGGTACGCCGAGCGGCTGCGCGACGCCGGCGTGTCCACCCGGCTGGCGCACTACCCGGGCATGATCCACGGGTTCTTCGCCATGCCGGGAACCTTCACCGACGGACGGCGGGCACAGGGGAGCGCTGCCGCGTTCCTCCGCGAGCGCTTCGGCCTGCCGTCCCGGCCGGACGACGCGGACGAGTTGGTCGAGCCGGCGACGGGCCCGGGGTCGGGCGATGGGTGAGCGGGCGGTGGCCGACCTGCCGGCCGTGTCGCTCGCCGACTACGCCGAGCGGGCCCGGGCCGTGCTGCCACCGGACGTGTGGGACTACCTGGCCGGCGGCAGCGCGTCGGAGGTCACCCTCGCCGCGAACCGTCGCGCGCTGGACCGGGTCGCGGTGCTGCCCCGGGTGCTGCGCGGGGTGGACACCGTCGACATCGGCACCCACCTGCTCGGCCGCCGGTACGCCATGCCGGTCGGGGTGGCGCCGATGGCGTACCAGCGTTTGGTGCACCCGGACGGAGAGCTGGGTCTGGCGGCGGCGGCCGGCGCGGCCGGGATCCCGTACCTGGCCAGCACGCTGGGCAGCACCCCCATCGAACAGGTCACCGGGGCGGGCGCTGACGTCTGGTTCCAGCTCTACTGGCTGCGCGACCGGGCGCTCGTCCGCGATCTGCTGGACCGGGTCGTCGCGGCCGGGTGCCGGGCGCTGGTGGTCACCGTGGACGTCCCGGTGCTCGGCCGACGTCCACGGGACCTGCGCAACGCGTTCCGGCTGCCGGCCGAGGTGATCGCCGCGAACCTCCCCGACGGGCGCGACGCGCTGGCGCACTCCGGTGCCCCCGGGGTGTCCGCGATCGCCGCGCACACCGCCGCGTCGTTCGCGCCGGCGCTGCGCTGGGCCGACCTGGCGTGGCTGCGCGAGCAGGTCGACCTGCCGCTGGTGGTCAAGGGGCTGCTGGACCCGCGTGACGCGACCGAGGCGGTACGGGTCGGCGCGGACGCGGTGGTCGTCTCCAACCACGGCGGGCGGCAGCTGGACGGCTCACCGGCGAGCGTCACCATGCTGCCGGAGGTCGTCGACGCGGTCGGGGACGGCTGCCAGGTGCTGCTGGACAGCGGCATTCGGTGCGGTACCGACGTGCTGCGGGCGCTGGCGTTGGGTGCGGCCGGGGTGCTGGTCGGCCGGCCGCTGCTGTGGGCCCTCGCAGCCGGTGGCGAACCGGCCGCCCGGGACGCGTTGGGGCTGCTCGTCGCCGAGTTGACCGATGCGCTCACCCTGGCCGGCTGCGCCGACGTGGTGGCGGCCGGCGAGCTGCGTACCCTCGGGGTGGGTTGAGGGGTGAGCGCCGCCGAACCGGTCGACCTGACCGTCGCCGACCTGCACCCCGCGCTGGGCGATCCGGCGCTGACCTCGATGAACTTCCTCAACGAGGTGTCCGAGCGTTACCCGGCGGCGGTGTCCCTCGCGGCTGGCCGGCCGTACGAGGAGTTCTTCGACCTCGCGGCGGTGCACCGGCACCTGGACACCTTCCACCGGCACCTCGTCGACGACCTGGGGCACCGACCCGAGCAGGCCCGGCGGCTGCTGCTGCAGTACGGCCGGACCAAGGGCATCGTGCACCACCTGATCGCCCGCAACCTCGCTGTCGACGAAGGGATCACCGTCGACCCGGAGGACGTGGTGGTGACCGTCGGCTGCCAGGAGGCCATGTTCCTGGTGCTGCGGGCGTTGCGGGCCGGGCCGGCGGATGTGCTGCTCGCGGTCGCCCCGACCTACGTCGGCCTGACCGGGGCGGCCCGGCTGGTGGACCTGCCGGTGTGGCCGGTCGCCGGTGGGTCGGCCGGTGTCGACCTGGTCGACCTGGCGGCCCAGGTACGCCGAGCCCGGGCTGCGGGGCTGCGGCCGCGCGCCTGCTACCTGATGCCGGACTTCGCCAACCCCTCCGGGGCCAGCATCGACACCGCACACCGGCAGCGGTTGCTGGACGTGGCGGCGCAGGAGGATCTGCTGCTGCTGGAGGACAACCCGTACGGACTGTTCCACGGCGACGACGGGCCGCGCCCGCCCACCCTCAAGGCGTTGGACAGCGGCCGGCGGGTCGTCTACCTCGGCTCGTTCGCCAAGACAGTGCTCCCCGGTGCGCGGGTCGGGTACGTCGTCGCCGACCAGCGGGTGGCCGGCCCGGACGGCCGGGTCGGCCCGCTCGCCGACCAGCTCGCCATGATCAAGAGCATGGTCACTGTGAACACGTCACCGATCGCGCAGGCGGTGATCGGAGGCCGGCTGCTGGAGCACGGATGCAGCCTGGTGGCCGCGAACACCCGGGAGCGGTCCGCGTACACCCGGAATCTGCGCCACCTGGTGGCCGGCCTCACCCGGCGCTTCCCCGATCAGCCGGACCGGCCCGCGGTGCGGTGGACGGTGCCGGCCGGCGGGTTCTTCGTGGTGGTGACGGTGCCGTTTCCGGTCGACGACGCGCTGCTGGACCGCTCGGGGCGCGACTACGGGGTGCTGTGGACGCCGATGGCGCACTTCTACGACGACACCGCGCCGGTACGTGCGTTGCGGTTGTCGGTCAGCGCCGTCACACCGGAGCAGATCGACGTCGGGCTGGATCGCCTCGCGGCGCTGATCACCGACGAGCTGGCCCGCCGGGCGGGTTGACACACCGCGTTCATCGGATGGCAATGCGCGACGACCCGCCTGCCGCCGTCCTGGTTGGACGGTCATAATAAGCCGCATGGTTGCCTGGGAGTACGCCCTGCTCGTCCGCCGCTATCAGGGACAGGGCCGCAATTTTCACGTCTCGTTCGTCTGGTACGCGCCGGACGGGTCACGCAAAGACATCACCGCCTACGGCGACACCGCCATCGCGCACCTCAACCGCGCCGGCCGGGAGGGGTGGGAGTTGGTCTCCGCCGCCGAGGACGTCAACAACGTCCAGGGCAGCACCGAGGTCCACCGCTACCACCTGAAGCGCCCCATCGTCTGACGGTCGCACCCCCGCGTCGATCATGGAGTTGTGGTGGTGGGCGAAAGTCGCGCACCAGCCCGGATCGGGCACCACAACTCCATGATCGACGGGAGTGGCGGCTCAGCTCAGGTCGATGCCCGGGTAGAGGGGGTACGTGGCCAGCAGGTCGGTGGCCTGACCGGCGACCTTGTCGGCCAGGCCGGCGTCCAGGTTGTACTTCGCCTTCGACGGGGTGCCGTCGGCGTTGGCGCCGGCGGTGGTCTGGGTCAGCACCGTGTGGATCAGCTCGGCGGTCTGGTCCATCTCGGCGGTGCCCAGGCCCCGGGTGGTCAGCGCCGGGGTGCCGATCCGGATACCGGACGTGTACCAGGCGCCGTTCGGGTCCTGCGGGACCGAGTTGCGGTTGGTGACGATGCCCGAGTCGAGGAGGGCCTGCTCGGCCTGCCGGCCGGTGAGCCCGTAGCCGGACACGTCGATCAGCACCAGGTGGTTGTCGGTGCCGCCGGTGACCAGCGTCGCGCCCCGGCGCAGCAGCCCCTCGGCGAGCGCCTGCGCGTTGTCGACGATCCGCTGGGCGTAGTCGGCGAAGTCGGGCCGGCGGGCCTCGGCGAGCGCGACCGCCTTGGCGGCCATCACGTGCGGCAGCGGACCACCGAGCACCATCGGGCAGCCCCGGTCCACCTGGTCGGCCAGCTCCGGCTGGCAGAGCACCATGCCGCCGCGCGGGCCGCGCAGGGACTTGTGCGTGGTGGTGGTGACGATGTGCGCGTGCGGCACCGGGTCGAAGTCGCCGGTGAAGACCTTGCCGGCCACCAGGCCCGCGAAGTGCGCCATGTCGACCATGAAGGTGGCGCCGACCGAGTCGGCGATCTCGCGCAGGATCCGGAAGTTCACCTTCCGGGGGTACGCCGAGTAGCCGCCCACCAGGATCAGCGGCTTGAACTCGCGGGCGGCCTCGGCCACCCGGTCGTAGTCGATCAGGCCGGTCGTCGGGTCGGTGCCGTAGCTGCGCTGGTCGAACATCTTGCCGGAGATGTTCGGCCGGAAACCGTGCGTGAGGTGGCCGCCGGCGTCCAGCGACATGCCGAGCATCCGCTGGTTGCCCAGCTCGCGGCGCAGCGCGAACCAGTCGGCTTCGGTGAGGTCGTTGACCTGGCGGACCTGGGCCTTCTTCAGGGCGGGGGACTCCACCCGGTCGGCCAGCACCGCCCAGAAGGCGACCAGGTTGGCGTCGATGCCCGAGTGCGGCTGCACGTACGCGTGCGCGGCGCCGAACAGCTCCCGGGCGTGCTCGGCGGCGAGCGCCTCGACGGTGTCGACGTTCTGGCAGCCGGCGTAGAAGCGGCGGCCGACGGTGCCCTCGGCGTACTTGTCGCTGAACCAGTTGCCCATTGCCAGCAGGGTCGCCGGGGAGGCGTAGTTCTCGCTGGCGATCAGCTTGAGCGACTCCCGCTGGTCGGTCAGCTCGGCGCCGATGGCGTCGGCGACCCGCGGCTCGACAGCCCGGATCACCTCAAGGGCGCTCCGGAATGCGGTGGATTCGGCGTTGCGGGACATGCGACCTCCAACAGACGTGCGGGAAGGCCCAGGCGCTCGGCAAACGTCCACGTGACGAGGCCGCTCCCCGATGGTTCTCCATCCCCACGCGCCAGTAACGGCCCGCGCCGATCCTACCGGGCCGGGCCCGGCCGTTCGGGCCGCCCTCCAGCGGAGCTCCGCCGAGGTTCGACGAAGGGCCCGGCAGGGGTGCCGGGCCCTTCGGTGCGAGCGGGTGCCTCAGGCCGTCACCGCATCGAGCGCCTTCTTGATCGCCTTCGGCGCGGTGGGGGTACGCGGTGCGTCCGCGCGCAGCGCGATCATCTTCTCGCCGATCTCCTGGAGCTGCTTTCGGCCCAGCGCGTCGCGGACCTTGGGGAACCACTCCTGCTCTTCCTCCTCGACGTGGTGGCTGACGTTCTCGATCAGCACTGTCGTCTTGGCGTTGAACCGCTCGTCGTCGGCGTCCATGCTGACCAGCTCGGCGCAGAGCAAATCGGCGACGTGGTGCTCCTCGTACGACTCGAGGATGTCGTCCTCCAGGTCGGGCAGCAGGCGGCGGACCTCCGGGTACATCACCTCGTTCTCCAGGTAGGTGTGCACGGTCAACGCCTCCAGGATCTGGTTCACCAGCTTCTGCCGCTGGCTCGCCGGCCCCTCCTCGGCGTCCTGGAAGGCCTTGAACAGGCGGCGCATTTCCTTGTGGTCCTCTTTGAGCAGGACGATGGCATCGGTCGACACCGGTATGACCTCCTGAAAAGTCTGGGCTGGTGCGGTTCCGGTACCCCGACGCCGAAGGCGGAAACAGGTGAAACCAACTCAGACCATGGCCAGGGTGCGGGGGATCTCGTCGAGCAACTCCCGAGCCAGAAAGCCGATCCGTCCGTAGCGGGGGATCAACCGCTGGCCGCTCACCGAGTGCGCGAACGAGCCCCAGCAGGCCGCCTGCGCCGGGTCGGCCCCCCGGGACAGCAGCCCCGCCAGCAACCCGGCGAGCACGTCCCCGCTGCCGGAGGTGCCCAGCCCGGCGTCGCCGCTCTCCTCCCGCCAACCCCGCCCGTCCGGGGCGGCCACGTGCCCGTACAGCGACACGACCGCCTCGTACCGCGCGGCCAACTCGGCCGCCTCGGCATCCAGGTCGTCGCCCGGCTCCCGCCCGAGCAGATGCCCGGCCTCGGTGACGTTGGGGGTGAGCACCACGGGCCGACCCGAGCCGACCAGCAGGTCCGGCGCGTGGCTGAGCGCACCGAGGGCGTACGCGTCGAGCACCAGCGACGTGTCCGGACGGGCCGCCTCCAGGACCAGACCCAGCAGGCGGTTGGTCTCGTCGATCGCCTTCAGGCCGGGGCCGATCGCCACCACGTCGGCCTGCGCGACCAGGTCGTCGAGCTGGCCGTCCCGGTCGGCGGCCACCGCGCCGTCGGCGGTCTCCGGCAGACCGACCACCAGCGCCTCGGGCACCTGGATGCTCAGCGCGGCGGCGGTGGACTCGGCGGCGGCGAGCTGGAGCACCCCGGCGCCGGCGCGCAACGCGGCCACCCCGGCGAGCAGCACCGCGCCCGGCGTGAAGCGGGAACCGCCGACCACCAGTACGGTGCCCCGGCTCTCCTTTCCACCGACCGGCACCGGCAACGCCCAGTCCCGCAGCAACGCCGGGGTGATCACCTTCACCTCAGACCGGCTCGGCATGGATCTCGTCCTCCCTGGTGGGCTGGGCGCCCTGTTGGTGCAGGTGGCCGACCTCGTTGAAGCCGTCAAGCGTCAGCCGGTGCTCCGCGTCGGCCGACCAGTCGGTGATGGAGCAGTTGGCGATCACGTGCTGGCGGGTCAGCGCCATCAGGTCCGTCTCGGTCAGCCCCTCCACCAGGTAGCGCAGCAGAAAGACCAGCGCGTCGTGGCCGAAGAGCAGAACACGCTGGCCTTCGTGGTCTCGGCGCAGGTCGCCGAGGAGCGTGCGCAACCGCAGCGCCACGTCCGTCCAGGACTCTCCACCCGGCGGCCGGTAGTAGAACTTGCCGAGTCGTTCCCGGCGCGCGGCCTCGTCCGGGTACCGCTGACGTACCCCGTGGCCGGTCAGTCCGTCGAGGATGCCCAGCTCCCGGTCGCGTAGCCGCTCGTCCCGGCTGACCGGGATGTCGGTGCCGTGCAGCGCCAACTCGGCGGTGGAGACTGCCCGCAGGTACGGCGAGGCCACCGCCACGTCGGGCCGGCGGTCCGGGGGAAGCCCGGCCAGCCAACGACCGGTGGCCCGGGCCTGATCCTCCCCGGTGGGGGAGAGCGGCACGTCGGCGTCGCGGTGGCTGAGGCCGATCAGCTCCTCACCGGTCGCCTCGGCGTGCGTCGCCGCCACGTTCGCGGTGCTCTCACCGTGCCGGATGATCCAGAGCGTCGCCAGTTCCGCCATGCCGACCCCCTACCCGGGTGCCCACCGCGGTAACCGTGGCCCGCCGATCGCACGCCGCCCGGACGACCGTGCAGGTCGCCGCCGTCTGCGGGGCAGCGCCGCGAGGGGTTGATGCGGAACAATGTGACGGACAGCCAACGGGGGGGTGTCGACGGTGACCGTCGTGCGCGGTTTGCGGGAAGCGTTTCTGATATTCGTGATGGCCGGGGTGCTGGTCGCCGTCGCGGCAGCGATCTGGGTGGCGATCGCCGGCGGTGCCTACACCAACCGGCTGGGCATCGGCTTGGTGGTGGTGGGCGGGCTCCTCGGCGTGACGGGCGACCTGACGCTGAGCCGGATGGGCATGCTCGGCCCGCGCGCCACCTTCGGCGCCGCGCCGGAGCGGGAGACGGCCGGCGGTGGCCAGGTGCTCACCGGCGTCGGCATCTTCCTCTTCGTCGGGCTGCCGATGATCGTGGTGGGCGTGCTGCTGATCACCTGACCGGGTGCGCCAGCCCCGCCGCCGCCGGACAGCTCCGCCGCCGCGCCGGACGGGTGTCCGTTCGATGGCCGTACGGCGTGCCTGCGCGTCGTACCCTCGGCAGATGGCGACGGCGGCGGAGGAGATCCAGGTGGGGGAGCGGTTGGTCCGCGTCTCCAGCCCCGACAAGCCGTACTTCCCGGAGCGTGGGCTGACCAAGCTGGACGTGGTCCGCTACTTCCTGGCGGTGGGCGACGGCATCCTGCGGGCGCTGCGGGACCGGCCGACCATGCTGGAACGCTGGCCGCGCGGTGTCTTCGAGGGCGCGACGATCGCCACCCGGCAGACCAACAGGGGCGACGCGTTCTACCAGAAGCGGCTGCCGGCCGGCGCGCCCGAGTGGGTGCGGACCGCGCACATCACGTTCCCCAGTGGCCGTAGCGCCGACGAGATCGCGCCGAGCGAGTTGGCGGTCGTCATCTGGGCGGCCAACCTGGGCACCCTGCGGTTCCACCCGTGGCCGGTCACCGCCGCCGACGTGGAACGCCCCGACCAGCTGCGCATCGACCTGGACCCGATGCCGGGCGTCGGCTTCGAGCAGGTGGTGCCGGTGGCGCACGAGGTGCGGGCGTTCCTCGCTGAGCTGGGCATGACCGCCTATCCGAAGACCACCGGCGGTCGGGGCCTGCACGTCTACCTGTCGATCGAGCCGCGGTGGAGCTTCGGTGACTGCCGTCGGGCGGTGCTCGCGCTGGGCCGGGAGATGCAGCGCCGGTTGCCGGACCTGGTCACCACCACCTGGTGGCGCGAACAACGGGACCGGCCGGTCTTCGTCGACTACAACCAGATGGCCCGGGACCACACGGTGACCTCGGCGTACTCGATCCGGCCGACGCCGGCCGCGTTGGTCTCCGCGCCGCTGGACTGGTCGGAGCTGGACCAGGTCCGACCGGAGGACTTCGACGTGCTCAGCATGCCGTCCCGGTTCGCCGAGCGCGGCGACCCGCACGCCGGCCTGGACGGTGACCGGCACTCGCTGCAACCGCTGCTGGAGCTGGCCGACCGCGACGGGCTGGAGGCTCCGCCGGAGCGCTGAGCCCGGCGCTCACGCCCAGGGGCTGCCGAGCCCGTCGAACTCCTCGAAGACCAGCCAGGTGCGGGTGGACAGCACCCCGGGAATGCTCTGCACCCGGCCGAGCACCACGTCGCGCAGCGCGGCGTTGTCCGGGGCGCGCACCAGCGCGAGCACGTCGTGGTCACCGCCGAGCAGCGCGGCGTGCTCGATGTAGCGCACCCGGGCCAGCTCGGCCGACACCTCCCGCCAGGTGTTCTGCTCGATGGTCAGGGCGATGTACGCCGACGTGCCCAGCCCGGCCGCCTCGGGCGCCACCTGGGCCCGGAACCCGGTGATCACCCCGTCGCGGAGCAACCGCTCCACCCGCGCGTACGCGTTGGTGCGGGAGATGTGGATCCGTTCGGCGAGAGTGCGCACCGACGTGCGACCGTCGCGGACCAGCTCGTCGAGGATCCGCCGGTCGACCTCGTCCAGGGCTCGGGCCGATCGTCCCGATCCCGCGCCCCGGCTTGCTTCGTCGGCGGTCTCCTGGCTCACTGCTGGGCCCTCCGCATGCCAACCGTCCCGCCTTCTGTGTCGATCTTGAGTCAATCATTCACAAGCGGAAGCATAGGCTCACCACACGTCCCAGGAGGTTCCGCCGTGACGACCACTCCCCAGGCGGTCCGCAGGGCATCCCCGCGCGCCCGTCGAACGGTCACCCCGCCCGACCCGGCGCGCTCGTTGCTGCCAGACGCCGAGCCGGTCCGCCTGCTCGCCGAGAACGGCACGCCGTTGCCCGCCCGTGCCGACTACCCCGAACCACCCGCCGAGGTGCTGCGCGAGCTGTACCGCCGGATGGTGCTCGGCCGCCGCTTCGACACCCAGGCGACCGCCCTGACCAAGCAGGGCCGGCTCGCCGTCTACCCGTCCTCGCGGGGCCAGGAGGCGTGCCAGGTCGGCGCGGTCCTCGCCGTCCGCGACACCGACTGGGTCTTCCCCACGTACCGCGAGTCGATGGCGCTGGTTGCCCGAGGCATCGACCCGGTCGAGGTGCTCACCCTGCTGCGCGGCGACTGGCACTGCGGCTACGACCCGACCGAGGTACACACCGCGCCGCAGTGCACCCCCCTCGCCACCCAGTGCGTGCACGCCGCCGGGCTGGCGCACGGCGAGGCGTACCAGGGTCGCGACACTGTGGCGCTGGCCTTCATCGGCGACGGCGCCACCAGCGAGGGCGACTTCCACGAGGGGATCAACTTCGCCGCCGTGTTCAAGGCGCCGGTGGTCTTCTTCGTGCAGAACAACAAGTACGCCATCAGCGTCCCGCTGTCGCGGCAGACCGCCGCGCCGTCGCTGGCCTACAAGGGCGTCGGCTACGGCGTACCCAGCGAGCAGGTCGACGGCAACGACCCGGTTGCGGTGCTCGCCGTGCTCACCCGCGCGGTCGCCCACGCCCGGGCCGGCAAGGGGCCGTTCCTGGTCGAGGCGCACACCTACCGGATGGAGCCGCACACCAACGCCGACGACGCCACTCGCTACCGCGACGGCGCCGAGGTCGACGCCTGGCGGGACCGGGACCCGGTCGCCCGGCTGGAGACCTACCTGCGCGCCCGCGGTGTGCTCGACGACGCGGCGGTCGCCGAGATCGCCGAGCAGGCCGAGGCGTACGCGGCGGACCTGCGGACCCGGATGAACGAGCAGCCAACGGTCGACCCGCTGAGCCTCTTCGACCACGTCTACGCCGAGCCCACCCCGCAACTGATCGAACAGCGTGAGCAGGTCCGCGCCGAACTGGTCGCCGCCCACGCCGAGGAGGGTGACGCCTGATGGCCACCACCATGGCGAAGGCGCTCAACACCGCGCTCGCCGACGCGCTCGCCGCCGACGACCGGGTCGTCGTCTTCGGTGAGGACGTCGGCGCGCTGGGCGGCGTCTTCCGGATCACCGACGGCCTCCAGGCCCGTTTCGGCGAGAACCGCTGCTTCGACACCCCCCTCGCCGAGGCCGGCATCGTCGGCTTCGCCGTCGGCATGGCCATGTCCGGCCTGCGCCCGGTGGTCGAGATGCAGTTCGACGCGTTCGCGTACCCGGCGTTCGAACAGATCGCCTCGCACGTGGCGAAGCTGCGCAACCGTACCCGGGGCGCGCTGAGCGTGCCGATCGTCATCCGCGTGCCGTACGCGGGCGGGATCGGCGGAGTCGAGCACCACTGCGACTCGTCCGAGGCGTACTACGCGCACACCCCGGGACTGAAGGTGGTCACCCCGGCGACAGTCGACGACGCGTACTCGCTGCTGCGCGAGGCCATCGAGGACCCCGACCCGGTGGTCTTCATGGAGCCCAAGAAGCTCTACTTCTCCAGCGCCGAGGCGTCCCTGCCGACCCGCAACGAGCCGTTCGGCCGGGCCGTCGTGCGCCGCCCCGGACGCGACGCCACACTGGTGGCGTACGGGCCGGCGGTGCCGGTCGCGCTGGAGGCCGCCGAGGCCGCCCACGAGGAGGGGTGGGACCTGGAGGTCGTCGACGTGCGCACCATCGTGCCGTTCGACGACGAGACCATCACCGCCTCGGTCCGGCGTACCGGCCGGTGCGTGGTGATCCAGGAGGCGCCCGGCTTCGCGGGCGTCGGCGCGGAGATCGCCGCCCGGGTGCAGGAGCGCTGCTTCCACGCGCTGCACGCCCCGGTGCTGCGGGTCGCCGGACTGGACATCCCGTACCCGGCGCCGATGCTGGAGCACACGCACCTGCCCGGCGTGGACCGGGTGCTCGACGCGGTGGCCCGCCTCCAGTGGGACGACCAGCCGGACGCGCGTTGGGCGGCGGCATGACCACCGTCGAACGGACGCAGGTCTTCCTCCTGCCCGACCTGGGCGAAGGGCTGAGCGAGGCCGAGATCGTCGAGTGGCGGGTCGCCGTGGGTGACGTGGTCACCGTCGACCAGAGCGTGGTCGAGGTGGAGACCGCCAAGGCCGTCGTCGACGTGCCCTGCCCGTACGCCGGCCGGGTGGTCACCCTGCACGGCGCGGCCGGTGAGGTACGCCCGGTCGGCCAGCCGCTGATCACCATCGCGCCGCTGGACGGCGGCGACGAGCCCGCCGGGCACGCCACCTACCGCGAGGAGGAGCGGGCCGGATCCGGCAACGTGCTGATCGGGTACGGCACCGGCCACGGCACCGCCACCCGCCGTCGGCGGCGGCCCCGCCTGGCGGTGGCCCCCGAACCGGCCGACGCCGGCCCGACCGGCGGCACCGACGCGGCTGCCGGTGCCGCGTCCGGCGCGGCTGCCGCGTCCGGTGACCCGGCACCGCCGTCCGCGGCCCTTGTCATCTCGCCGATCGTGCGGCGGCTGGCCCGTGAGCACGGCGTCGACCTCGACACGGTGCGGGGCACCGGACCCGGAGGTGTGATCCGCCGCGCCGACGTGGAGGCCGCGCTGACCGCGCCCGCCGCCCGGCTCGCCGCCGTGCCGAACCCGCAGGTCGGATCGGCCCCGGCCGGAGACGGCGACGTCATCGTCCCGCTGACCGGCGTCCGCAAGGTGATCGCCGACAAGCTCTCCCGCAGCCGGCGGGAGATCCCCGAGGTGACCATCTGGGTCGACGTGGACGCCACCGGCCTGCTGGAGACCCGCGCGGCGATCAACGCGGCGACTCCCGACGCGCCGGTGAGCATCCTCGCCCTGCTGGCCCGGATCTGCCTCAGCGGACTGCGCCGGTTCCCGCAGCTCAACGCCCGGGTCGACACCGAGGCGCAGCGCATCGTCCAGTCCGCCGGGGTGCACCTCGGCATCGCCGCGCAGACCGACCGGGGTCTGCTGGTGCCGGTGCTGCGCGACGCCCAGCGGCTCACCACCGCCGAGCTGGCCGCCGAACTGGCGGCGACCACGGCCGCCGCGCGGGCCGGCAGCCTGCCCCCGGCCCGGCTGACCGGTGGCACCTTCACGCTGAACAACTACGGGGTGTTCGGCGTCGACGGCTCCACGCCGATCATCAACCACCCCGAGGCGGCCCTGCTCGGGGTCGGGCGGATCGTGGACAAGCCGTGGGTGGTCGACGGGCAGCTCGCCGTCCGCAAGGTGACCCAGCTCAGCCTCACCTTCGACCACCGGGTCTGCGACGGCGGGGTGGCCGGCGGCTTCCTGCGGCACGTAGCCTACTGCGTGGAACGACCGGCGCTGCTGATCGCCGCCGTCTGACGCGTACCCCTCGGCCCCGGCGCTGCCTCTGCGGCGCCGGGGCCGGCGCACGTCCGGGGCTCCCCGGCGGTGTCATCCGGCGAAGGGCTCCCGGCCTGTCTCTGGGCCGGGGTTTCCCGGCGGCCTCACCGGGAAGTCGGCCCCGCCGGAGCGCACCGAACGCGTCGAAGGGAGCCCGCCGTGGCCGTGGCGAACGAGCTGCTGCTGAACTCGGTCCGGGTACGACGGCCCGCCTCGGCCGGCGCGCCGCTGTACTGCGACGCGCTGGAGTACGGGCTCACCGGTGACGGCGCGACCAACGACCAGCCGGCGCTGGCCGCCCTCGTGGACCGCCTCGGCACCGGGTACGCCTCGGACGGACGGGCTCGGGTCATCTACTGCCCGCCGGGCATCTACTCGATCCGCGACGCCGGCACCGTGTGGCGCAGCGGTGTGTCGCTGATCGGGGCCGGCCCGGCGGCGACCCGGTTCATGCTCAGCAACGAGGGCAACCGGGCCGACCCCACCCCGCTGGCCTTCTGGACGACACTCCAGCACGGCGCCGACCGGGACCGGCACATCGCCGACTGCACCTTCGCCGACTTCCAGATCGACGGCTCCGGCGTGGCCATGGCCGAGTACAACTACCTGGCCAAGGGCCTCGGCCTCCAGTACGTGGTGCGGGGCGTCTTCCGCAACCTCTACATCCACCACACCGCCGCCAGCGGGCTGGGCTGCGACTTCCTCCAGGACACCCTGATCGACGGCGTCGTGGTGGTCGGCTGTGGCCGGCTCGACAACGGCGAGCAGATGGGCGGAGCCGGCATCGGTATCGGCGTCGGCGGGTGGGGCCCGGAGGAGCGGCTGACCATCGCCAACTGCACCGCCCTGGCCAACGGCACCAACGGGATCTTCCTGGAGTTGCAGAAAGACTACTGGGAGCCACCGCGCGGCTACCGCATCATCGGCTGCCACAGCCAGGGCAACCGCTTCGGCATCTCGGACTGGGGCACCGACGGGCTGATCGTGTCCGCCTGCACGATGACCGGCAACCTGGAAGCCGGCTTCGACGTGTCGTCGCAGGGCACCTCGACCGTTGCCGGCCGGGGCGGGCTGCTCACCGACTGCGTCATCGACGGCAACCTGCGGGACGGGGTCAGCATCGGCAACAGCCCCGGCCCGTACACCGTCCGGGGCAACCGGATCAGCGGAAACGGTCAGCACGGCTACCACGCGCGCGACCTCCGGCGCGGTTACCAGGGCCCGGTCCGCGACGTGGTGATCGAGAGCAACGAGTTCTGGGGCAACGGCCTCGACGCCGTCCGCATCGACCACCAGATGACCGACGCCGTGCTGCTCAACAACCGGATCCGCAACAACGGAAGGCAGTATGCCCAGGCCGCCGGCGGTAAGGGCGAGGCCGTCCGCTACAGCGAACGGAGCCTGGTGGACCGGACCGCTGACTGGCCGCACGACGGGCACCGGGGCAAGATCCTGCGGGTCGGTCGGTCCGTGGCCACGGTGGCCGCCAACAGCGGCGACGAACTCACCCTCGCCCCGGTCCGCCCGGACGCGTTCAGCGCGTGGAGCGGGGACGTGCCACCGCCGGGCTGCGCGTACGAACTGGACCCCGCCCCCGCGCGGCGGGCCGGCATCACCATCGACGCGCCCTTCGACTCGGCCACCATCAGGGGCAACAGGGTCTGGGACAACCACGACAACCCGACCCAGACGCACGGGCTGTGGATCACCGAGCGGGGCAGTTGCGTGGACTGCCGGGTCGAGGACAACGACCTGGCCGGCAACGCCGACGAGGGGATGCGACTGGACACCCCGCCGGTGGGCGGACGATGGCGGGACAACCACGTGGACAGCGACTGGAGCTGACCGGCCACCCGTCGCTGGGCCCCGGTGAGACCGGGGAGCTGAACGACGTGTGGCGGCGGCTGGAAGGATCCGGCCGCCGCCACTGTCTCGGTTGAGCTGATCAGCCGGCCAGACCAGCCACCGGGGTCGGGTCCAGCACCACGGTCGCCGAAGCGGACTGCGGAGGTACGCCCGGGTCGGTCGGGGCGTCGGTGTACTCCGCGACGAACACCGCGGTCAGGTTGTCAGCGCCGCTGTGCCCACCGTCCAGGAAGGTGGGAATGGTGCCGGAGCAACCAGTCGAGGTGGAGAGCGGGTGCCCGTGCTCATCGTGCCCGAGCACATAGGTGACCTTCACCCGGGAGCAGTCCACCGGCAGGTCGTCGGTGACCTTCACCTCGTACGCGACGGTCTGCCCGAACTGGAACGGCTGCCCGGCCTCCGGGGTGACGAACTCGACGACCGGCGCGGTCGGCCCGACCACCAGTGGCAGGGACGCCGAGGCGGACCGTCCGGTGCGGTCGGTGACCTTCAACGTCGGCGTGTACGAGCCGTTCTCCGGGAACGTCCAGCTCGCGTTCGGGTTGGTGCTGTCCACCGAACCGTCCGCGTTGAAGTCCCACGCGTAGCTGAGCTTGTCACCGTCCGGGTCGGTCGTGCCGGCGCTGGAGAACGCGACGGTCAGCGGGGCCTGCCCAACGGTCGGGGTGCCGCTGATCTTCGGGATCGGCGTCCGGTTGCCCCTGACGAAGTCGATCCGGGACAGCTGGGCGTCCGGGTTCTCGGCGAAGTAACCGTCGCCGTACTCCAGGACGTAGAGCGCGCCGTCCGGGCCGAACTCCATGTCCATCGGGTTGTCCACCACCAGCGACGGCGCCACCGGACGGATGTCGTCGACGTCGCCGTCCTCGTCCAGGCGGAACTCCTTGATGTAGTCACGGGTCCACTCGTAGAACAGCGGCACCCCGTCGTAGTAGGCCGGCCAGCGGGTACGCGACGTGCTGGTCCCGTCGTAGTCGTAGGCCGGGCCGCCCATCGGAGCGATACCGCCGGTGCCCAACTGCGGGAACTCGGCCGAGGCGGCGGCCGCGTACCAGACCTCCGGCTGCTCGACCGGCGGCAGCACGCGCTTGCCGGTGTTGTGCGGTGAGTCGTTGACCGGGCGCTTGCAGTTGAACTTGGCGCCGGACTCGCCGGTGGCGAAGTCGTAGTCGCGGTAGGCGATCGTCGGCGTCACGCAGTACGGCCAGCCGTAGTTCGCCGGCTTGTCGACGCGCATCCACCGGCCGTGACCGGCCGGGCCGCGCTCCGGGTTCGGGTTGGAGGCGTCCGGCGAGTAGTCGCCGACGTACACGTCGTCGGTACGCCTGTCGACGGCGAACCGGAACGCGTTACGCAGCCCCATCGCGTAGATCTCCGGACGGGTCTGCGCGGTGCCCGGCTTGAACAGGTTGCCGGCCGGCACCGTGTAGCCACCACCGGCCTTCACCTTGATCCGCAGCAGCTTGCCGCGCAGGTCGTTGGTGTTGGCCGCGGTGCGCTGGGCGTCGTACGCCGGGTTGCGGTCGGCCCGCTCGTCGATCGGGATGTAACCGTCGGAGGCGAACGGGTTGGTGTCGTCGCCGGTCGACAGGTACAGGTTGCCCTTGCTGTCGAAGTCGATCTGGCCGCCGACGTGGCAGCAGATGCCCCGGTCGGTCGGCACGTCGATGATCTGCTGCTCGCTGGCGAGGTTCAGCTTCGTCCCGTCCAGCTTGAACCGGGACAGCCGCAGCGCGCCCTTGAA
This sequence comes from Micromonospora sp. NPDC048947, assembly GCF_040649495.1. NCBI lineage: Bacteria > Bacillati > Actinomycetota > Actinomycetes > Micromonosporales > Micromonosporaceae > Micromonospora > Micromonospora sp. NPDC048947. The sequence continues at coordinate 195,253 of NZ_JBEZFO010000012.1, forward strand.
CCGCTGCCAGTCCGCCTCGGTGCCGGTCTCCGGCGCGTCCCCCTCGTTGACGCCGGGTGTCGCCGGGTCGTCCACCGGAGTGTCCATCGGCGGCGAGTAGTAGAGGTACACCCACTTGTTCTGGGCGAAGTTCGGGTCGATGGCGACGCCCTGCAACCCCTCCTCGTCGTGCTCGTACACCGGAATGTCGGCGGCGAGGGTGTTCAGCCCGGTGCGCGGGTCGTGGATGCGGACCTCACCGGTGCGGGAGGTGTGCAGCACCCGCAGGTCGGGTAGGACGGCGAGGCTCATCGGCTCGCCCGGGAAGTCGTTCAGTGTCACTTTCTGGAAGCTGCTGTCCGGCGGCGCGGCCGGCGCTGCGGACGCTGCCGACTGTGGTACGGCCAGACCGGCCGTCACCAACAGCAGGGCGGACGCGTATGCGGTCCTGTTCATCAGGTGAGTCCCCCGGGGTGGTTTCAGTACCGAAGTGAAGCGAGATAGTCGAATCCGACGCGAGCGGTGTCCAGGGCGTCGGCGGGGGAGCGCGGCGCGGTGCCCGCGTCGTCACGCTCCACGATGTACTCCTCGATGCCGGCCTCACGCTCGTGGGCGAAGATGCGGCCGAAGTCGATGACGCCGTCGCCGAGGTCGGCGAAACCACCCTCGACGTCGAGGTCCTTGACGTGCACCTGGCGGATCCGACCGCGGTTGGCCCGGATCACGTCGACCGGGTCGTGGGCGCCACGCCAGGTCCAGTAGAGGTCGAGCTCGAAGTGGACCAGCCGGGAATCGGTCTGCGAGCTGAGGATGTCGAACCCGGTCGAGCCGCCGGTCAGCGGCACGAACTCGAGCTGGTGGTTGTGGTAGCCGAAGTCCAACCCGGCGCGTTCGGCGAGCCGACCGGCGCGGTTCAGGTCCCGGGCCAGGGCCCGGTAGACGGCAGGGTCCCGGATCGGCTGACCGCTCGCGTCCCGACCGAAGTACGGGTGGACGATCTTCTTGCAGCCCACCACGTTGGCGTCGGCGAGGGCCTGCTCCCAGGTGGCGGCGTCGAACGGCTGCGGGATGCCGACGTGACCGGAGGTGGAACGCAGCCCGGCCTCGTCGAGCGCGGCCCGGAACTCTGCGGCGGTGCGTCCGACGAACCCGGCGTGCTCGACTCGCCGGTAACCGATCCGGCGCAGCGCGTCCAGGGTGCCGGGCAGGTCGGCGGCGAGCTGATCACGCAGCGTGTAGAGCTGAATGCTGATCCGGTCCACAGGCACCCGGCGGCGGCCCTGGGCCTGGCCGGCGGGCGCGGCGACGGCGGGGCCGCCGAGCAGGCCGGCGGCACCGACAGCGGCAGCGGAGACGGTCGCGGCGCGCAGCACTCCACGGCGGCTGACCGGCTCGGACGCCGGTGTCGGCCCCGGTCGGTTGAGTTGTTGATCCATGGTGGTGGTCCCTTCCTGACGGCTGGTACGCCGTCGGCGGCGGTCGACCTGACTGCCGTCCGCCGGGCGCGCCGAACCGGCCGGAGGCGGGCTCCGGCTGGACGGTGAGGGACGGCGCGGGTGCGGCCCGGACCCATCGGGAGCGGAACGCGGCGACCCGGCAGAGGTGGCGGCAAGTTGATCGACGAATGGGCAACCCTCTATCTAGATCGAGACCTTACCCTTGCCCCCGGACGAAGGCAAAGCTTTGTCGCGTTCGCCGGAAGTTTCGCTTCAACTGACAAAAGTCCGCCCACGAGGTGCGCCACCCGGCCTGACCTTCTACTTCCCGTGCCACCACGCCGCGCGATCCGGCCGGCTCGGCCCGCTGCGGCTCGCCCGGGCCCGGCCCGGCGCATGATCCACTCGGGTTCACGGAAGTCGCGGTGTCAGGGCGGCCGGGATACCGCGACTTTCTTGAAGTCGAGTCGACCATGGGCGCACCGGGCCCCCAGGTGCCACCACCGCACCATTCGGACAGTCGACGTTGGGTCGCTCAAGCGGAGCGAAACGCATGACACGGGTCGCTTGAACCCCTGTTCGGCCAAGCGGAGCATTGTCGGAAAATGCGTCGATAAATGCGCGGCCGATTATTTCCGAATGCCGCGAATGGGCCCGTCAAGCGGGCAAGAATGTGGCGGAGGGAAGTCGAAAACGGGGGGACTGAAACATGACGTCTAGGCGGCGAATGACGCTGTTGGCGGTAACCATCGCAGCGGCACCACTCGTCCTGGGTGCGTGCACCGTCGACCGGGGTTCGGCGACCGGCTCGGCCAGGAAGCACGCCGCCCCACCGGAACTCGCCGTGACGCCGGGGGACAAGGCCCGGGACGTCCCGGTCAGCGCCGAGGTGGGCACCGTGGTCAAGGGCGGGCGGGTCACCGGCGTACGCCTCACCGACGACAAGGGCAAGCAGGTGAACGCCGAGCCGCGCGAGGACGGCTCCGGCTGGGTGCCGAACGCTCCGCTGCAACCACGACGGACCTACACCGCCGAGGTGACAGCGACCGGTGACTCCGGTGCCACCACCACCCGCACCACCACCTTCACGACGATGGCCAAATCGACCAAGCCGCAGATCACCAGCACCCTGTATTTCAACGGCAATCGGACGTACGGCACGGCGATGCCGGTAACGGTGGCGTTCGACCCAGGAATTCCGAAAGAGGCCAGGGCGGATGTCCAGCGGCGGTTGTTCGTAAAGACAAATCCACCGCAACCGGGCACCTGGTCGTGGCTTGAGGATGGAAGTCAGGTCTATTACCGGGCACCCGATTTCTGGAAGCCGGGGACCACCATCAGTGTCCGGGCCGGCCTGGAGGGTCTGCCGATCGGCAAGAATCTGGTCGGCGACGCCGAGCGGACCGCGACCTCCAAGATCGGACGGCAGGTCTCGCTGGAGATCGACAACGCCACCAAGCAGATGACAGTGCTGCGCGACGGCAAGCAGGTCCGCCGGATCCCGGTGAGCCTGGGTAAGCCGAGCACGCCGAGTTCCAGCGGCAAGATGGTGATCATGGAGAAGCACGAGCGGGTCACCTTCGACACCCGTGGTGAGCCGAATGGTGGCTACGTGGTCGACGTCGACGACGCCCAGCGCTACACCTGGGGTGGCGAGTTCATCCACTCCGCCCCCTGGTCGGAGGGGGACCAGGGCAGCACCAACGTCTCGCACGGTTGCGCGAACGTCTCCGCCACCGCGGCCGACTGGTTGATGGGGGTGACGCAGGTGGGTGACCTGGTCACCGTCAAGGGCACCGAGGTGGAGCTACAGCCGGGCAACGGCTGGACCGCGTGGAACGTGAGCTGGGACGAGTTCGCCCGGGGCAGCGCCCTGCCGGTGCCGCCCGGGCTCAAGCCCGCGCCGGTCGCCCCGGCGCACCCGGGCGCGGTGGCCGGCGGTTCGCCAGCACCGGCGCCCTCGGTCAGCGGCCGCTGACACACCACGTGCGGCAGCACAGGGTCGGCCCGCCACGACGGCGGCCCGGCCCTGCTGCCGCCCGTCACCTCAGAGGTACGCGGGCGGCCCGGCTCTGTCGCCGCCCGTCACCCCAGGGGTACGCGGCGGGCCCGGCTCTGTCGCCGCCCGTGGCCCTCGCCCGTCACCCCAGGGGTACGCGGGCCACCCCGGGCCCGGTCAGGCTGCCCAGCCAGAGGTGGTCGCCGTGCTGGCGTACCCCGGTGATCATGGAGTAGTGCCCGTTCGGACCGTGCAGCGTCCGGCGGACCGTTCCCGCGTCGTCGACCAGCGCGACCAGCCCATAGCGGCGTGGCTGCGGCTGCATCGCGTCGGGCAGCAGGGCGGCGATCTGGCGCAGCCGCGGATGGGGCAGGAGCCGTTCGGCGATCGGCACCCGGGGGCTGGGCAGGGCGATCCAGTACGTCCCGTCACCCACCGAGGCGAGATTGTCCGGGTACGCGGGCAGGTCGGCGAGGACCCGCACGCCGCCGCTGAGCTCGACCCGCAGCAGGCGGTGGGTGCTGGTCTCCACGAGCATCAGCGCGGACTCGTCCGGGGTCAGCGCGATTCCGTTGGGAAAGTACAGCCCGTCGGTCACCACCTCGGTGCGGCCGTTGCCCGGATGATGGGCCAGCACCCGACCGTTGGGACGGTGCTCCAGCAGGTCCCGCTTCCAGTGCGAAACCGGGAACCGGTCGGAGCTGTCGGTGAAGTAGATGGTGCCGTCACGGGCCACCGTCGCGTTGTTGGCCAGGTGCACCGGGGGCGCCGTTCCGGTCAGTTCGCGTACCGCGCCGTCCGGGGTGACCCGCAGCAACCCGCGGTACGCGTCGCAGACCACCAGTGCCTCACCGGACCGGTCCAGCTCGATGCCGAGCGGACGGCCCCGGGTCTCGGCCAGCAGGTGGGGTGGGGTGCCGGCCCGCGCGTCGACAGGCCACCACCAGAGCCGACCGTCCTCGTCGCCGCTGATCACCCGCCCGGCGCCGTCGACCAGCACGTCCTCGGGGCCGACGGCGCCCGCGGGGAGGGGTAGCAACTCGGCCTCGTCGAGTCGGCGGTCGGTGGGGGCCCATGGCCCGGCCAGCGCCGGAGGGCTGGTCGCCGGCTCGCGGACGGGGCGGATCAGCCGGGGCGGCCGGGGCCGGGGGATCAGCATCGACCTATTCTCCACCGGAATGCCGGCCGACCCCCGGGTTCCGCGCCCGCGCGGCGCGCCGCCCGGGCCCCTGACTCCACCCCGAGAGGGAGGTGGGGTACCTCGGGGTATGCCCCTGGGCGTACCCGGAATCACTCCGTGGACTGGCGAAAATGTCGGTGGTGGCGGCTAGATTTCTGGGCATGGAAGAGCACAGCGACCGGCTGGACGTGCAGGTCAGCGTGGGTGACCAGATGGTCCTCGTGCGGGTGGCCGGCGAGATCGACATCGCAACGGTGTCCGCGTTCCGGTCCGCGCTGTGGTCCGCACCGGCCCGCCCGGTGCTTCAACTGGACTTGTCCGGGCTGCGGCTGCTCTCCGCCGCCGGCGTTCGCACGCTGCTCGCCGCGCATCTGCGCGTGCGGGCCCGGGGTGGCGAGCTGGTCCTGGTCGACCCGAGCCCGGTGGTGGCGCGGGTGTTGCGCGTCAGCGGGCTGCACCGCGTGATGCCGATTCTGGAGCTGACCTCGCCGATCGAGGCCGCGCGTCGCCCGGCGTTCGCGACCACGGACCTGCAACTGGCCGCCTGACCCGACGGCGAGGTGGGCTCCCACCCTCGCACCCGGACGCGGGGCCGCCGGCGTGGGCCGGCGACCCCGGCAATCGGTCAGCTCACGCCGAGCAGGTCGACGACGAAGACCAGCGTCTCGCCCGGCTTGATGACGCCGCCGGCACCCCGGTCGCCGTACCCCAGGTGCGGCGGGATGATCAGACGGCGGCGACCGCCGACGCGCATGCCGGCGACGCCCTGGTCCCAGCCGGCGATGACCTGACCGCCGCCGAGCGGAAAGTCGAACGCCTCGCCCCGACTCCACGACGAGTCGAACTCGCCGCCGGTGGAGTGCGACACGCCAACGTAGTGCACGCTGACCAGTTGGCCCGGCTGGGCCTGCGGGCCGTCGCCCACGGTGATGTCCTCGATCACGAGGTCGGCCGGCGGTGCACCCTCGATCGGACCAACCTCGGGCTTGCCCGACTGGGCGCCTGCTGCCTGGGTCATGCGGGGATCTCCTGCCGTGTTGGGTGATGTGTCCGGACACCGTCGATCCTGCCGGATCACCCCTCACCGATGTGCGGCGGACCCGCAACCTGCTCAGCGGGCCCGTCCGCCGGTCGCACATAGGCGGTCCCGGTGGCGCTGCCGGCCCGGGCGGTGGGGCGACGCCCTGGCGGGCGTCACCAGTGCTGGTGACGCCCGCCGAGGCGGTGTGCGGTGTTCACCGCAGCCAGGGCGTCCGCCGGACGATCGGCAGCCCCGCCCACACCCGGCCCAGGCCCCAGGTGTCGCCGGCGTTGACCAGCGCCAGGACCGCCAGCACCGCCGCGTAGATCAGGTGGTCGTCCATGAAGGGGTTGTTCTCCGGAGGCAGGACGGCGGTCCACATCATGACCAGCAGCAGCCCACCGGCCACGGCGGCGACCCGCATGCCGATGCCGAGCAGCAGCGCGACACCGATGCCGGCCAGGCCGACCATGAAGAGCCAGTCCGCCCAGGCGGCACCGGCGATCCCGGCGTAGAGATCCTTGAACGGGCCGGTCACGCCGAAGGTCAGGAATCCCTTGGTGGGGCTACCGCCGTTGATCCAGGCGTTCTTCGACTCGGTGGCCATCCCAAAGCCGAACATCTTGTCGATGAAGGCCCAGAGGAAGATCCAGCCGAGTGCCAGCCGGGTGCCGGCCAGGATGTACCGGACGGCCCGCTCGTGAGCGGTGCCGGCCTTAGCAGCGGTGTTCTTGGCGGTGACCCGCTCGATCGTCGCGATCATGGTCTCCACGTCCCTTCTCAGCTTCGCACCGCGCTTCCCGGTGGCATCTCCAGTGGACGCCCACGGCGTTCTCGGCGGCAGGGCCGACAGACCGCAACGGCCCGGGACGTTTGACCCCCCCCGGATCGCAGGCGCTGTGCTCGTCGAGTAGCGCTCAGATCGTCGTCGTGGGGCACCGACCCGACTTCGTTCGACCGTCCGATGCCGGGTCGGGCGTTCACCTAGGCTCGGAAAGGGCCGGCCGGCCTGGGTGGACGGGCGGTGCGCGGTGGTCGATGCGGAGGGCGTCGGTGGCTGAGGCGACGGTCGCGGTCCCGCTGTGGGCCTGGGCGGCGGTCGGCGCGGTGATCGCGGTGCTGCTCGCCGTGGATGTGCTCCTGCACCGGGACAACCACGTGATCGAGCTCCGCGAGGCACTGCAGTGGAGCGCCGTCTGGATCGGCGCGGGTCTGCTGTTCGGCCTGGTCGTCTGGTGGGGCCTCGGCGGTGACCCGGCCATCGCGTACTTCTCCGGCTACCTGCTGGAGAAGGCGCTCTCGGTGGACAACGTGTTCGTCTTCGCGCTGCTCTTCGGCTACTTCAAGGTGCCGTCGGGCTACCAGCACAAGGTGCTGTTCTGGGGTGTCGTGGGGGCGCTCGTCTTCCGGCTGCTGTTCATCTTCGCCGGTGCCGAGTTGCTGGACCGGCTCACCTGGGCCGGGTTCGCGCTGGGCGGGTTCCTGATCTGGACCGGCTGGCGGCTGGCCGTACGCGGGAAGCCGGACGTCGACCCGGAACGGAATGTGGTGGTCCGGCTGTTCCGGCGGCTGGTGCCCACCGATGCCCGCTATCACGGCGATCGGTTCACCGCCCGGGTGGCCGGCCGACGGGTGGCGACGTTGCTGCTGGTCGCGCTCGTCGCCATCGAGGCCACCGACGTGGTCTTCGCCATCGACTCGGTGGCGGCGATCCTTGCCATCACCACAAACACCTTCCTGGTCTGGACGGCCACCGCGTTCGCCGTCCTGGGGCTGCGCAGCCTCTACTTCTGCCTCGCCGGCCTGCTGCGGCACTTCGGCTACCTGCGGTACGGGTTGGCGCTGCTCCTGGCCTTCGCTGGGCTGAAGCTGATTCTCGCCGAGACGCCGGTGGGCAAGCTGCCGGTCTGGTTGACCCTGGCCGTGGTGCTGCTGACCCTGGCGGTTTCCATCGGCGCCAGCACCCTGGCCGCCCGCCGCCGACCCGCTGGCTGAACCGCCGAGCCGCCAAGCCGCTGGGCCGTCGGGCCGCCGGGCCGCCGACACCGATCATGCCCCGCGGGTCCAGGTCAGCTCAGGGGTGACCGGGCTCGATGCGGGCGGTCACGTCGAGGTGCGCGGGCTGGCAGTCGGTAGTGGCCGCGAATCGGCGGACCGCGGCGCGAACGTGCTCGCGTACGCCGGCGGTCGGCGCATCGGCGGTGAGGTCCACGCGGATCCACACGTCGGGGTGCGGTGGCGCGCCGGTGAGCACCACCCGGGCCCGGCGTACCCCGGGGTTGCCGGTCAGGTCGCGTTCCAGTGCGTCGGCGAGAACGTCGGTGGCCAGCCGGGTCCGGCCCGGCCGGCGGCCGGGGTGGCTGAGGGTGCCGCGCAGCGTGCCGTCCGGGCCCCGCAGTTCGCGGGCCAGCAGGCGTTGCCCGGCCAGCGCGAACAGCGCCCCGGCGACGGCCGCGGCCAGGGTGCTCCACGGCGCGGCCGTTCGCCACTCGTCGACCAGTTCGGCGCTGAGCAGCACCGCCGCCGGGTCAGCACCGGGCAACGTGCCGAGGCTGGCCGTCAGCGCCGCCGCGCCGCCCGCGACAAGCAGCAGCGCGATGATCGTCCACAGCAGTCGGTGCCCGGCGTTGGTCACGCCGGCCGTCGCCGAGGCAGCAGCCGGACGTCGATCCGGGCGGGGCGGGGTGCGGTGAGGTGGCGCAACTCCTGGTGCACCGCGAACTCGATCTCCGCTCGGGCCGCCGGGTCGCCAGACGCGCGGACCCGGGGGCGCCACTGGCCGCCCCGCCGTCGGACACGGACCCGGGCGCGGCGGACGCCCGGCACCGCGCTGGCGGCGTCAGCGAGCCGCCGTTCCACACAGCGCCGGTGCAGGTACCAGCCGTCGCGCTCGTCGGCACGCAGGCGGACCGGCGTCCAGCGGCGCAGCTGGGCTACGAGAATGGCCAGGCCCAGGAGGAGAGCCCCGGCGGCCACCGCCCGGACGGTGGGGTCGCGCCACCGGGTGTCGCTCAGCGCGTCAAGCCAGCCGCTCGTGTCGAGCGGTGTCGGTCGGCGCACTGTGAGCAGCAACGCCTGGACGGCCGCCGCCGCGCCACCGAGGAGCAGAGCGGTGGCCAGCAGCAACGAGGCGACCCGGTTGACGGTGCGCATCTCAGCCGTCCTCCGGTCTGGCGGTGCCGACACCGGAGGAGTCGACGCCGGGGACGAGCAGGTCGTCCACTGTGACTGTCACCACCGCCACGCTGAGGCCGGTCTGGGCGGCCACCCGGTCGGTGACCACCGCCCGGACGGCCTCGGCGATCGTCGGCACGCTGTGCCCGTACCAGGTGATCAGGTGCAGGTCGAGTCCGACGGACCGGTCATCCAGGCGGACCGCCGCCGGGCGGACAACGGACACGCCCGGCACGAGGCTGGCCGCCTGCACCGCGATCCGCGCGACCTCCGCGGTGTCAGCCGGGCGGCGCTCCGGACCGGTCGTCGCGGGGGCCAGCCCGGTGCGGGGGTTCGTCCCCGCGGACGGGCGGGTGGTCATCGGCGCCGCCGAGCGTCGGCGCGGCGGTCGCCGAGACCGGTCACCGCGAGGTCGCCGTCGAGCACCCGGACGACCAGCCAGCCGAGCAGGCCGGCGAGCACGGCGAGGGCGGCCACGCCGACGCCGGCGAGCGCCCAGACCGCCACGGCGAGGAACCCGGCGAGGAAGCCGAACTGCTGTCGCGACATGGTCACCTCCGGGCCGGTCCGGTACCGGCGGTGGCTGGATACACCCGGGGGCCAGCCCTGGAACGTCGGCGCTACTGTGATCCCCGTCACATCAGAACTCGGTGGCCCATGATCGACCACCTAGACTCGGCCCGGCTCGACCGACCGGCGGATGGATCAGGCAGATGACGAGCATCGGGAGCGACGACCGCGGTGGGCTGCGGGCGATGCCCGCCGAGGCGGGGCTCGACGCGCTGCTCAGCCGCGCTGGTCATAGGGTCCTGGCGGCGCGCCGGCTCACTGATCTGGTCCAGGGCCGCCCATCCGGCGTGACCGGCAGCCAGTGGACCTCGGCGAGCCGCGCCAGCTTCGATTTTGTTGTCTACACCGCCGACACCGGCCGTCCGGTCGTCGCCGTGCAGATCGGCCCGGTGCCGCCTCCCGGCTCGGCGGAGCAGCGCGTGCAGCGACTCACGGACGCCGTGAGCGCGGCCGTCGGCCTACCGGTTCTGCGGATCGGGTCGCCCACGTTGAGCGCCGCCGAGCATGGCCGGCGCCTTGTCGAGTACGTGATCGACGCGCGCGCCTACGCCGCGGGCGGGGCCACCGACGCCGGGACCGAACCGCAGCCGGTGGGCTTCCGGGACATCCTGGGCCGGCTGCCGGACGGGCGTACCGGCCCGGTCAACGACCTCGGCGCGCTGACCCGCGCGGCGGCGGTCGAGGCGTACGTGACCGGGCAGGTGGCCGACCCGATCGTGCGGGGACTGCACGTGCGCTGGGTGGACGGGCCGGCACAGGGGTGGAGTTGGGTGCAGGTACGCCCCGACGCGTGCCTCATCGAGCAGGTCTCGGTGACCGAACACCGTTTCTCCTGCGGCATCGACGCGGCCCGGCTGGCCGAGGATCTCGCCGCCGTCGCCGTGGGGGAACGACTGCGGGAGAACGTCGGCGTCGACCTGCTGTCGCGTGCCGAGTGGACCGCGCAGATCGCCGCGTTGAGCCAGCGCCGCCACGAACTGGTCGGCGGGTTCGCCTTCGACCACCTCTGCGCCGACTGACCAGCGCCCGTCTCACCTGCTGCTCCCTGCTCCGCACCGGCTCCGTGTCGGGTCGCGGCAATTTCCTGTGCGTCTGTTGAACCTTCCCGGCCGCAGCCCCGTACTCCTGCGCGAATGAACAGGATCTCCCCATCCGCGTCCACCGGGCGCGGGAGACGGTGCGGAAAGGGCATCGTCGGCCATCGACGCATTACCGGGTAGGTCACGGTGGGTCGCCACCGCGGCGTGCCACCTCACATCCGTCGGTCCGCCGAGGGCAGAAATCCACTACCGGATCGAGAAGGAGAGCAATTCGATGCGCAGGTCCACTCGGGCGCGCCGGCCTTCCGGCAACGCGCGGAGCAAGCGTCTGCTGGCAGTTGTCGGCACGCTCGCGGTCTTCGGCGGAGTTGTCGCCGTGACTCAGATTTCGTCGGCCCAGGACCGGCGGACAAATAAGCCACGTCCGGCTTCCGGGCAGTGCGTGGAGCCGAGCCCCGGCGCGACCGCGCCGACCGGTGGCTCGACCAGCCGGACCTGGCAGAACGGTCGGTGGGTGCGTAATCACTGGGGTGACGGACAGCAGTCGGTCCCCGAGTGCGAGGACGGCAAGGACGGCACGGTGGGCACCGGCACGGCGATCGCCTGTCCGGACGTGGCGGCCAAGCTGCCGCAGGTGCCGAACCGGGCGCGCGCCGAGGTGGACCGCAACCTCGCCCAGTTGCAGACCCAGATCGCCGAGGCGGACCGCCGGCTCGCCGCCGAGGGCAACAAGGGTGAGGCGTTCATCCGCAGCGCGATCCTCCAGCCGTTGGCCGGCAAGCGCCGCGCCGTGCTGGACCGGATCACGACCGCCATCGACCGGGTCGGACCCCGGCCGCAGGGCCTCGCGCAGCTCGCCGAGTGCCAGGTGCAGCCCACCGGCGGCACGGGCGGCAACAACGGCGGCGGCAGCACGCCGACCACCACCCCCGGTGGCGGCAACAACGGTGGCGGCAACAACGGCGGTGGTAACAACGGTGGCGGCAACAACGGTGGCGGCAACAACGGTGGCGGCACCGCGCCCGGCGCCGGGCTCGGCGTGCTCGCCAACGACTGCGAGGAGAGCCGGCTCCAGCCGCACGACGGTTTCCAGAACGGCAACCGTTGCGTGAGCACCGAGTTCGGTGAGGTCGGCGCGGCGGCCAACAACCCGTCGCTGCTGATCACCCAGTTCCCCGAGCAGGTCGGGCAGAACCAGCCCTTCACCCTGCGGGTCAGCACCCGCAACCTGGTCCGGGACCGCTTCCTGGCCGCCGGTCAGGGTGGCTACTACGTGGAGAGCTCGCTCCTCAACGACCAGGGCCTGGTCCGCGGTCACTTCCACACCGCCTGCCGGATGCTGGACAGCCTGACCGCTCCGCCGGAGCCGCAGGAGGTGCCCGCGTTCTTCGTCGCGACGGAGGACGGCCGCGGCGGCGCCCAGCCCGACGAGGTGACGATCCAGATTCCGGGCCTGCCGGAGTCCGGCACCGCCCAGTGCTCGGTCTGGGCCGGTGACGGCTCGCACCGCCTGCCGATGATGGAGCGGGCCAACCAGACCCCCGCCTTCGACTCGGTGCGCATCGACGTCAACTGACCTGACGTACCAACGGCGGCCGGCCACCCGGGGCGACAGCCCGGGGTGGCCGGCCGCCGCATCGCTTCGGGAGCCCTGACAAAACGACGGGGCCCCGCCGTTTCCGGCGGGGCCCCGTCGAGTCGCGTCAGCGGCTCTTGTACGCCTCGACGACCTCAACCGGGATGCGGCCGCGCTCGGAAATCTTGTAGCCGTTCTTGACGGCCCATTCCCGGATGGCCCGGTTCTGCTCCCGATCCATTCCCGCACCGGTGGGTCGTCCCGGCCGTCGGACGGAACGGGCGCTCTCCACCGGGCCGCGCCCGATCCGCCGACCCGCATTGATGTACGGATCGAGCGCCTTGCGCAGGACGCCGGCATTCTCGTCGGAGACATCGATCGTGTAGGCCACGCCGTCGAGGCTGAACTCGACCGTCCGGTCGGCCTTCCCACCGTCGAGGTCGTCGGTCAGAACCGTGATTACTTTTCTCGCCATTGCCGATTACTCCCTGTGTGCGGCGGGATGTGTCCAAAGTCTGACCTACCACCCCGGTAATCCGCAACAATATGCCTTCCATTCATTCGGCGCGTCGCGATTCCGTTACCGAGCAAAACCGTGAATCGGTTCGGTGCCGGAGCTTCATTCCCCGAGGATGCCGCTGTGGCCGGCGACGGCAGCCGCCTCGGCCCGGTTCGAGACCCGCAACTTGCGTAGCAACGTGGCGGTCATCCGTTTCACCGTCCGTTCGGAGACGTGCAGTTCTTCGGCGATGTCGACGGTGCTGCGGCCGGCGGCGATCGCCCGCAGCAGCCTCCGTTCCTCGCTGTCGAGGTCGACGGGCGCGGGGCGCGTGGGCCGCAGCATGGCGCGCAGCAGTTCGGCCGGCAGCACCGCCCAGCCGTCGAGGATCGCCAGCAGTGGGGGCAGTAGTTCCTCCGCTTCGCTGGTCTTGGGCAGGAAACCCTCGGCGCCGGCCCGCAGCGCCTCCACCGCCGGCCCGGGGTCGGTGGAGCCGGACATCGCGACCACCCGTACCCGTGGGGTGGTCCGCCGGATCGCGGCCACCGCCCGGATACCGCCGGGCGGCGGCATGTGCAGGTCGACCAGGGCCAGGTCGGGGCAGTAGTTGCTGACCAGGGCCGCTGCCGCGGCGGCGTCGCCGGTCGAGGCGACCACCTCGGCGCGGCCGTTTGTGGTGATCGGGAGCAGCAACTCCAGGCCGCGGACGAAAAGGGGGTGATCGTCCACGACGACGAGTCGCAAGGTGGAGGCTCCCGGCATGTCTGCGCCGTTCCCCAGCGGGTACCGATCATGCGGGTTCGCACCGAACGAGAGGAGTCGGGTGCATGCGCGTACGGCACGGTTTGCGGGACCTGCTGCGAGGGTTGCGCCCCATTGAGCCGACACCCGGCGAGCGACGGCCGACGGCGGCCGATTCGGAGTTGCTGCTGCGGGTGTTGTGCCACGAGTTTCGTACGCCGATCAGCACCCTGACGTCGCTGACCCGCGCGCTGGCCGACGACCGTCGCGAGCTGACCGGGGACGACCGGCGGGCGCTCAGTGAGCTGGCCCGCGACCAGGCCGCCCACCTGCAGAGCCTGCTGCGCGACGCGACCGCCGGCACCGCAGTGCTGACGCCGACCGCGCAGCCGGAGCCGGCCGTCGCGCTGTCGGGCATCCTGCGGGAGGCCGCCGCGCTGGTGCCGGTGGGCCGTCGGCGGGCGCGAGCCACCCGGCGGGCGGCCTCCTGCCCGGTGGCGGCCGGACGTACCCGACAGGTGCTGGTCAACCTGGTGCAGAACGCGTTGCGGCACGGGCCGCCGGACGGGCAGGTCGGGCTCTACGCCACAGTGCGCGGCCCCAGCCTGAGCATCCTGGTCACCGACGAGGGTCGGGTCGACGACGCGTTGCTGGTCGCGCTGCGACGTCCGGCGCCCGCCGTCGGGATGTCCGGTCTGGGCCTGTGGATCGCGCGGCAGCTCGTCGCGACGGACGGGGGAGCGTTGCGGGCGCACCGGCTGCGGCCGCGTGGAGTGGCGCTGGAGGTGCTGCTGCCGATGGGACGCCCGGTGCGCTGACCCGGGCGGGACACGGGTTGGCCCGCTCGGGTCAGCGAGGCGGGAACGGCCTCGCTACCTGTTGTCGGTACCGAGGAGGTTGGATGTTCAGCCACGTCAAGGATCTGCAGTTCGAAGCCAAGCCGGACGGCCCGGACGCGGCGTTCGCCCGCCGGTTGCAGGAGGTGCTGGGCGGCAAGTGGGGCGAGATGACGGTCGCCAACCAGTATCTCTTCCAGGGTTGGAACTGCCGGCTGCCCGGCAAGTACAAGGACCTGCTGCTCGACGTCGGCACGGAGGAGATGGGCCACGTCGAGATGATCGTCACGATGATCACCCGGCTGTTGGATAACGCGCCGCTGTCGCTGACCGAGGGGATCGCGGAGGACCCCGGAGGTGCCGCGACCTACGCCGGTGAGAACCCGGCGCACTTCATCCACGGCGGTGGTGGGGCCCTGCCCGCCGACTCCAACGGGGTGCCCTGGAACGGCGCGTTCATCACCGCCAGCGGCAATCTGTTGGCCGATTTCCAGCTCAACGTCACCGCCGAGGCGCAGGGTCGGCTCCAGGTCGCCCGGTTGTTCCACATGACCGACGACCCGGGCGTCAAGCAGATGCTGCGCTTCCTGTTGGCCCGCGACACGATGCACCAGAACATGTGGCTGGCGGCGATCGAGCAGCTCAAGGAGGACGGGCTGGAGGAGATGCCGGTGCCGGAGGCCTTCCCGGACTCGGGCGAGTTCACTGAGGAGTACGGCTACACCTACCTGGGTTTCTCCTCGGGCACCGACGCCGCCCAGGGGCGCTGGGCGTCCGGGCCGTCGCCGGACGGCAAGGGCGAGTTCCGGTACGACGACAACCCGCGGGCGAATGCGCCGGAACCGGTGCTGCCGCCGGGTGACCCCCGCCTCTACGGCACCAACCCGGGGGTGGCCGGCTCGGTGGTGAACACGGTGAAGAGCAAGCTCACCTGATGTGCCTCGTCGGGTCGTCCGCCGGTCCCGGGCGACCCGACGGACCGGGCACAGGAGTGGTCTGGGTCACAGGCCGGAACAAGGGGAACGCTTTGTTACTTGAGTGAGACACGCTCAACTCAACGCGAGGTGTTCGATGGCAACTCTTCCGGTACTTCCCCTGGCCGACGCCGTACTGCTGCCCGGCATGGTCATCCCGGTGACCCTCGACCCCACCACCCAGGCCGCGATCGACGCGGCGCGCGCGACCGGCGACCGCAAGCTGCTGGCCGTGCCGCGCATCGACGGCGAGTACGGCCCGGTGGGCGTGGTCGCCACCATCGAGAAGGTCGGCAGGCTGCCCGAGGGTGAGCCCGCCGCCGTGATCCGTGGCCTGTCCCGGGCCCGGATCGGCTCCGGCGTGCCCGGCCCCGGCGCTGCCCTCTGGGTCGAGGCGACTGAACTCGACGAACCCGCCCACGCCGGTCGGGCCCGGGAACTCGCCCGCGAGTACCGCGCCCTGGTGACCTCCGTGCTCCAGCAGCGGGGCGCCTGGCAGGTCATCGACGCGGTGGAGCGGATGACCGACCTCTCCGAGCTGGCCGACTCGGCCGGTTACGCGCCCTGGCTGACGCTGGAGCAGAAGACCGAGCTGCTCGCCGCGCCGGACGTCACCGCCCGGCTGGAGCTGCTTGTCGGCTGGGTGAAGGACTACCTGGCCGAGCAGGAGGTCACCGAGCAGATCAACAGTGACGTCCGCGAAGGGCTGGAGAAGTCCCAGCGCGAGTTCCTGCTGCGCCAGCAGCTCGCCGCGATCCGCAAGGAGCTGGGCGAGGACGAGCCGGACGGCTCCGCCGACTACCGGTCCCGCGTCGAGTCCGCCGAGCTGCCGGAGAAGGTACGCGAGGCGGCCATGCGCGAGGTCGGCAAGCTGGAGCGGGCCAGCGACGCCTCCCCGGAGGCGGGCTGGATCCGTACCTGGCTGGACACCGTGCTCGAGATGCCGTGGGGCACGCGTACCGAGGACAACACCGACCTGGCCGCGGCCCGGGCGGTGCTCGACGCCGACCACGCCGGCCTGTCCGACGTGAAGGACCGCATCCTGGAATACCTGGCGGTGCGTAACCGGCGTGCCGAGCGCAACCTCGGTGTGGTCGGCGGTCGCGGCTCCGGTGCGGTGCTCGCCCTCGCCGGTCCTCCCGGGGTGGGTAAGACCAGCCTCGGCGAGTCCGTGGCGCGGGCGCTCGGGCGCAACTTCGTCCGGGTCTCGCTCGGCGGTGTCCGCGACGAGGCGGAGATCCGCGGGCACCGGCGCACCTACGTGGGGGCGCTGCCCGGTCGGATCGTCCGCGCGCTGCGCGAGGCCGGTTCGATGAACCCGGTAGTGCTTCTCGACGAGGTGGACAAGCTGGCCGCCGGCTACGCCGGTGACCCGGCCGCCGCCCTGCTGGAGGTGCTCGACCCGGCGCAGAACCACACCTTCCGGGATCACTACCTGGAGGTCGACCTCGACCTGTCCGACGTGCTCTTCCTGGCCACCGCCAACGTGGTGGAGTCCATCCCCGGCCCCCTGCTGGACCGGATGGAGCTGGTCACCCTGGACGGGTACACCGAGGACGAGAAGGTCGCCATCGCCCGCGACCACCTGCTGCCCCGGCAGCGGGAGCGGGCCGGGCTGACAGTCGACGAGGTCAGCGTCGCCGACGAGGCTCTCGCGTTGATCGCGGGGGAGTACACCCGGGAGGCCGGCGTCCGGCAGCTTGAGCGGGCCCTGGCCAAGATCCTGCGCAAGGTGGCGGTGACGCTGGCGACGGACCCGACGCCGGCCCGCGTGGGCACCGACAACCTCACCGGTTACCTGGGTAGGCCGAAGTTCACACCGGAATCGGCCGAGCGCACCGCGGTGCCCGGCGTGGCCACCGGACTGGCCGTCACCGGCGCCGGTGGGGACGTGCTCTTCATCGAGGCGACCAGCATGGAGGGTGAGCCGGGGCTGACCCTGACCGGCCAGCTCGGTGACGTGATGAAGGAGTCGGCGCAGATCGCGCTCTCCTACCTGCGCTCCAACGGGCGGCGGTTCGGCATCGACCCGAACGCTCTCGCGGGACGCCGGATCCACGTCCACTTCCCGGCGGGCGCGGTGCCCAAGGACGGTCCGAGCGCCGGCATCACCATGGTCACGGCCCTGGCGTCGCTGGTCACCGGTCGCCCGGTCCGCCCCGAGTTCGGGATGACCGGTGAGGTGACACTCTCCGGTCGGGTGCTGCCGATCGGCGGGGTGAAGCAGAAGCTGCTCGCCGCGCACCGGGCCGGCCTCACCGAGGTGATCATCCCGGCGCGCAACGAGCCCGACCTGGACGACCTGCCGACCGAGGTGCGCGAAGCGCTGACAGTGCACACCCTGGCCGACGTGGCCGACGTGCTCGCCCTGGCGCTGCGCCCGGCCGACGTGAAGACGCTTGACGGTCCGGCGCTCTTCGCGGTCTGACGCTCCGACCATCCGGGCCCCCGCCGTCTTCCGACGGCGGGGGCCCTTTCGGTACGCGGGGGAAGGTCTACTGTCTCGTCTGCACCGTCAACCACCTCTCCGCCGCCAGGCGGCCCCCTGGAGGAACCCCGTGAACGTGGTGCTCTGGATCATTCAGATCCTGCTCGCCGCCGTCTTCGCCGGCGTCGGACTGGCCAAGCTGAGCCAGCCCAAGGAGAAGTTGCGCGACGTGATGCGGTGGGTGGACCCGGTGCCGCCGTCACAGGTCAAGGCGCTCGGCGCTGTCGAGTTGCTGGCGGCCGCCGGGCTCGTGCTGCCCGCTGCCACCGGCATCGCCACGGTGCTCACCCCGCTCGCCGCCGTCGGGCTGGTCATCGTCATGATCGGCGGCCTCCTGGTGCACCTGCGCGCCCGTCAGCAGCAGACCACCCAGGAGGGACGCCGCACCGAGATCCAGGGCGCGGTCACCTGCGCTGTGCTGCTCGTCCTCGCCGCAGTGGTGGCCTGGGGTCGTTTCGGCCCGTACGCCCTCTGATCCGGGTCGGCCAGCACGCGACAATGCACAGTAGAGTCTGCCCGCCGGCCGAGGTGGCACTCAACGGGGGAGAGGTATGGAACCGATCGTGAGCGCACCTGGTGCGGTACCGCCGGCAGCGCCACAACGGTCAGATCCACCGGGCCGACGGTTGGGACGGCGGGTGCTCTTCGCCGGCGGGGCGGGCGCCGCGGTGGCGACGACGGTGGCCACCCTCGCCGGAGCCGAACAGGCGGGATCGCCGCCCGTCACGACAGTGCGGGAGGCCCCGCTCAGCCTCCGGGACCCCCGGATCGGCTGCCGGCTCGACGGCAGTGACGAGTCGGACAAGGTCACCACCGCGCTGAACCTGCTGCCGGCCGGTGGCGGGGAGATCTTCCAACCGGTTGGCGCACTCGGTCTCGGATCGGAGATCCGCTTCCCGACGAGTGTGACCTGGACCGGCGAGAACATCGGCGCGGCGATCATCCAGCCGGCCCCGGGCTACACCGGTCGTCTGGTCTCGAGCGGTAAGTACAACCAGATCTCCAACGTGCACTTCTACGGCATGCGGACCTCCAACGTGCTGTTGACCGTCCGTGGCCCCCGGTCGACCTTCCACCACCTGCACTTCGGCAACTCGGGCAGCCACGCCATCGAGTTCCTCGGCACTGACGCAGAGAACAGCGCCCACGCCAACAAGATCACTGATATCAACATCGAGGACTGCCTCGGCGTCGGCATCCTGGTGAACAAGGTCGCGTACGACAACGAGTTCCTCAACGTCTGGGTCGGTGAGTGCCAGACCGGGATACGGCTGCTCGACAGCGCCTGCTTCTTCGACAACCTGCATGTCTGGGGTTGCCGGGGCAACGGCGTGGAACTGCGGGAACCCGCCCATCGGAACATCTTCCAGAACGTCTACCTGGAGTCGAACGGCACGAGTGGCACCGGAAGTGGCGCCGACCTGCGGCAGGTCTGGGGGACCCAGTTCATCGGCGGCCGGCTGTGGCGCAACGCCACCAACGGCATCGAGGTCTCCTCATCCGGACGTACCCGGATCATGGGGCTCGACATCCACGACAACGGCGCGAACGGGATCCTCGGCCGTGACGCCGACATGTGCCAGGTGATCGGCAACCAGTTCTACGACGACGCGACGCCCCGCCGCCAGGACCGACCGATCATGACGGTCGGCACCAGCAACAACTGGATCGTCAGCAACAACGTGATGCGGGCGTACGACCACCGCTCCGGTGGCGCGTCGCTGGCCGGGGCCAACAACGTGCTCAACGCGAACATCGGCTGACACCGGCGGGCGGCGAGGGTTCACGCTTCTCCCGCCGCCTCGCCGGGCCATGTCGTCGGCGACCGTCGTACTCCGGCGGTCGCCGACGGCGTGTTCAGCGCTCGTCGCCGCCGCGGTCGCGGCGCACAGTGGCCTTGCGGCCCTTGATCGTGCTGGAGCGCAACCCGGAGATGACCTCGTCGGCCACCCCCTGCGGCACCTCCACCAGTGAGAACCGGTCGGCGATCTCGATCGAACCGATGTCCCGACCACGGATCCCGGTCTCCCCGGTGATCGCGCCGACCAGATCCTGCGGGCGCACCCCGGCGCGTCGACCCAGGCCGACGAAGACCTGGACGGTGTTGCCACCGCCGGAGCGCGGCCGGCCCCCGCCCCGCCGGTCGCTGCCCCGGCCGCCGGCCTCCGGTCGGCCCTCGCGCGGCCCACGGACCGGAACCTGCGGGATCTCCTCCTCGTCGTCGGAGCCCGGCGACGTCACCTCGTGGGCCAGCTTCACCGCGGCGAGGGCGACCTCCATCAGGTCGAACTCGTCGGTCAGCGTCTCCACGATCACCCGGAACGGGTCGAGATCGTCCTCCAGCAGGCTCTCCCGCAGGGCCGCCTGGGTCAGCTCCAGCCGCCGGGTCCGCATGTCGGCCACGGTGGGAATCTTGTCGATGGTGATCCGCTGGCCGGTCACCCGCTCGATGGTCTTGAGCATCCGGTGCTCACGCGGCTCGGCGAGGGTGATCGCCACGCCCTCGCGGCCAGCCCGACCCACCCGGCCGATCCGGTGCACGTACGACTCGGGGGCGGACGGCACGTCGTAGTTGACCACGTGGGTGAGCTGCTCGACGTCCAGCCCACGGGCCGCGACGTCGGTCGCCACCAGCAGGTCGGCGGTGCCGGCCCGCAGCCGGCCCATGACCCGGTCGCGCTGCTCCTGGCTCATGCCACCGTGCAACGCCTCGGAGCGGTAGCCGCGACCGTTCATCGTCTCGGTCAGTCGGTCGACCTCTTCCCGGCTGCGGCAGAACACGATCGCCGCGGTCGGGGACTCCACGTCCAGCACACGACCCAACGCGGCCGGCTTGTGCGCCCGGGTCACGATGTACGCGCTCTGCCGCACCCGGGGCGCCTCACCCGCGACCTGCTGCTCCCGGCCGATCTCGATCCGGACCGGTTCGCGCAGGTGCTGGCGGGCCATCCCGTCGATGCGCGAGGGCATGGTGGCCGAGAAGAGCACCGTCTGACGCTGCCTCGGAGCGTGCTCCAGGATCGCCTCGATGTCCTCGGCGAAGCCCATGTCGAGCATCTCGTCGGCCTCGTCGAGCACCACCGTGGCGAGGCCGCCCAGGCGCAGGGTGCCCCGGGCGATGTGGTCGAGGGCCCGCCCGGGGGTGGCCACCACCACGTCGACACCGCTGTCCAGCGCCCGCAGCTGCCGCCCGATCGGCTGCCCACCGTAGATCGGCAGCACCCGCGCGCCCAGGTCCTTGCCGTAGCGGTGGAACGCCTCGGAGACCTGCACCGCCAGCTCCCGGGTCGGCACCAGCACCAGCGCCACCGGGTCGCCGCCCTGGCGGTGCGCCGCCATGAGGTTCAGCAGCGGCAGCGCGAACGCAGCCGTCTTGCCGGTGCCGGTGGCCGCCTGACCCAGCAGGTCCCGACCCTCCAGCAGCGGTGGGATAGCCTCCCGCTGGATGGGGGTCGGCTCCTCGTACCCGAGGGCGGCGAGCGCGCCCAGCAGCTCGGCGCGGAGCCCGAGCTCGGTGAAGGCGCTCACCTCGTCGGTGCCGTCGGGGGTGGCGTCAATCGGTGCGTCAATCGGTGCGTCGTGCTGTGCAGGTGCGGAACTCATGTGCCAAGCCTTTCATTACGCCGTCCGAGCCGCTGCGCCGACCGCCACAAGAGCTGTCCCCGAGCCCGTGCTGCGGCTGTTCCGCGACCCCGACGGCGGCCTCGATCAGGCGTCGGTGGTCAGGATGGCCAGCACCATCACCGCGGCGAGGGCCACGTCGAGCACCACGCAGAACTCGGCGTAGCCGCGCGGCACCACCCGACGGTTGCGGTGGTGCACCACGTCCCAGCCGGCGTGCGCCAACCACCCGAGCGCCACCAGCCAGTCGGCGGTCCGCCCGCCGGCCTTCACCGCGACCAGCGTCAGGGCGGCCCAGCCGGCCAGACCGGCGAGTTGGGTGGCGAGCACGCCCCGCCCGCCCAGCGTGCGGCGGGCCACGCCGATCAGCAGGTAGCCGCCGGGCAGCACCAGCATCGTCCACGGGCTGAGCACGCTCGGGTCGACCCACATGTCCACGGTCAGCAGCAGCGCCAACCCGGCCGGCCAGCGGTGGGCGAGCGCCGCCACGACCCGGTGTCGGCGTACCGGCGCCGGCGCCTCGTGTCGGTGCCGGAGAGCCACCAGGACCATCGCGGGGATCATCAGCAGGTGACCGCCGAGCAGCAGCGCGTCGGCGTCGATCAGCCCGGCCCGAAACGGCACGATCAACAGCAGGAACGGAACGTACATCGCTGCGGCCATCTCGCCGACCGCGTGCCAGCGGTGCGCCCGGTAGCGCATCCCCACCGTCATCCCGACGGTCATGTTCGTGGCCATCACCAGTGCGGCGACCTCCGGCCGGGCCAGCGCGTCGCCGACGCCCAGAGCGCTGCCCGTCAGGTCCCACAACGGCCCGAGCAGCAGCATCCCGGCGACCATCGCCAGGGCCATCTCGCCCAGATGCCACAGCAGCCGCCGCCTGCTGCTGGCCGGCGCCGCGGCGGTCGGTGCCGCGCTGGTCGGTGTCGGGGCCGAGGGGGCCGGCTCGTCGGTGGGCACTGGCGGGGGCGACGGTACGGCGGTGAGGCTGTCCGCGTACATCCGGGTGTTTTCCATGCCTCGACCCTGCCGGTGCCCCCGGTGTGGCCGGCAGACCCGTTCGTCACGGGAAAACCGTGCGGACCGCACGGCCCGACCGTGACAGTTCGCACGGGTGGACCCCGCGCCGGGCGGTCCTAGGATCGGTGCGTGGCGAGCGACGCGGTGACTCCCCGGGCGGACCGCCGGTTGCGCCGCGCCCGGCGGGCGACGCTGGTGTCGCTGGCCACCGGCGTCTGGGCGAGCGTTCTACTACCGGCGGTCGGCCTGACCCGCGAGCCCGAACCGGGCCGGGTGACACTCGGCGCGCTCGGCATCCTCGCCTTCGTGATCGCCCAGACCGTCGTGCTGTACGCGGCCGTGACGCCGTGGCTCGACCCGCGCTGGCGGCGTCGGGCGGAGCTGAGCCTGGTCGGGGTGGCGGTGCTGACAGTTCCGCTGGTGGGTCCGGTCGCGGCCGGCAGGTGGCCGACCTGGGCCTGGCTCGGTGCGGCGCTGATCGGCATGACGCCGCTTCTGGTGCGCTGGCGGGCCGCGCTGGCGGTCGCTGTCGGCGTCCTGGCGGTGGCGGTCGCGGTCGCCTGGTGGACCGGCGGTTCCGTTCCGCGCCACCTCGCCGTGACCGGTGGGATCGGCGCGGCAGTGGCCGCCGTCAACGGGTTCCAGGTCTGGTTCTGGGACCTGCTCGTGGAGGCCCGTCAGGGTCAGGCCGCCCAGGCCCGGCTGGCCGCCGCCGAGGAGCGGCTGCGCTTCGCCCGCGACGTGCACGACGTCCTGGGGCACACCCTCACGGTGATCGCGTTGAAGGCCGAACTCGCCGCCCGGCTCGCCCCGGTCGACCCGGAACGGGCCGGACGGGAAGCCGCCGAGGTGCAACGGTTGGCCGCCTCCGCGCTGAGCGAGGTACGGGAGACCGTGCACGGCTACCGGGCCGTCGACCTCGACGAACAGCTCACGGCGGTGGTGGGGGTGCTGCGCTCCTGCGGGGTGCGGTGCACGGTTCTGCCACTGCCGGCGGACCTGCCGCAGCCGGCCGCCATCGAGCTGGCGGCGGTGCTGCGCGAGGCGAGCACCAACGTGCTGCGGCACAGCCGGGCCGACTGGTGCCGGATCCGCATCGATCGGGAGGATGACGTGGCCAGGATGACGGTGGCCAACGACGGCGCCGACGACAGTGGCCCGGACGCGCACAGTCACGGCCTGCGCGGGCTGGCCGACCGGCTCGCCGCTGCCGGGGGCGAGTTGCGGGTACGCCGGGAGGACGCGATCTTCACCCTCGAAGCGATAGTGCCGGCGCCGTCGTGATCCGCGTCCTGCTCGCCGACGACGAGGACCTGATCCGGGTAGCCGTCGCCGCGCTGCTCGCCCTGGAACCGGACATCGAGGTGGTGGCACACGCCGCCGACGGGAAGACGGCCGTCACCGCGGCGCTGGCGCACCGTCCGGACGTGGCAGTGGTGGACCTGGAGATGCCCGGCCTGGACGGCATCGCGGTAGCCGCCGAGCTGACCCGGGTCCGACCCGACTGCGCTGTGGTCGTGCTGACCGGCCACGGTCGCCCCGGACACCTGCGCCAGGCGCTGACCGCCGGCGCCCGAGGGTTCCTGCCCAAGGGCTCGCCGGGTGGGGCGCTCGCCGACGTGATCCGGCGGGTGCACGCCGGAGGGCGCTACGTCGACCCGTCGCTGGCCGCCGACGCGTTGACCCTGCCCCCGTGCCCGCTGACCCCTCGGGAACTGGAGACGCTGCGGCTGGTGGAGGTGGGTGCCCCGGTCGCGGTGATCGCCCGTCGGGTACACCTGTCCACCGGAACCGTGCGCAACCACCTCTCCGCCGCCGTGCAGAAGCTCGGCGCCGCCGACCGGGCCGAGGCGGTGCGCACCGCACGGGACAACGGCTGGCTCTGACTTCGGTGACGTCCGCCGAGCAGGAGGGCCGCCGGCTAGCGTGGGCGCGTGCGTACCGTGGAACTGGTCTGCTCGCCCGGCCTGGAGGTCGCGGTCCGGGCGGTCTGGGGTCGGCTGGCCGCCGCCGGGTTGCCCAGCCTGGCCCGCAACATCCACCCGACCAACCGGCCGCACCTCACCCTCGCCGCCGTCGACGAGTTCCCGCCGGGGGTCGAGCACCGCCTGGCCGAGCTGTTCGACGCCGCGCTGCCGGTGCCGGTGACGCTCGACCGGGTCGTCGTCCTCGACGGCAGCGCCCCACTGGTCTGGCTCGTCCGACCCACCGAGTCGCTGACCGCGCTGCACGCCGCCGTCTGGGACGTTCTCGCCGAGGCCGAAGGACACCGCCCGTGGCACGCGCCCGACGCGTGGGTGCCGCACCTGAGCCTGGCCCTGCGGTTCCGCAACGCGGACCTGCGGTTGGCTCGTGCCGTCGCCGGTGGGCAGCGCCCGACGGGCGACTTCGCCGCCGCCCGCAGCTACGACGGCACGGACCGATCGGTGACCCCCCTGACCGGCCGCGGCTGAGATTGTCACGGGTCTCCCGGAACCGCAGTTCGTGCGACCCCTTCCAGGGACAGACGGCAGGCAAGCCGAGGCGGCCGTCGGGGCGTGTCGCCCCGACGGCCGCCGGCGTCCTGGTCAGTTGTCG